>CBIHOZ010000035.1:0-49457 GCA_966211525.1 uncultured Chitinophaga sp. | reverse complement strand
ATCTGTATAACTTCAAATTCGACCGGGCCGAATTTCAGTTTCACTACCTGCGCGCGCGTTACCGGTGGCACCCGCTTCCATATTTCCTGATGGGACTGATCGAATGGTGGAAGATCATGCCGAATACAAAAGATACTTCGCATGATGATACTTTTCTTGCGTATATGGATTCAACCATTGAAGTAGGCGAAAAACTTTATGATGATTATCCGGCTTACCGTACTGAAGCTGCTTTCTTCATGGCGGCCGCGTATGGTTTTAAAGGAAGACTATACGCTGATGAAGAAAGGAAGAACTGGCGCAAAGCGGCATCAGCCGGCAAAGATGGATTAGATTATCTCGAAGAGTGTAAAGAGAAACAGGATTTGAGTCCGGAGCTTTTATTTGGCGATGCACTCTATAATTATTTCTCCGTATGGGTTCCTGAAAATTACCCGGCATTGAAACCAGTCTTGTGGTTTTTCAAGAAGGGCGATAAAGCATTGGGATTAAAACAACTCAAGGAAGTATCGTACAACGCTTTCTATACCCGAACGGAGGCCATGGTGTGGCTGATGCGTATACTCAACAGTTATGAGAACGATCAGTATGGAGCATCCCAGATCAGTGAATATTTATACCAGACGTATCCTGACAATCCGTACTTTCATCGATACTATGCGCGCATGCTATATTCCATGGGACGCTTCACAGAAGCCGAGCCTGTCTGTAAAAATATTTTAACACGTATCGATAGCGGCATGGTTGGTTATGAAGCCACCAGCGGCCGGTATGCATCTTTTTTCCTTGGGCAGATTTACGAGGCTCGTAAAAAACTGGACGAAGCCAAAACATATTATCAACGCTGTATGAAGTTTGCCGAACAGATTGATGCCACTGAATCCGGCTACTATTTATACTCTATGATTGCTCTTGGCGAGATTGCTCAAAAGCAAGGCAACAAAGCAGAAGCGAAGCGCTGGTTTAACCTGGTGAAGAAAAAAGCTGGCAGAAAAGATGAAGCCTACAAAGATGCCAAGCGAAGATTAAAAGGTCTTGAAAAAGGAGATTGATAACAGCGGTGATTACAGTTGTATTATCAATTGTAAAGCCTGAACTTTAAGCGTTGAAGATCTTAAGAGCTTGGAACTCCGCGATTTTATTGTTACGCCCATCGTCATTCTGATTGTTTATACAGTTGCCTATATATTGCGCAGCCGTGTAACCGACGAGTTAACGCGACCATATTTTTTTCCAGCGCTCACGGCAAAAATTCTGGGTGCACTCGCGCTGGGGTTTATTTACCAGTTTTATTACAGCGGAGGCGATACTTATAATTTCCACTCTTACGGAAGCCGGCATATATGGGAAGCCTTTATGGAAAATCCTGCTACTGGTTTCAAGCTTTTATTTGGCGATGGCTCCAACGAAATAGGAATTTACAAGTACTCATCACGCATTCCTTTTTTTCATGATCGCTCTTCTTTCATGGTAATACGAATTGCTGCGGTGTTTGATCTGTTTACATTTTCTTCATACTCGGCAACCGCAGTTCTTTTTGCCGTCATCAGTTTTGTTGGGCTGTGGATGTTATTCGTTACATTTTACGAGATCAAACCTGATCTTCACAAGCTTATCGCTTTCGCCACTTTATTTATACCCTCCGTTGTATTCTGGGGCTCCGGTTTATTAAAAGATACGATCACACTGGCAGGCCTCGGTATAGCAACACTACTAGTAAAAAGAATTTTTCTCGACAAGCGATTGAATATTTTCAACGTGTTGATCCTCCTTCTTTCCTTCTATATTATTTTTTCGATCAAGAAATATATACTTCTCACCTACTTGCCTGCTGTAATGATATGGGTATATGCCACCAACTTGTCCAAGATACGATCAGTGGTGTTTAAAATTATGATGTTACCCTTTGTTATTGCTATAACCGTTATATCGGGTTATTTCGCTATTAGCCAGGTGGGTAAAGATGACTCCCGGTATGCACTTGATCAACTTGGTAACACTGCTATGATTACAGCGTACGATATAGCTTATCTTACAGGGCATGATGCAGGAAGTACCTACACGCTCGGTGAACTCGATGGATCTTTTGGCAGCCTGGTAAAACTTGGTCCACAGGCTATAAATGTTTCGTTATTCAGACCCTATATTTGGGAAGTACGCAATCCACTGATGTTGATGTCGGCGATGGAGTCACTGGTGCTGTTGCTGTTAACGATATATGTGATGTTTAAACGCGGCTCAACGTTTTTTGCAGCGTTAACAAATCCACACATCATTTTCTGTCTTGTGTTCAGCATAACATTTGCCTTTGCTGTGGGGGTATCAACATTCAACTTTGGATCACTTTCTCGCTATAAAATTCCTTTACTTCCTTTCTATACCCTTGCCCTCATTTTCATATACTACGAAAACAAGGATAAAAACGTAGCAGAATTGGAGAGTACGGAATAACGTTCGATCACCTTTTTTCTTCCGGCAGCGCCAACCTGGTGTCGCAGCGTTTCATTTTGAATGAGTTTATCAATCGCATTGAACCACTCTTCTTCAGAAGAACATAACAATCCGTTGACACCTGAATCTATAATTTCAGTATTAACACCAACGGGTGAAACCACGGCCGGAATTTGAAGCGCCATATACTGCAGCGCCTTGAATCCACATTTACCCTTCGCCCAGATGTCATCAGTTAACGGCATAATACCAATATCGATTTTGCTCAGATCTTCAATTTCAGTTTGTTCTTTCCAAGGAATGAATACAAGATTGTTTAGTGGTAATTCCGGTTTCTTATTCGCAATTACTATAAACTGAAATATAGCGCCATACTTGGTCTCAAGTTGTTTAAGTACAGGTATAACAACATCTATATACTTTAACGTAGAGTGCGAACCTGTCCAGCCAACAGTGATCTTTCCATTTGCCTGATGTGGATAGAGAGCCGGATTGTGATGATTCTCTGTATCAATGGTTGTGGGGTTGAATACAACATTACTGTTAAACTGTTTGGCAAAGTCGGCCAGGTAATTATTTCCACAACTTACTCGATAGCTCCACTTGCAGATCAATTGTGTTTTAGAATGCCATTTGATAATTGACACAATTCTATTTTCTGCCGAAGTGTTGGGCAGCCAGATAGCATCATCGAAATCATAAATAATTTTTTTTCGGAGAACTTTTGCAATGATCCATTCAAATACCGGTGGACCAACGGGCATGATTTCGCGATGAATGAAAACGTAATCAGCGCTGCCTATTTTTATGAGTAAGAATATTCTTTTTAAGATTCCAGTTAAAAAACCTGCCACTTTTTGAAAGGTATGTCCACTTTTGTAAAGAACACGCCAGGTTTTTATCCCCCAAAATGATTGTTTATAACAAGTAATGCCTGATTTTTCAAGTAGTGTAAAATATTGTTCAAACCTGAAACGCTGCGAAGGCGACTCACTTAACGGATAGGGGAATAAAAAGAATACATTCATGATTACCTTTGCAAAAATATTAAAACGCAACAAACAAAGTCTTGGTAGTAATGCGTGTTAATGTGAGACAACTTTTAGATTTTTATCCCATTCAGGGAAGTTAGATTTTTTAAAGTATTATGTTTTACATTGACATGTAGTGCATTGCCAAAAATGGCTTACATGTTGCAACAGAAAGTCCCTTGCTATGAGTCAATCACACCCGGATACCGTCATTGAACCTGCCAGTCACCTGTCTTTCAACTTCAGGGAGCTATGGAGCTACCGCGAGTTGTTTTATTTTTTTACCTGGCGCGATATCAAAGTGAAGTACAAGCAAACCGTATTGGGTATTTTTTGGGTGATGCTGCAACCACTCCTTATGATGATCATCTTTACTTTCTTCTTCGGAAGAATGCTGGGAGTCAACACGGGTGGCATTCCTTATTCTGTTTTTGCTTTTTCTGGTTTGTTACTGTGGAATTTTTTTTCAACATCCGTAACAAATGCAGGTAACAGCATGGTGCTCAATGCTCCTATTATCAAAAAGATATATTTCCCCAGACTCATTATACCTTTATCATCAGTACTGGCATCGCTCGTTGATCTAGCTGTAGCACTTATCCTCTTTATTATTTACTTATTCTTTGCCCCGGTATCAATTAACGGTCTGGAGCTCGTGTTCTTTTGGCCGCTTGCTTTTGTATTAAGTATAGTTGGCGCTGTAGGACTGGGCTGCTGGTTATCAGCGCTTATGATCAAGTACCGCGACTTCCGTTTTGTTGTGTCGTTTGTGATGCAGGTTGCTTTTTTCCTTACGCCTATAGTATATCCCGTGTCGCGTATCGACTTATCTTTTCTCAAATACGTGTTAGCGTTAAACCCGATGTATGCTGCTATAACATTTTTCAGAGTGCCTTTGAGTACAGACCCTTTAGATCCGGTATTGATTACCATTAGCATTTGTGCTTCTATACTATCGTTACTGTTAGGTCTTGGTTATTTTAGAAAAACAGAATTATTTTTTGCAGACCTGGCATGAAGCCTATACTTGAAGTTCAAAATATTTCCAAGAAGTTTCTGATCCAGCATCAGCAGCTTCCCTATTTAAGTTTTCGCGATAAACTTTCAGGTTTGTTCTCGCCCAAAGAAGCTACAGAAGAATTCTGGGCATTGCGCGATATATCGTTTGATGTTCAACCCGGAGAGTCAATCGGTATCATCGGAAGAAATGGTGCCGGGAAATCTACCCTGCTGAAAATTCTTTCACGCATTACTCCTCCAACGGCTGGTCGCATTACGGTGCGTGGTCGCATTGCAAGCTTACTCGAAGTAGGAACAGGATTTCACCAGGAACTTACCGGTCGTGAGAATATATTCATGAATGGCTCCATCCTCGGAATGAAACATGCCGAGATAAAAGCAAAGTTTGATGAGATTGTTGACTTCAGCGGCACTGAAAAATTTTTGGATACACCGCTGAAGCACTATTCAAGCGGTATGCAATTGCGGCTTGCATTTGCCGTAGCCGCACACCTCGAACCAGAGATATTAATTATAGACGAAGTGCTCGCGGTCGGCGATGCAGAGTTTCAGAAGAAATGCCTTGGTAAAATGGAGGATGTTACCCGCAGTGGTAAAACTATTTTATTCGTGAGCCATAACATGACGGCAGTATCGGGGTTATGTAAAAAGGGATTGTTACTGGTAAATGGTTCTGTTTCTTATGCGGGTCAAATAGATCAGGTGTTGTCCAGATATTTATCAGTAGTAGATCAATTGGCGTCAAGCTCACTTCTTTCGCGAAAAGATCGTGATGGAAATGGAGCCATTCGTTTTTCAGATGTTCAGATGCTAAATGAACGTGGTGACGAGCTAAAGGGAATTTCGTCTGGTCAATCCATTGTATTTCGTTTCTGGTTTGTGAGCAATGAACATTATCGAGGCAGTTCCATTCGTATGGATGTAGGCATGAACGACCATCTGAACAATCGTGTTGCCTGGTTCAGTACTGAGCTCACTCCGGGTTTCAACGGAAGTTTTTCAGGTGACAAAGGGTACGTTGATTTGAAGATATCGGATTTCCCTTTCAATGAAGGTAAATATTCCTTCACTGTCTATTCACAAGTAAATGGCCTGGTGGCCGACTGGATTAAAGATGCCTGTATATTTTATGTTGAAGGCGGAGATTTTTTTAAAGTAGGAAAGACTGTACTTGAAAGACAGGGACCATTTTTAGTAAAACATCAATTTGAATTAGGTGAGTAGTGTAAACCAAACAATAAAGAAAGTAATACTGAGTCTGTTAGGCAAAAGAGGGAAACAACAGGTTCTTCGCCTTCTGCTTAATGATGAAGAAAAAACGTTACTGGATTTTCAGCGCTCCGGATATTTTATTGAGACAGGTTGGTTCCAATCACTGAATAATAAAAAGCCGGTTGATGGTAAAGGACATGAAGTTCCATGGTTTACCTATCCATCGGTTGCCTTCCTGGATAAAAGACTGCAGAAAGGACTAAAAATATTTGAGTACGGTTCAGGAGCATCGTCTGTATATTTTCAAAAGAAAGGTGCTGACCTGTATTCAGTAGAATATGATGCAGCCTGGTTTGAAAAATTAAAACAGTCAATCTACGAGCCGAACAAGATATACTCTGTTTCGTATAGCAAAGAGTCACCGGATGCTTATGTAAATGCAATTGATATACCCGGTGTTTCGTTCGATATAGTTGTAATTGATGGTCGCGCACGAGTGAAATGTTGCAGGAAAGCACTAGCTTCACTAAGTGCTGGCGGTATATTGATTTTAGATGACTCGGAGCGCGAACGATATTCAGAATGTTTTTCCTTAATGCAGGATAAAGATTTTAGGTATATTGAATTTTGGGGAATTAGTGCAGGTGATTATAATTTAAAATGTACAACTATTTTTTACAGGCCGAATAACTGCCTGGGTATATAACTTAAATGGTTAACGAATATATAGAATGAAAAAAAGTGATCTGCCTATTATTAAAACGGGTTTCTGTGTTGCATATGATTGGCGCTTACTTGAAAATTCACTGCCTCCTGTCTACGAGTCTTCAGATATCATTTGTCTTGCTATTGATAAGATGCGTAAGTCTTGGGCAGGTAATCCTTTTGACTTTAATGAAGAAGAGTTTTACGATTTAATTAGAAGTATAGATGTAGACAAGAAAATCATCATTTACGAAGATGACTTTTCAAGATCTAATTTATCAGCACGGGAAAACTGTAACCTTCAACGAACATTGATT
Organism: uncultured Chitinophaga sp.; assembly: GCA_966211525.1. Lineage (GTDB taxonomy): Bacteria > Bacteroidota > Bacteroidia > Cytophagales > Cyclobacteriaceae > Ohtaekwangia. Next base: position 42,721 of record CBIHOZ010000035.1, on the reverse strand, counting down.
GCCGAGCGGATGGGAAGTGGAGGCTGGCATGTACAAATTGATTGTGACGAATACTTTTCCGACTTTGATGGTTTTGTAAAGTTCCTTCTGCGATTAAATCCTAATCCGACCGGGGAAGAGAAACCGTATAACGTTAAGGTCTTTCTTTATGACTTGTTTAAAAAAGTACCAGAGGGATACCTCTACGCATATTCAAATGCAAGCCGGCCATTTTCAGCGCCTTTTGCAACTACAAAGCCAATGTATTTGAGAGCACGGAATAATGGATACTTTAACAAAGTTTCCCCATTCTATGTGATACATGAAACTTGGGCTAGAAGTGAGGAACAACTACGTTTTAAACTCTCGAACTGGGGCCATTCTGCAGAAGAACTGCAAAAGGAATCAAGACGGGAAAGTCTTATCAATTTATGGAAAGCAATAGACAGTTATAATTATCATTATATAAAGAATTTCCATTTTTCCGTAGCTCACGGTTGGGAAGGTTTAGGTTTTGTTAAGGCAGATAACATCAGAGAATTTATTTTGAACTTTGATCCTGGTTTTAGAATTAGCCCCTTTTATCTGAAGTTATTAAATAACAGAATGTATGGAAGGATCAGATACATTATAGATAAATTTAAAGCACAGTGGTAAAACCTTGAATGGTTTTACTCATGAAGTGAAAAGTCAATTAAGAAAATCCAAAAACAAAAAAAGATAGATGAAAGAGTTTATACGTAAATCATTGGCCGTACTGGGATACAAAATAGAGCGGATGGGAAATCCAAATCCTTTGACTCCTAAATATCATCGACTTCTTAAAGAAATTGTTGGATGCTATCGAGACTTGAAGTTTGTTTCTCTTCCTAATATTGATGATCGGACCGTTGAGTTGTTGTGTAATTTGGACGGAACACAAATAAGCGAAGCTATTTATATACTTAATGCATTGCAACAGGTAAAAGACATAAAAGGTGATGTATGTGAATTCGGCGTTGCTCAGGGATACACATCAGCACTTATTGGTTATACTATTTTGCCAACATCGAAAACACTTTGGTTGTTTGATTCCTTTGAAGGCCTCCCGGCACCTACAAGCAAAGACAGATTGAAAGATGATATTTTCAATTTAAAGAAAATCGAGGCGTATGAGGGCACTATGAAGCATGCTCAGGAAGTTGTACTAGGCAATTTAGAAAAAATTGAGTTTCCAAAGAGTCGCACGAAGATCATTGATGGATTTATCGAAAAGACTATTCTTACAGCTGAACTACCCCAAAGTGTATCATTTGCCTATGTGGATTTTGATTTTTATAACCCAATCAAAACAGCTCTTTTTTACCTCGATAAAGTCTTAACGAAGGGAGGAATTATAATTGTTGACGACTATGACTTTTTTTCGGAGGGCGCTAAAATTGCAGTGGACGAGTTTTATAATGAAAAGAAATCAGACTATACACTTGAGTTTCCCATCCCTTCGGCCGGTAAATTTGCTGTGTTAACAAAGAAGATGTAGTTATCGAATGCGAATTTTTTACGACTATCAGATTTTTCAACAACAGATTTACGGTGGCATATCCCGTTATTTCTATGAATTGATGAAGGGTATAGATGGAATTCAGAAGAGTGATTATCAATATATACTCCCGCTTGTTGAGAGTAGCAATGCTTACATTACCAGAATTCCTTCAGTTGCTAAAAGCATTTTATCAGGGTCAGATTACTATCATCAGTTTTTAGGGGGTATTGAATTTCCTGGTAAGTGGAAACTATTTCAACAGTGGAACAAGTTTTTTCCTAAAGCTACATTAAGAAACCAACTACTTACTATAAACGCCCTAAAGAACAAGGATTTTGATCTCTTTCATCCTACCGATGTAAACGATTATTTTCTTCAACATCTCGGAGGAAGGCCCTTTGTAGTTACTATTCACGATATGATTGATGAGTATTTTCCGGAATATTTATTTCATGTCCATTCCACGTATAAAACTTCAATAAAGGAGAAACTAGTGAAGAAGGCGGCTGGAATAATCGCCGTATCTGAGTCAACCAAACAAAAAATTATTGAAAGATTTAATATTGATGATCGTAAGATAAAAGTAATTTATCATGGTGTAAGTGATTTTAAAGATCACTCATCAAGTCAATTAATCTCTGGAAAGTACTTTTTATATATAGGTAAGCGGACTCATTATAAAAATTTTTACTTTTTTATACAATGCGTTCAATCCTTCCTGAAGGAGGATCCTGCATTAAAAATTGTTTGTACGGGAAGTCCATTCAATAAAGCGGAACTGGATTACTTTAGCGACTTAGGGGTACTTAATAACATTAGTTATATAGATGCTGATGATACGAAGCTTAGTAATCTCTATCAACATGCAATAGCTTTTGTATACCCTTCGCTTCATGAAGGCTTTGGTATGCCCATTTTGGAAGCTTTCAAAAATGGTTGCCCAACAATATTAAGCAACACCACATCATTACCAGAGGTCGCTGGAAATGCAGCACTATATTTTGATCCTAAAAGTATAGAATCAGTAAAAACTGCTATATATCAAATCATAAATGATATTGATCTGCGTTTTGATTTAATCCAAAGAGGGAATGAAAGGGTGAAATTATTCTCTTGGCAAAAGACAATACAGGAAACTATGTCTTTTTATAATGCTATTATATAGTGACTCAAATGAAGGCATCGATAATTATTCCTACTTACAACGGTGCTCATAAAATTAGTATATTACTCAAGAGCTTGCTTCGGCAGGACACGAGTGATTTTGAAGTTATCATTATTATAGATGGATCAATCGACAACACCGTAGAAATAGTAAAAACCTTCGTTCCAGCGTTTCCTAAAGCTCAGATTATTATGCAATCTAATAGCGGAAGATCGCGCGTAAGAAATAGAGGTGCAGAAAGAGCATCAGGAGAGATTTTAATTTTTTACGATGACGATATGGAGCCAACCCATGATTCAGTGAGTAGACATATCTACTTTCATGAAAAGTACCAAGGCATATTGGGAGGTAATCAAATAGAAGAACGGGGAGCAAAAAAAACAGATATACAAAATTATAAAGCTACACGTAATGAAATTTGGATGAGTAAATATGCAAATGGACTTACACGATTAGATCATTCGAATTTATTCTTTACTGCAGCAAACTGTTCTATGAAAAGGGAAACTTTCTTCGCAATGAATGGATTTGATGAAAGACTTTCGGATGCAGAAGATTATGATTTAGCGTATCGGGCGTTACAAAAAGGAATAGACGTTTTTTTTGACAAAAGTAATAGGGCATACCATCACGATCCTATTACAGCAAGAAGTTATATCCAAAGATTAAGACAATATAGCCGGGCTCATGCGATGCTACAAGCGTTCCATCCGGAACGGAAAACGTCCCAAAGGCGAAGCTTCTTTGTAAAGAGAATTATTTATAGCAGCTTGGCACTACGTTTCTGGGTGCGATTAATTGATGAAGGTTTTTTAAAGAGTAGGTTGCTACCAGAATCAGCTCGATTCAAATTATATGACCTTATCATACAGGCAATGGCAGTAGAATATCCAAATAGGAGTTTATGAACCATGCTAAAGTAGCCTATATAGTTTCAGACATTGACAAAGCGTTAGCTTTCGAATGGATAGCAAACCACTTGCATTCCAAAATAGATTTGTTCTTTGTGATTATAGGTATAGATGAATCTGAGTTGAGCAAAATGCTGGCCGGTAAATCGATTAGGTATTACGTTATCAGTGATAAAAATTCCCGGTCGAATATTACTAAATGGCTGGAGATTATAGAGATCTTGAGGAAAGAGAAACCCGATGTTGTACATACCCATTTGTGGAGGGCCAACATGCTCGGCCTTACAGCAGCATGGCTGCTGCGTATCCCGAAACGTGTATATACTCGTCATCATGCAACGATACATTACCGTGAATATCCATCGGGCTTAAAATGGGATAAGCTTTGCAATAAACTGGCAACGCACATTGTCGCTATATCTCAAAATGTTCACGAGATTTTAACGGCTTGGGACAAAGCAGATGCGCGTAAGATCATTCTTATCCATCACGGATTTGATTTCGATTATTTTAACACCGTTTCGGACGAACGGATTCTTGCCGTAAAAGCGAAAACAAGAATTCGCCAAAATTCTTATCCCGTTATTGGTGTAATTTCAAGATATACTGAATGGAAAGGAGTACAGTATATAATTCCTGCATTCAGGGAGCTACGAAAGATTTATCCGCAGGCACACCTGGTGCTGGCCAACGCTCATGGTGACTACGAAAATCAGATTAAAGAGATGTTGTCAAATTTGCCGGAGGATGCCTATACGCAGATACGCTTCGAAAACGATCTGGCATCGCTCTATCGTACCTTCAATATATTTGTACATGTACCAACAGATCCGCATGCAGAGGCATTCGGACAGACTTATGTGGAACCGTTAATTATCGGGGTACCGAGTATATTTACACTTTCAGGAGTGGCTCGTGAATTTATTCAGCATGAGAAGAATGCTTTGGTAGTTGATTTTAAAAATAGTGAGCAAATCCTGACAAGTATCAAGGCGCTACTTGCGAGCGAAGCAATGCGTTTAAATCTGGCGAAGCAAGGCAGACAAGATATCAGGAGCTTCTCTATCGAAGGGTATGTAACGAAATTAGAGAATCTCTATCTGACAAAGTAAGATGAGTGCTCCATTGGTTTCTGTAATTATTCCTGCTTACAATAGTGCTAACTATATTGTCGATACTATAAATTCAGTGCTTCAACAGTCGATGCAGGATTTTGAAATCATTGTTGTTGATGATGGGTCAACCGATCAACTGAAAGAAGTTCTAGCTCCATTCATCAGAAATAAGCAAATAGAATATATAGAACAAGTTAATCAGGGAGTATCGGCTGCGCGTAACCATGGCTATAAAAAGTCACAAGGGCAATATATAGCATTTCTGGATGCTGATGATGTGTGGTTAAATGATAACCTGGAAGCGAGATTGAACAAATTTAAGTTTGGAGACTTTGGATTGGTGCATGCAGATGCATTTGTTATTGATGGGCATTCAAATAAGCTTCCACAGATACTCTCCGGCAATGAAGGAAATTTACTCAATGATATATTGGCTTGGAACGGCACACAGGTTCCAGGACCGAGCAGTATTTTACTGAAGCGTGAAGTTATTCAGAAGGTTGGATTGTTCGATGAACAACTTTCTACCTCTGCCGATCAGGATTTTTTTATTCGTGTTGCAGTCCGGTACAAAATTGGAAGAGTTGATAAACCTACGTGGATGTACAGGATTCACGAAAACAACATGCACAAAAATATAGCAAGAATGGAGCATGATGTTTTACGCGTCTTTAAAAAAGCGAGTGAAGAAAACTTGTTTCATAGTACCTCTTTTAAGCGCCAGTGTTTTTCAAAGATGTATCTTATATTAGCTGCCTCATGGGCAGGTGATGGAAAGAATGTTAAACGTGGTTTTTATTTTCTTTTAAAGGCCGTTGCCACACGGCCAGGTATACTTATAAACATAGCTGAAAGGCTCATTAAGAAATGGTTTCGCTAGCGTTGCTTCCGAGGTATATAATTAGTATGGGTGTATGGTCAGGCTGCAAAGCTTTCTTGAAAGTAGAAGTGCTGCAGGCTGAACGTATACACCTTGCAGGGTATAGATTTCCGATTCATATGCGTCCGGGTACAACGGATCGGCAAGTGTTCCGCGAAGTATTTCTTTTTAAGGAGTATAATTTCCCGTTGAACTATAAACCGTCAGTGATTATTGATGCCGGCGCTAATATTGGACTAGCGACAATTTTTTTCAAGAATAGATTCCCTGATGCTATCGTTTATGCAATAGAACCAGATTCAAAGAATTTTTCGGTGTTGTCTCGTAACACAAAAGTATACTTAAACGCACATCCGATACATTCTGCCCTATGGAGGAATGATTCTTATCTGAGAATCAAAGATAAAAACGAAAATGCATGGGCATTTCAGGTAGAAGAGTGTAGCGACAAGGACCCGGATTCTTTTTCGGCTATATCTATAGAAACACTTATGAAGAGCAACGGCATTACGCGAATCGACCTTCTGAAGCTGGATATAGAAGGAGCAGAGAAGGATGTGTTTGCATCTAACTATGAATACTGGTTACCAAGAACAAAAGTTATCATTATAGAATTACACGATTGGATGAAGGAGGGGTGTTCGCGTGAATTCTTTCGTGCCATTATAAACTATAGATTTCGAGTATCGGTATATGCAGGAATGCTGCTTTTACATAACATTGAATTAGACTGACGGATTATGTGCGGCATAGCAGGAATTCTATCTACAACACCACTAAACCAGCAAGCTGTTACCGGCATGGTAAACGGTATACTTCATCGTGGGCCGGATGCCAATGGTATATTTGTTGATAAGAGTGGCCTGATAGCATTAGCGCACACGCGGCTTAGTATAATCGATTTGAGCACAGGTGCCAATCAGCCGTTTCATTCGGCAGACCAGCGGTACGTGGTGGTCTTTAACGGGGAGATATATAATTTTCAGCAGATTCGTGAGGAGTTGAGCTCGCGCTATGCGGTATCTTTTAAGACACATTCTGACACTGAAATCATAGCGGAAGGCTTTGCAGTGTGGAGAGAGAAGATTGTGGACAAGCTTGAGGGCATGTTTGCAATTGCTATACTCGACCAGCAGGAACGTAAAGTATATCTTTTCAGAGATCGTGCCGGTAAGAAGCCTCTTTTCTATTTTCAATCGGAAGGGATTTTTGCTTTTGCGTCCGAGATAAAATCACTGCTAAAGCATCCGGGTATTCGCGGCAAGGTGAAGACTAATAAACATGTTATCGCAACCTTTTTACATTTAGGATATATACCTGAACCAGATACCATCTATACAGGTATATTTAAATTTCCCGCTGCACACTATGCTGTTATTGATAGTAGCCTCAATTTGAACTCCAAACCATATTGGACACTTCTGGAAAATATATATCCTGGTGAAATTAAGTCACCCGAGGAAGCAAAGCAACAATTAGCCGTGCTCTTAGAGAAAGCTGTACAGGAGAGATTGATCAGTGATGTACCGCTGGGTGCTTTTCTTAGCGGTGGTACGGATTCATCATTGGTTTCAGCTGTTGCTTCGAGACATACGTCAACTCCTTTGAAGACCTTTAGTATAGGATTCAAAGAAAGTAAATTTGATGAAAGTAAATTCGCGCGTGATGTAGCGAAACAACTTGGTACAGATCATGCCGAGTATATCCTGACCGAGCGTGAGGCAATTGACATACTTGAAATATACCTTCGTCATTATGATGAACCGTTTGCAGATACCTCGGCTATACCAACCATGCTGGTGTCAAAGCTGGCCCGTAAAGAAGTAAAAGTTATTCTTACCGGTGATGGTGGCGATGAGTTGTTTCAAGGTTATGGGGCCTATACCTGGGCAAACCGATTGTCCAACCCGTTTATAAAAATTGCTCAGCAGCCTTTAAGGCTGGCGTTGAAAATGTCGGGCAAAAGTCGCCTGGAGCGAATTGCTGATTTGCTGGAGCCGGTAAAGGTTGGTGGTATACGAAGTCATATATTTTCGCAGGAGCAATATTTCTTTTCGCAGCAGGAGATCAGAGATCAACTGCTAAAAGACAAGCGTATATTTAACGCGTTTGAGTATACAGACTCACCGCTGCATAAAGGAAAATTAACAGCGGGTGAAGAGCAGGCTCTGTTCGATTTTCAATACTATTTAAAGGATGACTTGCTAGTGAAGGTTGATCGTGCCTCCATGTATTATGCACTGGAATGTCGATGTCCGTTACTTGATCATCGTATTGTAGAGTTCGCTTTTTCATTGCACCCATCTTTGAAGGTGCGTGAGGGTAAAACAAAGTGGCTGCTAAAAGAAATGTTGCGAAAGTATATACCGGATGCGTTGATCGACCGACCCAAGTGGGGTTTTAGTGTTCCGTTGGCTAACTGGCTGAAAAAAGATCTTCGCTATCTTGTAGATTCATACCTGAGTGATGAGACGATTGAATCAATCGGCTTATTCAATGCAGGCTATATTCGAAAGTTGGTTGCTGATTTTCTGGCGGGTAAAGATTACCTGTATAACCGTGTGTGGGTTTTGATTGTGTTGCATAAATGGCTGAAGGAAAATCAATGAAAGCGCCCGCCGGTAAAAATATACTATATCTTTCGTATGATGGTCTGACAGATCCGCTAGGACAATCGCAGATACTTCCCTATTTAGCCGGACTTTCTGAGGCCGGGTATACGATTACCATCATCAGTTTCGAGAAACCAGATCGATTCTCATTATACAGAGATAAAATTCAGGCATACTGCTCTGCGAGCAAATTGTTATGGGAACCTCTCCTATATCATAAGAGTCCTCCTGTACTCTCAACATTTTATGATCTATCTGTATTACGAAATCGTGCCCGCCAATTGCACCGGGAGCGGAACTTCTCGATTGTACACTGCCGAAGCTATATAACGGCCTTAACCGGTTTATGGCTGAAGAAGAAATATAGCATTCGCTTTATTTTTGATATGCGAGGCTTTTGGGCAGATGAACGTGTAGAAGGCAGGTTGTGGAATCTGAATAACCTGCTATATAAGTCTCTCTATACGTTCTTTAAAAAGAAAGAGCGCGAGTTTCTGCAGGAAGCAGATGCGGTAATTGTTTTGACGGAAGCAGCGCGACAGGTGGTTCTGTCGTGGAGGGTTACAGGACAAAAGGATAAAGTAACTGTAATCCCATGTTGTGTAGACCTCAATCTGTTTAATCCTAACAATGTTACTTTAGAGAGGCAATCGGCTTTGCGCACAACGCTTGGGCTATCCGCCAGCGACTACATTGTGCTATACCTCGGCTCGAGTGGTACGTGGTATCTCTGGAATGAGATGGTATCGTTCTATAAAAAAATTAAAGAGCAACAGCCGACAGCAAAATTTCTGGTCCTTACCCCGGATCAACACCTGGTTAATAATGATCCTGATTTTATTGTCCGGTCTGCAACACGTGAAGATGTACCGGCTTATATAAGTATCTCCAATCTTTCGGTTTGTTTTATCAAGCCTTCCTTTTCCAAAAAAGGATCATCGGCTACAAAAATGGCAGAGGTTCTGGCGATGGGTATTCCGGTTGTTACCAATGCCGGCTGGGGCGATGTTGAATTCCTGCAGGGTCGCATGAAAAATCTGTATGTGTTGAATGATCTGCATGAAAAGCCTGCCAGTGACGAGTATCATGCTGACCATCAGGACGAATTCTTCTATGACCTCTTCGCACTTCAAAGCGGAGTGGCAAAATATCGCCGGGTTTATGAGACATTATTAAGTTAAATAATTAACATCTGTTAGCCATACAATTCTATTTTTCTCTTATTTTTGGCCAAATTTTATTTGGAAGACGAACTCTCATCTGCTATGAACATGAAGACCAACATTAAGTTAGACGCCACCGATCGTAAGATCCTGGAGATCCTTCAGAAGAATTCAAACATTACCAATGCACAATTAGCCAAAGAGATCGGCCTGTCACCGGCCCCGACTTTGGAGCGTGTTAACAAGCTCGAGACTTCGGGCGTGATCAGAAGTTATCATGCTGTGATTGACCCGGCCAGCGTTGGGTTAGGTGTAAGTACATTTGTTATGGCATCTCTGAAAGGTCACAACAAAGAAAACATAAACAAATTTATCACCGCTATAAAAAGTGTAGATGAAGTGGTAGAGTGTCATCACATCACCGGTTCAGGCGATTTTATACTCAAGATCGTTTGTGCAGATATAGCAGCATATCAGCAACTCATGCTGGATAAAGTATCCAACATCGAAGTGGTGGATAGTCTTCAGTCCATGGTGATTCTGTCAACATTCAAAGACAGCAAATCTTTACCTATACCAGGATAGTATATTTACACGTCTTCGGAATTTTTTTGATCATTCGTATGTACTTACTGTCATGACAGCTGAAAAAAGTTTAATCCTCGATGCCGACCAGGTAAAGCAGAAGATCAAGCGAATGGCCTTCGAGATCTACGAGCATAACTTTAAGGAAAAAAATATTGTCATAGCAGGTATTGACGGACAGGGGTATGTACTTGCAAAATTGTTGGCCAAACAAGTTGAGAGTATATCTCCGATTGAAGTAAAACTCGTTAAGATCAATCTCGATAAACAAGCTCCGCAGGAGAACGAGATCACGTTAGACTGTGACGTGAAGGAAGTAAAAAAGAAAACCATTGTATTGGTGGATGATGTGCTGCATACCGGCCGCACCTTTACCTATGGTATGAAACCTTTTCTGAACATTGAAGTAAAGAAAATAGATACCGCGGTGCTGATTAACCGCGGTCACACACTATTCCCGATTTATTCGCTCTATACCGGGTATGAGCTTTCTACTACCATAAAAGATCACGTAGAAGTAAAGCTCAGCAAAGATGAAATGGCCGTTTATCTCCATTGATTCATATCCAGATTTATTTCTCTTTTAAATCCACCTATCATGTCTGTTCACAAACAAGATGTTAAGCGTATTACTACGCATCAGTTACAGGAGATGAAGAATCGCGGTGAGAAGATCGCGATGCTTACCGCATACGACTATAGCATGGCACGTCTTATCGACAGTGCCGGTATAGATGTTATTCTGGTAGGCGACTCAGCATCCAACGTGATGGCTGGTCACGAAACAACATTACCGATTACACTCGACCAGATGATATACCATGCGGCATCCGTTGTGCGTGCCGTAAAACGTTCACTGGTTGTAGTCGATCTTCCGTTCGGTACATACCAGGGAAGTTCTGGTGAAGCGTTACGTTCGTCTATTCGCATAATGAAAGAAGCCGGTGCACACGCTGTAAAACTGGAAGGCGGAAGTGAGGTAAAAGATTCTATCGAAAGAATTTTAAGCGCAGGTATACCGGTAATGGGACACCTTGGCTTAACTCCACAGTCTATCTATAAATTTGGTACATATTCCGTACGTGCTAAAGAAGACGCAGAAGCCGCCAAGCTCATAGAAGATGCGCAGTTATTAGAGAAGTGCGGATGCTTCGGTATAGTACTTGAAAAAATACCAGCTGTGCTGGCAAAGAAAGTTGCAGAGTCTGTACATATACCGATCATTGGTATAGGGGCTGGTCCGGATGTTGACGGGCAAGTTCTTGTGATGCAGGATATGCTTGGTATTACACAAGAATTCAAACCACGTTTCCTCAGACGTTATGCTGATCTGAGCAGTATTGTTGCCGGAGCGGTAACGCAATACGTCTCGGATGTAAAAGCTAAAGATTTTCCTAACCAGGACGAGAAATACTGATATAGTATATATAGTATAAAATCTGTTGGAGATTTATTCTCCAACAGATTTCGCCATTTCCCAGCCGATAATACTTTTCTTCTTTACAGAACTCCATCGATACTCCCCTAATATACCGTCTTTGCGAATCACGCGATGGCAAGGTATAAGGTATGCTATATGGTTTGAGCCCACCGCAGAACCTATCGCCTGTAAAGCTTTCGGGTTATGAACCGATAAAGCTATATCCTGATAGGTAGTAAGATTACCCACCGGAATTCGCAGCAATGCTTCCCATACTTTCACCTGGAAGTTGGTGCCCTTTACAAACAAGTGCAGTTTTTGTGAAGGCGCTTTATCACTGAATATCTTTTCTATGAAAGTCAGTGTGAGTAAATGATCTTCATGGAACACAGAGTTGTTCCAATGATGTTTCATTTGTTCTAGTTCCGTGCGCGGATCCTGATCGTTGATAAGAAAAGACAACCAGCAGATGCCGCGTTCGGTTATACCAATGAGACAGGTGCCAAACGGAGTGCCATGAAAGCCATACTCAATGCGTATACCGGCTCCGCGTTGTTTATACTCCTGCGGTGTTACGGCTTCCAAAGTAGTGAAGAGATCATATACTCTTGACTGACTTGAAAGACCTGCTGCCTCCGCTGCGTCAACGAGGTTCTTTGATTCCTGTAATTTCTCTTTGAGGAAATCGATCGTGAGGAATTGAAGAAATCGTTTTGGACTGATGCCTGCCCATTCGGTAAACATGCGTTGAAAGTGAAACGGACTCACATGGATCTTTTCTGCCACTTCTTCGAGCGCAGGTTGACGCTTGAAGTTGTCTTCGAGATAGCGTATAGCCTGCTCGATGCGCTGATAGTTGATTTGATCTTCGTGGCCTGTCACAGTTGCAAAAGTAGCCACTGATTTTGGGATGCTATATAACGTGTTCATGATAAGTTGTGTTATTTGTATGCAAAGGTGGCGCATCACCTTGCGTTACTCAACCTGCTTCTTGCGCAGTTTCCACTGCTGATAGGCCACTCGCATACAATGCGCACACGGCCGATAACCTTGTGCAATGGCTTCGGCTTCGCTTTGAAAGAATACACGATTCGTTCTTTTCATTCTTTTACCGGAGCGACAGCGAAGTGTACCATATATTTTTAGCGCAGCATTGCCACCGAAGCATATATTGTAACCACGGATCATACGAAGCAGTTCACGGTTTGTTAGGGTGCTGTGTCGTATCATGTGGCATCATGAAATATAATTCCCAGTGCATGCCGTATTCCAGATGTTACTTCACTTACGCCATGCTTCATCGCTGCACGATAATACCCACGTGTTCCCTGCACCGGCCTGAAATTGGTTGTAAAGATGATAGCGTCTCCCTGGTTCGGTTGCATTACCATGGCTTTTGATTGTGCACGTGGTATCTGTTCTGTAAAGACAAGTTCACCGCCTTCGTAATCTTTACCGTGTTGACTTAATGCAAACACTACCTGAAACGGGAAATATACTTCACCGTATAGATCCTGGTGAAGCGTGTTGAATCCTCCGGATTCATAACGAAGAATTAAAGGTGTGGGCCGGAGTTGCCCGGCTTTGTGACAGTGTTCAATCAACTGTTGATGTGCTAACGGAAATTGTATATCCAACGAGAGTCTGTTCATCCATTCATTCGCAATACGCGCGAGCGGACTATATATAGTTTCCCGTAGTTTTTGAATGGCTGGCGGCAGCGGATATTGGAAATATTTATACTCGCCTTTACCAAAGCGATAGCGCTGCATATTGATAACGCTTCGGTAAAGATTTTCCTGGTTATAGTATGCAATCAGTTTGTTGCACTCATCTACGGATAACACGGTGGGTATATGCGCGTATCCTTTTTCGTCAAGCGATTCTTGTATTGTATTCCAGTTCAAACGTTCTATAGCAACCATACGCTTTTTTAACAAATGTCGAAGCACCAGTGCGAAGCGTCAACCCGGATCTTGCTCTTTCGGTATTTGTTTTTTTGAACTTTCTATAAGCACAATTCATTTAGTAGTATTGCATGCATCGTGTAATGCGAGAGACTCTTTATGAAAACTTTTACAATTCCGGTTCCTGCTGAATTTGATTTTAACTTATCGTTGGATTTCCTGAAGCGTTCGCCACGCGAGATATTGCATCGCTGTGAAGAATTCAGTGTAACCAAATTGCTGAAAGTTGAACACGATGCGGTATTGTTCAATGTGCAGCAACACGATCGTGAAAACCTCCGTGTACACGTACAGAATACGAAGCTTACATCGCCGATTAAAAAAACATTAGAAGTATATATCCGCGACTGGTTTGATCTTGATACCGATATTAAACCATTCTATACACTATCGGCCAAAGATAAATATATGAAAGACCTGGTTGAGAAATACCACGGTTATAGAATTGTCGGGCAGCCCGATCTGTATGAATCATTAATATGGGCTGTGCTCGGGCAGCAGATCAACTTGTCATTTGCCTATACACTGAAGCAACGTTTTGTAGAGCAGTTTGGTGAGAAGATGATTTTCGATGGTATAGAGTACTACATGTTTCCCAGGCCGGATGTTGTATCGTTGTTGAATGATGAAGTGCTTCTGCCGTTACAATTTTCGCGACAGAAGAGTAAATATGTAGTTAATATATCGGAGGCCTTTGCAAGGAATGAGATGTCGAAAGAGAAACTTGCCGGACTATCGTTACAGGATGCCAAGGAAAAGTTGATGAAAATAAAAGGAATTGGTAATTGGACAGCGAACTATGCGTTGATGAAAACATTTCACTATCCCGATGCTTTTCCGTTGGAGGATGCAGGTGTTCATAATGCAATCAAGAATCTGAAACGCATGAAAGCAAAGCCAACACTCGACCAGGTGAGAACTTTCTATAAGAAATACAGAGGTTGGGAGGCTTATGCGACCCTTTATCTATGGAAGAGTTTGTAGTGGCAGCGAAGCCGGTATATTTGACGCGAAGAAATCAAATTGTAAGTAAGAATCATGAACTGGATCAGTCTCATTATTGCAGGATTATTTGAAGTAGGCTTTACTACTTGTCTGGGGAAGGCAAAGGAGACATCGGGTACAACATCGGTGCTGTGGGTTATTGGTTTCTTTGTCACCATGAGCATCAGCATGTATTTACTTTACCGTGCAACACTCACATTACCGATGGGCACTGCCTATGCTGTCTGGACAGGTATAGGTGCTGTGGGTACGGTAATCGTGGGGATTATTTTCTTTAAAGAGCCAGCAGATTTCTGGCGCCTTTTCTTTATTTGCACGCTCATCAGCTCCATTGTCGGATTGAAGTTTGTGTCGCATTAACCGGTGCAGACAAATACGCTATAAACAAAAATGCTCCGTATACTTCGGAGCATTTTTTATACCTGTCTCAACAGGACGAAAGAGAAATTCTTATTCATATATTGATTCACAATAAGAATTGTTTCTAACTGCGATGGATTTTTATCAGGATATACTTTCAGAACATCAGGTACATGCTGATGTTTCAGTATAGATGCCCCCAGCCAGAGCGCAAAGGAAGATGCGGTACATGATTCTCCGCAAAGGTGTTTGAACCGGGTGTGAAATATATCTTTAAATGTAGATTGTGCCAGATCGTTCATCATGCGATCGTGCTCAACGTCTCCGCTGGCGCCATCAATCCACAGGTCTATACCTTGTATCGATGTTGCGTTCTTCTCCAGGAATGCTGCTATACTTGTTTTTACCTCTGCTATATCTGCGGGGTTATATACAAACTGCATATCGTGCAGCGCACACCAGGTAGTATCAGACGGCTTTCCTGACAGCATAAAGAAAGCAGCGCCTTCGCCTTGTATCGAACCCTTCGTGGTGGTGTTGAACAGATCGAGGTTATGAATGTGTTCGGTCTTGAAATGACTCGCGCGTATACTTGCGAGAAATTGTACTTCAGCGGCTTCATCAAATGCTCCTGCCAAATAATTAGCATCCGGAGTTTCGATGAGCTTTAGCATGGCATCATCGAGTACGTTTTCAAAAGCAAGACCGCGGCTTACATAGGCATTGTTATAGCCCATGCATTTTACGGACAGCGCAATCAACCCGGACAAAGCATTGTAAGTGCTCTGCATGAAGTACGTAGGCGTGAGTTGCTTCTCCTGCTGCTCCAGGAGCTCGCGTAAAAATTTTGCTGTCTCATCGAGGAAGCCATAACCGGTTCCGGTAATGATGCCTTCCGGAGTTTGCACCTTGGCATCACGCAGACATATGGTAGCGGCAGTAAGTCCGATACGAAGCATGCGACTCAATCTTCGCAGCTGTATCGGGTTGATATAGTTTTTAAATTCCGGTGTAACGCAGGTGAGTACATTTTCATGATAGGACGACAGCTCCGTAAGAAAAGCATTATTGTCGAATGTCTTCTGTGGAGAAAGTATACCTATACCGTTAATGTAATACACTGGTTGCCCCTTCATACTCATACTGATGCTAATAATAAGGAAGATGTGTTGCCTCCAAACCCAAACGAATTAGACAGCACATTTGTTAAGGATGCATCTCGTTTTAATTGCTGAACGGGGGTAATAGCAAGTTCCGGCATTGGATTCGCGAAGTTCAGGTTAGGCCATACCATTTGCTGTTGAAGCGCCATGATACAGTATATAGCTTCCACGCTGCCTGCTGCCGCCAGCGTATGGCCGGTATAGGGCTTGGTGGAACTGAAATCCGGAACATGGTTATCGAACAATCGCTGTATACCCAAACCTTCAGAGAGATCATTATTTTCAGTAGCCGTACCGTGGGCATTGATATAGTTTACATCGGAAGGATGTATACACGCCATGGCCAATGCCTGCTCCATTGCTATAAATGCTCCTTTACCATCGGGTGATGATGCAGTCTGGTGAAATGCATCATTCGCATTACCGTAGCCTTTCAGTTCGGCAATGGGTTTTCGGCCTGACCGTTCTACTTCCTGCTCTGACTCGAGCACAATATAGGCTGCACCTTCGCCCAGGTTAAGTCCTTTGCGCGTACTATCAAAAGGTCTGCAGTGTTCTGTGTCCAGGATCATGAGCGAGTTGAAACCATTGACGGTAAATTTGGACAACGCTTCGGCTCCGCCACAAATAACGCGGTCGAGTTTTTTATGTCGTATCAATTGTGCACCCTGCATGAGCGTGTTCGCTGACGATGAGCAGGCTGTACTGATGGTGCCTATATATCTTTTTATTCCGACAAAGTCGGCTAAACGTTCGCAGTGTTCCCCGGGATTAGCAGTATCTGTAAAACGAACGAAGTCTCCACGCTGAGCGGGATCCATCAGTTCGTAATAATATCTTTCGAATTCGCGGATGCCTCCGTTCGTGGTGGCGGAAAGTAAACCTGAGCTGTGTACTTCCTCCGCTGTAAGACCAGCCATGCGGATGGCTTCCGTCAGCGCGCTGAGTCCAAGCAACGTTGTACGTGTAAAACCGGTGTCCGTGGCAATGCCGAGCGAATCGAACAATTGCTGATCTGTAATTTTTACTTCACATGCGTGCAGGGTTGCACGATGAATCGTGTCGAGCACCTCCAGCGCACCATACCCGGCTTTACGATCAATAAGTGACTGAAGATTTTCCGTTGCGTTTTTACCAAGTGATGTTATGATGCCATATCCTGTGATGAACACACGTTGGCTCATATACGGTCGCTATTCTGATGAATATACTCTGCCATGGTACGAATACTATAGAATACATGGCGGCCTTCTTTCGGATCCTTCAGCTTAATGCCGTAGTTTTTGTCAAGGAGTACCACCAGCTCCAGTGAGTCAATAGAATCAAGACCAAGGCCTTCACCGAATAAAGGAGTATTTTCATTAAATCCTTCCGGAAGCATGTCTTCAAGATTTAATTGCTTGATCAGTTCTGCCCGGAGTTCTACAACAAGTTCGTCTACTGTTTTCTTCATGTTGGGGTATAAATATATATTCGGTTATAAAATCGTTCGTGACTTATGGATGATAACACTGATAAACAACGCCACCAGTGAGAACCCCGTTAATCGCAATACATTTGGTAAAATACTCTGTATTGATGCCTGACGCAAAAATAAATCATTAAAAGCTTCCAGCCCCCAGCTCATGGGCGAAAATCGGCTAAGGGTTTGTAAAATCTCCGGCATTACATATACCGGTACCCATACGCCACCAATGGCTGAAAGAATTACCACCGATACAGAACCAAAGGACAATGCCTGTTGTGGTGTCTTAAAGTAAACGGCAATCAATACACCGTAACCTGTCGCAGCCATTGCTACCGAACATGCCACCAGCAGTATACCCAGAATGTTTGTGCCCAATACCAGTTGGCTCAGGCCGAGCAATGGCATAATGTATATACCTACTGCAATCATCAACACAAACTGCAGGAGACATACCAGAAAATAAAAAGCAAATTTACCGGAGATAACTGGAAACTGCGAGCCTGAAATAAGACGCAGACGAAGCATGCTTCCTTCTTCACGTTCCTTAATAAAATTACCCGCAAGCGGATAGAGTATAAAGAACATGGCAAACATTGTCCATGCAGGAACGTTGTGCTGAACCGAGTTAAGCATCAGTCCTTCGTATTTTTTTTCAGACGCATACTCTTCGTTTACCTGAATAATTTCAGTGAGTTTTACCGGAGTCTTTTTAGCATCGGTGCGACCTTCGCTTAATTGATTCTGTAGTTCATCGAGTATCCACTCCGCCTGAATGCCCGCTACAATTTTTTGTACACCACCCGTTAGTGTTTGTTTATAGTTTGATTTGATAGCCGGATCGAACAATACTTTTATACCAATGGCGGCAAGATCAACGGAATCTTTAGCAGCTTCAGTCAATCCGAAATTCGAGAACACTTCCGTGATGAGCTGGCGTGTTTTTTCACGCAGTGTCTCACTGGCGTGGGCCGGTATAACAATCGCTGCTTTATAGGCACCTGAACGCACAAGTTGCTTGGCTTCTGCAGTATCAGTCTTCACAACCAGATTTACATTGGGAGAAGCATCAAACGCCTGCTTTACTTTAGCGCTGAGCGAGTCGCCATCCTGATCAACAAACAAAACATCCAGTTTTATTTCCTGGTAATCGCGAAAGGGAGCATCCTGTACCAGTGCCATAACAATAACCAGTGCGAGCGGCATGATAAAGATCAACGCCAGTCCGCCCGGGTCGCGTACCAACAACAGAAACTCTTTATATATAGTAGCCAGTGTTTTCAATCGCGAATATTTTTACCGGTTAACTTTAAAAATAATTGCTCCAGGCTCTGGCAGTCAGCGTGTGTGTTCATAATGTCCACGAGAGTCCCTTCGGTAATTAGTTTTCCTTCGTCAATTACACCGAGGTGTGAGCAAATGCGTTCGGCTTCTTCCAGCACGTGCGAAGAGTATATAATTGTAGTGCCTTCACTTTTGAGGTGCATTAGAAAATCGAGAATCATATTTCTTGATTGTACGTCTACTCCGGCCGTTGGCTCATCGAGTATAACCAGTTTGGGTTGATGTAATAATGCCGCCATCAGGTTGAGGCGCCTCTTCATACCACCTGAAAAAGTATGGACAATTTTTTTAGACTTCTCCGTGAGTCCGAATACATGTAAATATTTATCGATCTGCTGTCGGATCATAGACCCCGACATGCCATACATGCGACCGAAGTAAAAAAGATTTTCGTATGCTGTAAGTGTAGGAAAGAGCGCTATATCCTGCGAGGCAACGCCAATTTTTTTTCGGATCTCAATACTCTGCGTCTGCATATCCATGCCGAGTACATTTACGGTGCCGGCATCCGGGCGCATCAGGCCACAGAGCATCATTACCGTAGTAGATTTACCGGCTCCGTTCGGACCGAGCAAACCATATACTGCTCCTTCGGGTATATGAAGGGTTAAATTGGAAACAGCGGGTTTGGTGCTTTGAGGGTACTGCTTCGTGAGATCGATGAGGTGAACTGCACTTGTGCTCATTTGGACCTGCTCACTTCGTATAGTTCACTAAATATAGCCTGCTCCTGTTGTGAACACTCTTCGAGTATATCGCCTAACTCAGCAAATGTTTTGGTATCAGACTTACGGTTCTTGCACACGCGGCCTGCATAGTATGCGAAGTCGCGGAGTTTGTCACCGTTCTTTGTAAGCTGTTTCGAAAGATCGATCAGCTTCTCGTTATTCAGTTTATGACCGGCCTGATCCAGGAACGCTGCATATATAAAACGGAAACCTGCACCACCGGTACCAATCTCCTCCTGCATGCGAATAAGATTACCAAGCCAGAGTATAGCTTTACGATCGCCAATGCGTTCAGGCCACTTGCGCATTCTGCCGGCCAGGTATTTCATTCCTTTGGTGCCCACCAACGGCATGGGTATACGCGTCATGTGATCGCTGGTTTGTTTTATACCAGTCCATAGTGCTTTCTCAACACTATATTCACCCGGTACACGCAACGGATAGTACATACGCCCGCTTGGCTCCGGCATACCTTTGGCAAAGCGTGCACGCGCCAGGTCTTCGTACGAAATGTCTGTAGTGCTTTCCATTACCGGATCGCTCACCAGGTAGCGGCCGTTCTCTTTTCCAAAAACAATAATGTTATGCGCATTAAAATGGAAACGATAGGCAGCAGGTAAATAATCGAGGAAGAACACAGATGTAAGCATACCGACAGGCTGACCTTTATCCAGCATGCGATCAAGTTCGTCCATCGCCTTCGCCGGATTCGAAAACTTCTTGCGTTCTATTTTTATTCCGATGCGATCGGAAAAGCGTTTGAAAATTTGTCCGGGCCAGATACGATACGCAACGCCCGGTATACCATTTACACGCACAAAGGGTAAATATGTAAAGAACAGTCCGGAGCCTATACCAAATACCATAGGCTCATCGAAATCCATTCCGTGGAAACGAAGCAGGTTTGACACAACACCACTCTCGCAGTGAGCAGATTGTTTATGGTCGAAATTAACGGTCATTTTTTTTGAGTCTTTCGATATCAGTTAATTCTTCAACAGAGATGCGGAATGTATAGGCGTATTTTTCAAGTTGCTTTTTGCTAAGCCTGTTAAAGAAGTAAGGCTTGCAGTGCAGGCGAACCAGAAATCCAAAAGTAGAAGCGTAGGCAGCCACCATACCGGTGGTCATTATATTCTTTTTGATCCAGTAGAGCAACGGGCTCGCTTTGCCTTCAATTACTTTCAGGCGCGCGGTCTCAACTTCATCATTAACTACATCCCAGGCTTGTTGCATGGCAACCGTTTCGGGTTCCCAGCCAATACTATTTACTTTAACATAGTTGCCCTTGTCATCGGTAGCGTAGTATAGCTTGGCCAGCTTGCCTTCGTTGAGGTTCTCCTGGTCCTGGGGTACTTGTTCCTGCTTCATAGCCGTTGTCTTTTGGAATATAATATTAACTGTTATCTGTTAATCGTTTACTGTTAACAGTTAAAAAAACGAATAACGATAACAGTTAACGATGAGACATTACGGCTGCCGGTTATACTACCGTGAGCATTACATAGCCGTAATTGAAACGAGCACTTTCCGGAATCATCATCCAGATTGTATCGCCCTTCTTCACACGGCCAGAGTTAAATAGTTCCTCCAGCATCAGCAGGGGAGATGCCGCCCCTACGTTACCAACCCACGTTAAATTCGTGAACCACTTGGACGATGGTATATTCAGATTCAGAACTTCAAGTTCTTTTGCTATTCGTGATGCAAAGTACTGCGATGAAAGATGCGGCAGGAAGTACGTGAGATTCTCTACATCTATACTCCGCTTCGCTACGAGTTCTTTCATAAACTCTCCGCCCTTCTTCACAATAAATTCTCCCAGCAATTTGGTATCCTGCTTCAGCGCGAAGGCAGATTCGCCAGCCCATTGTTCCTGCTCCAGATCATTCCAGCCGATAAATTTACCAGTCTCATCCTTCACAGCACCATAGTACATACAAGCCGGGAGCTCATGAGCGTACGATTTTTGTTCGATCCAATCGATGCGCAGTGAAAGTTTGTCCGGGTTCGGCTTGTCTTCCAGTAATACTGCTGCTGCTCCGTCAGACAACATGAAGCGAAGGAAATCTTTTTCAAAAGCAATCATACCATCACCACCTTCAAGCTGCGATACTTTTTCCGCTTCTTCCTTGAAGAATTTTGCCTGCATCCATTTTGAAAAGCGATCAGAACCAGTACACACTGCGTTGGTTGTGTTGCCAGACAATACCGAAAGATATCCGAACTTAAGTGCCTGTATGCCGGCACTGCACGAACCTGCAGCCGTATTGATCTCAACAGGATTACCACCCATTTCACCATGTACCATGGCAGCATGAGGAGGAAGCATTTGATCCGGTGTAGTTGTACCACACGAGAGAAGCTGAATATCCGACTGCTTGAATTTTTCATCAAACAGTTTTTCGATCGCAAGACGAGTCAGAGTCGTATTGGTATGCGTAGTCTTTCCTTCTTTGTCGAAAGAATAAAAACGTTTCTTGATCTGGTTGTTGCGCAGGATCAGAGGTCTGGCCTTTGATGGCTGATCATTGATCAATCCAAGGAACTTCTCAATGTCATCATTCGATACCGGCTCGTTAGGGTAGTAACTTGCTAATTTGGTAATATAAACACTCCTGTTCATCCTCTAATGTATGCGTTTTATATACAGATTTTTGATTTTCAATTTGAGCCCGAAAGTACTGCATTCCGTTAAAATTTAAAACTTCGTACCCCAGGTCACGTCATTGTACGGGTTTTAAAAAATCCCTTTTGGTACAATTGTAAGATTAGGATTATTTCAGCATAAAGCTGAGGTAAAATTGCTACTTGCTGCGCAGTGAAATATGCTTAAAATATTCTACATCCATCAGCAGCTCCTTACGTTTTACAGTGAGTAAAATTTTGGATAATAACCATAGTAAAGGCGACAAAAAAAAGATTGCCGTTGGCAGCAAATACATGAATATATACACCCGTATTTTACGACCGGTAGAATGCACTGCGCCTCCCGAAGCTATAAATTTAGACCACACCGAAAATGCTTTCTGTCCGCGTCTCTCCATTAGCACCAGGTTCGGTTTGATATCGATGGCACCTTCTTTCAGTAACTCGCTTTGAAGTGTATCGAAGTTGTTGGCGGTAATATGTTCGCTGATCAGGCGGCCAAACATTTCGGCATGTTCAACATCCTGGTTCGAAACACCAGCCTGCGGAAAAAACCAGAACGGTTTACGATTGCCGGTAAACATCCAGCGGAGAATTGTAATGAGACTCGTGAGGTTGCCCGAGCGATCTACCATAGCAACATGTCCTACCAGTTTAGCTTTTGCATCGAGCAGGCGTTGCTTTACTTTCTCTTGTGCGCCCAGCCACATGTTACGACAACCCAGAATGGTTACAACAGGTTTACCACTCAAAATCCGTTTACCATCATCGCTCTGTAACAATGAACTTACCGGACGCGAAGGTGTAAGGAACCACGGCTGATAACCAAGTATAACAAGATCATAATTGTCGAATGCTTTTTCAGATACGCGCTTTAGCGTCAATGGCTTCTGCGAAAATGTTTCCGGAAATGCATTGAAGAACTGGAAGGCACTCCAGGGAAATGGAAACTTCTCTTCAGGTTGTATCTCTTCAAAATGAACACTATGTCCGGCAGTTATCAATGGCTTGGCCAACGATTGGAGTATGGATAATTGCAGACCAGACTGAGTATAATATATAATCAGTATTTTTTTCATGGAGTGGTTCAGTAGGTAAAGGGTGCAAATTTATAATTTTTTTATCCGTTTTTCGCACCCCCTCCAAGTCTGCCGCTTTTGCCTTGCGAGTACAACGATGAACTGTTCACCAGCGAACATTTTAAAACAGTTCACCTCAGACATTACATACTGATAACCAAGCAGCACCAACAAGACGGGATAACGTTATCACTTCCTTGTCATCACAACTTTCGTCCGATGATTATTTTTTTATGATCTTTTTCACAACGTTTCGCTTGGCTGCCACTACACGCAAGTAGTAAATGCCAGGTGCCACGGCAGCCATCGTTGTTGTATACGTTTCGGAGGTTATATCTTTTGCAAAAAGAAATTGCCCGATGTCATTATAAAACTCGAGACGGGCGCCATCTTCCATCCCATTGGAAAGCTTGACACTTACCTGATCATGCACCGGGTTGGGCGACACAACGACACCGCTATCTGCGTCTCGTAACGAAGCGGCTTCAAGAGAATCCTGGGTATATAGCAAGGTGCCATACCCGAGCTGATCGTAACCACCGCTGCTCGGCCCGTAATTTCCACCACCGCCCTCGGGTCTTATTTTCGCAGCAAACTTTGCAGAATACGGAGCCGATAAACCTTTGCGATGAACATAGTGATTATATACCAGCTCCCATATCGGCCGCGTGTTACCTCGCCCCGCTGAACTGATCTGTGTTTGATTTACATTGAGACAATTGTTATAGGTGATATAGGGTACATCTTCTCCCAGATTATACTTTGCTACATATTCGGCACCTTTCAAAAAGCGATTGTCGTCATAACCGTACAAGTCATCGCCCTGATTCCAGGCCATCTCACAAAATGATCCCATCAAGGCTATACCCAGTGAAGCATGTCCCTGGTCGCGGCCACTTTCCTGCCATTGTCCTAAACCATTTTCATGAATATAGTATACCGCGTTGCCAATGGCTCCATTACCCGCACCATGCTTGAAGTAATTCACTGCTTCGTTATAGTATTCACGATTATCGCAGAGCACACCAATTGCGAGTATCGACATCATGGTACACAGATCCCAGTTAGCATAGAAGTGTGTGATACAGCGTTCACGTCTTGTCAGGAAACTATGGTTGATCGGGTAGAATACCGTTAGCATCATGTTCTTGAATCGCGTAAAATCTTCTTTCTTCCAACCGCTATAGGTGCGCATAATTTCGGCTGCGTTGGCAAACTCATAACCATATAACCCGGCTGCGAGTACACGATCATTATCGCCTCCTAAATATTTCAGTTTGGCAGACCATGCATTCAAGATTTCGATCGACTTGTTTGCATATGCAACATCGCCCGAAACCTTCCAGCGTATAGCCGTAGCGTAGGCTGCTGCTATATCGTTGTACAGTAATTTATAGTTTTCAGGATGCACGCCATCGTTGCCGCGATACACTGTATCTACAGCGCTGTTTACCCAGTTGAGTGACGCGTGTGAATTGGAAGTAAGTCTGTTCCACCCCGACAGCCACGGCTCAACGTTAGCTTTCACTTTGTTACGCATGCGCGTAAAACTCTCTTCGGTTTGAAGCAGACCCGGATGCTTGAACGACTGTGCTATTGATTGGACAGACGAAAGTGATAACAAAATTGTAAAATGGTATAGTATTTTTCTCATAAGCGCGGTCAGGAATAATAGGCTTGTAAAGTGTTAGTACACGATACTGATTGGGGGATAAAATAATGTTGCCTTAAACAAGCTATCGTGCATATAGAAGTGTACTATAGATTTTCGATGTTCTAGTATTTATCGATGATGAATGGTGTGTCCACTCCGGTAGATTTTTTCAGGAGACAGCAATCATACCATGATGCAGGGAATATATGGGGTACAGATATAGCGCTACTGGATTTTGTCAAGGCTGTTCTCTCCTGGGAAGGGTATCTGTTGAGACACTTTAAATAAATATATACCACCTGTCTTGTTCAGTACCAATTAGTTGTATATTTATTTAAAACCCCTGTCTATGCAAATCTTAAGAAGAACTCTGCTGCTTCTTACAGCAGCCGTGTTGGCATATTCCTGTGCTGACGAAAATGAAAGTCCCCGCTACACTGGCGAAATCCAGTTCTCCTTCAATCCCGATGCAACGATGAAACCCGGCGGAAGAACCGCTGCCAATTTTCCGGATGGATCGTACCTGATTGTTACCGTTCAAAATGCCAGTGGCACTCCGGTGTTTACCCGCGAGCGCGTTGATCTTGTACGCGTTGGTGATGAATATATAGGTGAACCGCTTGCTTTACCGGAAGGTAATTTCAAGCTTACTGATTTCTGGGTGGTAAGCCCGACACGTGTGTTGTTATATGCTGCTCCGAAAGAAGGCGCTCCGCTGGCTGACCTGGTTGACGATCCGCTGCCTCAAACATTTTCCATCAGTAAAGATCAACTGTCCAATGTAGGTGTGCAGGTAATTGATGTTGCCGGTAGCCGCCCGCAAGACTTCGGCTATGTCTCATTCGACCTGGAGGTGATACAAAAATTCCAGATCTCTGTCTTTACCACCGGCGAAGGCGGACTGACATTATCATCTGCAACGGCTATACTGTTGGACGGTATCGACACGCTGCAACTTGAAGCGTTGGAAGCTAAAGTAAATACCCTTGTGTTCACAGAAAATCCTGATGACACTGTAACACTTGCTGTTACCAAACCCGGTTATGCACGCTATGCCCGCAAACTTACCTTTAACCAATTGAAGGAAGAACTGGATGGCGATCCGTTAACGGTAATTCTCTCTCCGGCGGTAACATTCGTAGCACTGTCTGATATCACCAATGCACTGGACTTTAGTATACGTGTAACAGGTCCATCCGGACAGATAACAATAGATTGGGGAGATGGAACGTCTGGTATATATGATCTTGATACCGATGATGCGCAGGAGCATGACTATGCACATTCCGGTAAATATTTCGTGAGCATCACGGGCGACTTAACCAACGTTACTGATTTTTATTCCTTCTATGGTGGAGGCCCGATGGTGGATCACATTGATGTATCGCAGCTAACCGAGATGGTTGATATTCGTATAGGCCTCACCGTAAGTCCACCCAGTATAGATCTCACCAAGAATAAGAAACTTACCGGGCTGATGCTGATCGGAAATAATATGAGTGAGATATTGATTGCTCCTGATAATATACTCCAATTCATATCGATTGACGGACCCAATAATTTTACAACGGCCACGCTGGACACCTTTGTTAACACGCTATATCAGTCCGTAGTAGAGAGCGGCCGGACCGAAGGCTATATTTCACTATATGCCATCTGGTATGAAACCGACAATAACAGCATGATCGGCCCTCCATCGGAGGAGGCACTAACCAAACTGCGGTCATTGCGTGATGATTATGGCTGGGCTATATCTCCGAATCCGTAATATTATGATGTAAAGTATATATAGTTGTCTTAAATAAAATGAATCCAACGCATTGGGGCTGCAAGCCACGAAGCGTTGGTTTTTTATGCGTTAACTGATGATCAAAAACAACAGATGGCTCATGTGCCGGGGAATTGCCTAAAAAATATTTCAATTTATACCTCAATGTGGGGTCACTTTATCCCATATGGCGCTATTAACGCCAGGTCAACAGCAACAGTAGACTATGCGTTGTAGCACTAATTCTTCCCAATGATCTGATATTGTGTCAAATAGAAAATCTTTTATATAATAAATATCCTAACCTTAATTAATCCCTCAGTTATGAAAATGACTAAATTTCTTTTGCTTGCAGTAGCATTTTTTGCGTTCTCGTGTTCTAGCGATGACGATGAAGCAAGTTCAAGCCTCGAGAACCAAGCGTTAAGTCTTACTGAAAGCAATAACGTTATCGTTGCGCCTTCAGCTCTTCAGACATCTGAAGATGAAAATGCACAAATGGTTGCCGGATACATCGGAATGGCCAACCAAATGAGCTCGTACCTTTCCTATATGAAAGTGCCGGATGGAGCTGTAAAATCAACAACACGTATTACTGCCTCTAATGGTCGCGTTGATGCAACCGGTGATGTAGTGGTATATGTATGGAGCGATACGCAAAGCGACTATAAAGTTGCTTACCAGATCAGTGAAGCAGCAGATAGCTATGTATTCGAGATCTTCCTTACGCTGCCAGGTCAAACCGGCTGGTTAAAATATTTCCACGCGGAAGAGAAGAAAGATCGCAGCGCTGGTCTGATGAATATATATAACATTTTTGGCGATAATGCTTCAGAAGTTATACTGGCTTATAAGTGGAGCCGCAGTGGTGATGTCTTCACATTTACGATGACCAGCAGTGCAGCTGACTTCAAATTCGTGATGAACGTAAATCAGAAAACAAAGGCTGGTGATGTAGTATACTACCTCGGTGGTGTAAAAGCATATGAAATGGAATGGAATGCACAAGGCAGCGGAAGCTGGACATGGTATGACGAAGAAGGCAACGTTGAAGACAGCGGTACCTGGACGGTATAAAAATATATAGCTTTAATCTTAAAGAGGGTGTTGCCAAAAGCAACACCTTTTTTATTGGTTGCCTGCGCGATGTTCTTCATCAACATGTTAATCTTCCTGTCCCAAATCATTTTTTATATATTTGAGACAACGAAGAACGCAGACATCCGGAGGGAATAGATTATGAAGAAGTTACAAATCGGAAACCTGGCACTATGGCAATTTGAAGACCTTGCAAGAGAATCTTCCATCCGGCATTTTGTTACCGACCGTGATTCGAATGTTGGAGGAAACGAATTTACTTTGAGCTTTTCAAGTTCTCCTGATAAGGAATTGATCCGGCACAATCGGCACCTGTTGGCAAAAGCCATGGGTATAGATGATACAAAGCTATATTTCCCCTCGCAGGTGCACAAAACGAGAATCGTTCGTGTTACAAGTCATACGTCAAAAGACGAACTGATGGAAACCGATGCTCTCATTACCAATGAGCCCGGTATATGTATTGCTGTGATGTCAGCCGATTGCGTTCCTGTTCTTTTGTATGATAAAAAGAATAAAGCGGTTGGCGCAGTTCATTCCGGTTGGCGCGGCACTGTTGCGCGTATACTCGAAAAGACGTTGCACGAGATGCAGGCAACATTCGGAACAAAAGGTGAAGATCTCGTTGCAGGTATAGGACCGTCCGTTAGCCAGGACTCATACGAAGTAGGCGAGGAGGTTGTGAATGAAGTAACGAGTGCATTTAGTGGCGCCAGCACGCT
This sequence comes from uncultured Chitinophaga sp., assembly GCA_966211525.1. Classification (GTDB taxonomy): domain Bacteria; phylum Bacteroidota; class Bacteroidia; order Cytophagales; family Cyclobacteriaceae; genus Ohtaekwangia. Next base: position 14,367 of record CBIHOZ010000035.1, on the reverse strand, counting down.
GCTGATTCCACAACCAAACAACAAAGCCAAACTTGATCTCTGGAAAGCAAACTGTGTGCTGCTTCAGGAGTTTGGTGTACACCCGTTTAATATTGAAATATCGAACCTCTGCACGGTAAAGAATAATGATAACTTTTTCTCAGCACGTAAAGGCGATGCAGGCAGATTTGCTGCGGGCATTATGCTTCTATAGGTATATATAGCATATGAAGTTATCGTGTTGATTTTGTTTTGCTTTTCTTTCTGGAAGCCTTTGCGTCCTTGTTATAAGTGAGGGCTAGGTCGAGCCAGTAATCCAGGCTCTTTTTTGATTTCAGAACATCATCGCTTATATAGATAAAGCCCTTCATGGTTCTGCCATTGTGAATCATGGCACGACAGCCGTCACGTTCTAACATTTCTTCATATATGGCAGGATCGATTCTGCACAGGATCTCATCTTCATTTACACAAACACACATCTTTCCATTTACCATAAAGCACATTCCCCGAAACATTTTCTTTTCCTCTACGTCACGCTGGTCTGAAAATGCTTCGCGTATACGGGCTGCTAATTTTTCGCTGTACGCCATAATCGGAGATATAGTATATATAATTTTATTTGTCAGGAGAAAGCAATTGCTGAATGATCTTTCGTCTTGAGTCAAACACGGTCTGCGATGCCTCGTGTGCCCGTTGAAATATAGATGGCTCAGCGCTTCCTGGTGATCCGGATTGAAAAGGTGGCTCCGGATTATACTCCAGCATCAATTGAATGGTCTTCGCCATGTCTTCTCCGCCAAGCTGTGCTGTTAATGTTAATGCGAAGTCTATACCCGCGGTGATACCACCGCCTGTAATCCGGTTACGATCGGTAACAACACGTTCCGCTATAGTTTCTATACCCATCATCGTGAGTAATTCCAAGGAACGCCAATGTGTAGTTGCCTTATATCCTTTAAGAAGTCCGACTGCGGCCAGTAGAAGCGAACCGGTACAGACCGAAGTTATATACTGCGCATGCACAGCCTGCTGCTGCAAAAAAGCATGATATGTTTTATTAAGTAACAACGATGTTATACCACGACCACCCGGCACAAAAATGATGTCCAGCTGCGGGCAGTCTTCAAAAGTGTGGTCAGCCTTGAGCGTAAGTCCGCCTTCTGCGTGTATCCATGACGTTGTCTCAGAGATCGTATATACTTCAAAACAGGATGCCCGGATGAACACTTCGTACGGTCCGATAAAATCCTGGATCGTCAACTCCGGAAATAGCAGCATTCCTGTTTTGTATTTCATAGTGTTTTTCTATAGTCCCAGTGCATTCATTTTATCTTCCTCATACCGGCTGTCTTCAGCAGGGTAACGAAGTATAGATTCATACGAACCATTTTCTTTCGCCAGCGACCAGATAAGACTTTCTCCTGCCGGTACGGTAGAGGGCGTTGATTTATATATAGCATCGGTATAGGCATCAGCCGCATTCATAGCATTCCAACCTTTCGCCTTGAACATCTTTATCAGGTCTCCCAGAAACAATGCAGACGCCAGGTTGTGGTGCAGCAGCAACGTATGTTTAATGTGCCTCCCGGTTAATTTATAGGCAAGTTCTTCATAATACATCGCACGTTCATATATATGCGCCAGGTAAAACTGTTTGAATGCTTCCACATTAGCAGCCGGCTCCTGACGTAGTCTTTTTATCAACCGACTGTCAATATACCAGTCGGATGCATCAATGGTAACATGACCGTTCCTATAGCCCTGCTCTTTCAGAAATGTACGAAAGCTTTCAATCTTTTCTTTCGTGTTGCCTTCCTTTAAATACGGAAAACGGAACAAGCGTATATAGTTGCTATAGGGCCTGATGATTGAATCGGTAATGAGAAGTTCGCGCTTGAATGTCTCAAAAGTTATCTGACTGCTGTTATAGTTTTTATGCGAGAAGGTATGGTTAGCGATGTTGTGTCCGCGGGCGTTCCATGCGTTTAGAAGTTGTTTACCTTTATCATCCGTTTTATTCGAGCCTATTACAAAAAAGACAGCTTTCAGTCCTGCATCGTCAAGGTGTTTCAAAATTTTACCGTTCCATTGTTCAAACGTATATCCGGGCATATCATTGGTATTACCGTCATCAAATGTAAAGCTGATGGTGGGCTGAGCATGACTATAGATAGCAGAAACGATGAGTATAAGAAATAGAAAATAGAAGCTGCGCATGAATAGGGGATCGGGTTTGAAATAGATTACAAGATAGTAAGTTCCTGAATCAAGTTTCATTTGTAACTTTCGTGTGCATAAATTTTACAAAACATAACAACCTGTACTTTTTACGTATGAAGAATCGACTCGCTTTGATAATGATCGCAACGGTTGGGCTGGGGCTTTCATTCTGTGCAACAGCACAAACTAAATCTATAAATTTATTCAATGGCAAAGACCTGAGCGGATGGCATGCCGATGTACCTGAAATGGACAATAACCCTGCTGTGAAAAGTCCATTCATCGTGCGAAACGGAATGCTCGTAAGTCTCGGTACACCCGGTGGACATTTGATTACGGATTCAGTATATCAGAATTATCGCCTCGAAGTGCAGTATCGCTTTGCCGGTAAACCCGGCAACTGTGGTGTACTCGTGCACGCTTCAACACCGCGTGCGCTCTATGGCATGTTTCCGAAATCACTGGAAGTACAAATGATGCACGAAAATGCCGGGGACTTCTGGTGTATAGTGGAAGACATTACCGTACCCGACATGGAGAAAAGAAGAGGTCCGAAAGAGCAGTGGGGTATAGATGGTGATAAGAAACGCAGGATCATTAACCTTACCGATAAATCCGAAAAGCCTTTAGGCGAATGGAACACCATGGTAATTGAATGCGTAGGCGATGCTATTAAAGTATGGGTAAACGGAGACCTGGTTAACTACGGAACAAACTGTACAACACAAAAAGGACAAATAGCTCTGCAAGCCGAAGGCTCAGAAGTTGAATTTAAAAAAGTTATACTCACACCAATCAAGGCGTTGCGTTCGTAGGTATACTTGAGCACGTCAATGCTGGGTATATTTTTTTTTTGAAAAGGGTTTCCGATAAGGAAGCCCTTTTTGTTTTTTTAGTTGCAAATCAACTGCGCAAAAAGATTGCGTACACGGTTGGCATGTTTGCAGGCGCAAATTGTTAACTATATTTCATTTTATTGCGAGCTATGTTATTGAAAATAACCACAACACATCAACCTGCGTCTGACTTGAGCTTTCTTCTTCATAAGCATCCGGACAAGCTACAGGCGGTTGAATTGTCTAATGGTGTCGCCCATATATTTTATCCGGAGTTGTCGGACGACAGATGTACTGTTGCACTTTTGCTGGATATTGATCCTGTGGGTCTGGTGAGAAAAACCGGCAACAGCGGACCTGATTTTGCATTATCACATTATGTAAATGATCGGCCGTATGTAGCTTCTTCGTTTCTCGCTACTGCTATATCAAAAGCATTTTCTACGGCTATGAACGGCACCTGCAAAAATCGCCCGGAGTTAGTTGATGTCCTAATGCCGTTTGAAGTGCAGATATCCGTTGTGCCATCACCGGCGGGAGGTGCAGTGCTTATCCGGAAATTGTTCGAGCCTTTAGGATATACGGTAACACTGAAACAGCATGCGCTGGATTTAAAATTTAGCGAATGGGGGAACAGTAAATATTTTACGCTGACTCTTACAGGATCGAAGCGCCTCAAAGAACTGCTGTCGCACTTGTATGTCTTGATACCGGTATTGGACAATGAAAAACATTATTGGGTTAGTCAACACGAAGTAGAAAAATTGTTGGAGAAAGGCGAAGGCTGGCTAAAAGATCATCCGGAAAAAGAACAGATCACCAGGCGGTATCTCAAAGGTATAGGCGCGTTAACACGAAGCGCGTTAGATGTTTTGGTTCATGAGGAACAAGCTGCTATACCGGATGAAGATATAGCACAAGAAGACGTTGCAAAACGTGAAACACTGCACTATAAAAGATTACGTGATGTACTGCAGGAGTTAATTCGTTCGGGCGCACATAGTGTGATCGACCTGGGATGTGGCGATGGAAAGCTTTTAAAAATGCTGTTGAAAGAAAAACAATTTGAAAATATACTGGGCGTAGACGTGTCCTATAGTGAGCTTGAAAAAGCAATGGGACGACTCGACTATGAAGCTTTACCTCCAAGGCAAAAGGAAAGAATAAAACTTACACAGGGAGCGCTTACTTATCGTGACAACCGTTTAAAAGGTTTTGATGCTGCTGCTATTGTAGAGGTAATAGAACACCTGGATCCAGATCGCCTGGAGGCTTTTGAACGTTCCATTTTTGAATTTGCCAACCCCGGTGTCGTAATAATAACAACCCCAAACCAAGAGTATAACAAGCTCTTCGAGTCAATGGAAAAAGATACGCTACGACATACAGATCACAGATTCGAGTGGACGCGAAGCGAATTTCAGACATGGGCCAACGGAGTGGCTGACAGGAATTTTTACAAAGTTACATTTAAAGCGGTTGGTGAAGAACACGAGTTCGCAGGTGCACCATCGCAGATGGCCATCTTTCGGAAGGACGATGATAGTAGTAAATAAAGAACAGAAAGATTAAAGTAATGACAAAAAATATAACAATACCTGAGCTTTCCTTGGTTGCGTTGGTTGGTATATCCGGCTCAGGTAAATCTACTTTTGCACGAAAGCACTTCCGCGAAACTGAAATTATATCTTCTGATCGCTGCAGGGCGATCGTTTCAGATGATGAAAACAACCAGGCAGCAACAAACGATGCCTTCGAGGTATTGCATTACATTGCAGCCAAACGATTAAAGAATGGTTTACTTACAGTGATCGATGCTACAAATATTCAGGCTACATCACGCGCGTCACTCATTCGTTTGGCGAAGGAATATCACTGTATTCCAGTGGCCATTGTGTTAGATGTTCCCGAAGATGTATGCCTCGAACGAAATCGTAATCGGCCTGACCGAAACTTTGGTCACTATGTTATTGCTCAACAACGATCACAGCTAAGGCGCTCTATAAAAAAACTGAAAGAAGAGGGGTTTCGTCATATTTATATTTTAAGATCAGGAGAAGAGATAGATAGTACGTCCGTTGTAAGAGAAAAATTATATAACGATAAAAAGCATATAGTCGGTCCGTTCGACATCATTGGTGATATACACGGCTGCTTTCTTGAACTTACCGAGTTGCTTGAGAAACTCGGGTATAGAGTGCAGGCAGTTGAACCCACGCATACAAATTTCGGGTTTGACGTAAAGCCACCAGAAGGACGCACCGCTATATTTCTGGGCGACCTGGTTGACCGTGGTCCGGATTCTCCTGCTGTACTCCGTTTAGCAATGAGCATGGTAAATGCAGGCATTGCATTTTGTGTACCGGGAAATCATGATATGAAATTACATAAACACCTCAATGGAAAGAATGTGGTTTTAAAACATGGTCTTGAAAGAACCGTGGAGCAGTTGAAAGGTGAGAGTCCTGACTTTATCCGATCCGTAAAAGATTTTTTAAATGATCTAGTCAGCCATTACGTATTTGATGGCGGTAACCTTGTGGTAGCACATGCAGGTTTGCGCGAAGAGATGCAAGGACGCGGCAGTGGTGCCGCGAGATCATTTGCTATGTACGGTGAGACAACCGGTGAAACCGATGAGTTTGGTTTACCGGTTCGGTATAACTGGGCGTTGGAGTATCGCGGTAAGGCCATGGTGGTATATGGCCACACACCGGTACCTGAACCACAATGGCTCAACCATACTATAGATATCGACACGGGTTGTGTGTTCGGTGGTAAGTTAACGGCATTGCGTTACCCGGAGGAAGAAATTGTTTCTGTGGCAGCAAAAGAGGTATACTATATACCATCCAGACCGATTGATTTTGAACTGGAGCAGAATAAACTAAATCTTCAGCAGCAGCATGACGATATACTCGATATTCAGGACGTAACCGGTAAAAGAATTATTACAACCCGGTTGCGGAACACAATAACGGTGAATGAAGAAAATGCTATAGCAGCATTGGAGGTAATGAGTCGGTTCGCGGTCAATCCAAAATGGTTAATCTACTTACCACCCACCATGTCTCCTAGTGAAACAAGTACATTGGATGATTACCTGGAGCATCCATCGGAAGCTTTTCAGTACTTCAAACGGCAAGGTATATCCCGGGTTGTATGCGAGCAGAAGCACATGGGTTCGCGCGCCATTGTTGTGATCGGTAAAGATGCTCTTGCAATACGCAACCGTTTTGGTATAGAGCATGAAAATATAGGTATATGCTATACCCGAACCGGTAGAAACTTTTTTAATGATGCTGTATTGGAAAGGCATTTCCTGGAGCGGCTAAACAGTGCCTTAACAAAGTCCAACTTCTGGGAAGAGTTCAATACAGACTGGGTTTGTCTTGATGCAGAATTGATGCCCTGGTCGGTAAAAGCACAGGCGTTGCTTAAAGATCAGTATGCTGCAGTAGGCGCATCCGCTTCTGCAGCGCTGGCCGATGTTGTTGAGACATTGTCTCATACGGCCGGTCGTGGTATTGAAGGTGTTGATCAGCTTTTAAGCAAGTATACATCCCGACAGGTATTGATTGAGAAGTATATACATGCCTACCAGGAATACTGCTGGCCCGTGCACAGTGTCGATGATCTCCGGTTAGCACCGTTTCATATACTCGCAACAGAAGGTGCAGTTCATACCGATAAAAATCACGAGTGGCATATGCGTAGCATTGGATCTTTCTGTAATGCCGATCCTGATTTCTTAACAGCTACACCGTACCAGGTTGTTGATGTGAATGATGATGACGCTGTTCAATCCGTTATTGACTCGTGGTTAAAATTGACGCAAGACGGAGGAGAAGGAATGGTGATAAAGCCTTACGAATTTATTTCGAATGGCAAGAAGGGACTAGTACAACCTGCGATTAAATGTCGTGGCAAAGAATATCTTAGAATTATCTACGGCCCTGAATATACACTAGCTGAAAATATAGAGCGCTTGAAGAAGAGAGGTGTATCGGCAAAACGCTCGCTGGCATTGCGCGAATTTGCCTTGGGTATAGAGGCCCTAGAGCGATTTGTGAAAAAAGAACCGTTACGCGAAGTACACGAATGTGTATTTGGTGTTCTCGCTCTTGAAAGTGAAGAGGTGGATCCGCGATTGTGATGTATAGGTAGGTCCTGGTGTGATTCGATCATGTAAAAAGTGATCTGCATCACACCAATTTACAAATCGATGCCGGTAGCTTTACGTTAATAGGGATATATATACCGTATACCATGTGGACAAAAACAAAATTTACAGAACTGCTGGGTATAGCTTACCCGATTGTACAGGGACCTTTTGGTGGAAGACTATCTTCTATTGAACTGGCGTCAACTGTTTCAAATTTAGGAGGTATGGGCTCGTTTGGTGCACAGCCTTTATCGCCTGAAGAAATTCTGCAGACAAATAATGCGCTGCGTAAAGCAACTGATAAACCGTATGCTATAAATCTGTGGGTTAATGATCGCGATGAACGTCTGAAAACTTTTGGACAAGCTGAGTATGAAAAACTCAAAGAACTTTTTGCTCCCTACTTCAACGAGTTCAACGTTCCGTTTCCGCAGATGCCGGTAAATTTTGGTGCTTCGTTTAATGAACAGGTACAGGCCGTACTGGAAGCTAAACCTCCTGTGTTCAGTTTCATATTTGGTATACCTTCCGGAGATTTACTCGAAGAGTTCCGCAGAAAAAATATTAAAACTATCGGCACGGCCACGACTGTAGACGAAGCCATCGCATTGGAGCAGGCAGGTGCCGATGCTATAGTAGCCACTGGTTTTGAAGCTGGCGGACATCGTGCTTCTTTTCTTCGTTCGGCTGAAGATTCGCTTACGGGTGTCTTCGCACTGGTGCCACAAGTGGCTGATCATGTATCGGTGCCGGTAATTGCGGCCGGTGGTATAGCGGATGGAAGGGGTATACGGGCAGCACTAACGCTTGGCGCACACGCAGTACAAATCGGAACAGCATTCCTGGCCACACAACAATCAGCAGCGACACCTGAGCACAAACAAAAACTGTTTTCACCCGAAGCAAAATATACCACGCTCACAAAAATATTTTCAGGACGTCTTGCCAGAGGAATTCGTAGCCGGTTAACTGATGAGATACGTGGTAAAGATCACCTGCTGGCACCGTACCCGATGCAGAGCCATTTTCTGAGTGCGTTGCGTTCCGTTATGCAGAATACGCACCACGATGAGTATATAACATTCTGGTCAGGACAATCGGCTCCGTTGCTAAAGCATAAAGATGCAACGCGACTCTTTCATGCATTGCTGTCTCAAGCTGATGCCATCGGTTAAAAAATAAAGCAGTATATCTATAGTGGATATACTGCTTTTTTGCTTTAAAGCTTGTTGCAATTTTACATTCAGTGAAAGCTCATTTGGTGAATCGGTATACCTACCGTATTGTCATCCGGCAGAATTTCTGCTATAAAACCAAGATCCTGCAACAGGTCAATGAGGACATGAGCCTGTACAAAACCGGAAGCTGATTTCACCCGCAGAATCTTGTCGCAATCTTCCAGATCAAAATTAGCGTTGTAGCCGGCAAAGCTTTTATGAATGCAGTCTATCAGCATAGCTGCATGATGCGGGTCTTTTACGTTCGTTTTAAAAACTTCTACCATGCTATATATACTTTTGCTGATTCTGAAATATACTTCTGTTACTCGTTATTTATTCTGTTTCTCATCGTAGTCTACCATCCATTGTACTCCAAATTTATCGGTAAACATACCGAAGTACGAACCCCACGGAGCTTTGTCAAACGGAACGGTAATTTGTCCTCCGGCAGAAAGACTGTTGAACAAGTGTTTTGCCTCCTTTTCATTATCCGGACTAATCGCTATGGAAAAATTGGTGCCAACGGTTATCGTATGCCCCACTGACTCGAGCGCATCGGTTGCCATCAGCATATTTCCCTTGCCAATCGGTAACGCCACATGCATTATTTTATCTTTATCAGCTGGTGGTACGTGGTCAGTTCCGGGCATATCCTTGAAGCGTTGCAACGCCAGAAATTCTCCACCAAATACAGACTTGTAAAAGTTGAAAGCTTCCTCCGTGTTTCCTTTGAAATTGAGATAGGGATTAATGGTTGCCATGGTTGATATTGTTTAAGGTTTATGAATTGTTAACGATCGTATTGACAGACTGGTTTTCGGGTACATGTATGCGCACCATGCAGCGTACCTCCTTGTCATTTATATACCATTCCACACAAGGGAAAGCTTTGTCCAGCCAGGGCGTTGCAAGCAGTCTGTTGAATGAATCCTCAATTAGGTTCGAGTCCTGCATGAAATTATATATAGTCTCAGCGAAATAGTCTCCCTTCGTGATGATAAAAGTTTCACAATTGTATTTTGTTGCTTCGCCCGTATACTCTTCTTCGGCCGCTGCCTTGTATACAATTTTACCGTTGGTGTCCATGTATGAAATTCCAAAGAAGGTCCGTGTAGCAATCGATGGATGTTTACCCTCTAACGTGCGGAACGCTTCCAGTATACCATCCGGAAAGGACTTCGCGGTAACACACATAATGCTGATATCTTTTTCCAATCTATAGTGTTCCATATAAATCGATGTATAGTGTAGTCTGATGTTTTAACTCGCCATCGCCAGTGGTTTGAACGAACTTAGCAGTACTTCTTTTTCCTTACCTCTTAATTTGATGGCACCCAGCGGCATGGGTGTATAATTGCTGGTGAGACTAAGGCTCGATATAAGATCGGAAGAAGCGATGATCTCGGCATTGAATTCCTTACACATACTCAGAATGCGTGATGTAGTATTTAATACATCGCCAGAATAAGTTATATCTCTCTTGATGATTCCCACTTCACCGGCCACAACTTTACCACAATGTATACCTGCCTTGAACGATGGCACCAGGCCGTAGCGCTTCATATACTTCTCACGTTTCTTTTCAATGTGAAGTTTTATATCGTAGAAGCATTGTACACATCGGTTGTTCTCAACACCATCCTCGTATTTCCAGGCAACAATTACTTCGTCTCCTACATATTGATAGATCTCACCTTTATTCGTCAGCACCGGGTTGGTTATATCAGCAAAGAAGTCTTTTAGCAATTCATGATATTTCTCATCGCCCAGTTGTTCCGCTATAGTAGTGGAAGAATTCAGATCAAGGAACATGAAGATGCGGTTCTCTTCTTTAGGCGTATTGTATTTTCCGCGGATAATGTTCCCAAATGCTCCCTGACCAAATTTACTGCTGATCTGATATAGCAGTTGTGTAATGGCTACAACAATAAACCACACCATCGTATTCTTAAGACGTGAACTGTCGAACAGGAAATTTCTGAAGGCTTCTTGTGTTATGGGATCGGAGAGAGGTCTGCCGGTTTTAAGCGGAACAGAAACAGCACCGAGTATAAGTATAATGATGAGAATGATAAGGAAGAATGAACCGCTCACGGCCATGATTGTATATCCATACGACTTATCCTGGTATTTTTCATTTATAAAGAAAACCATGAAGCTTCCACCCAATGCTGCACCGATCAACGCAGAGCCCAGGTTAAAAATCAACGAGAGGAAAAAAGAATAGTCTGCTGACGGCCCCATTGAATTGTGCGTATATAAAACCAGGTGATCGTACACAGTAATGATCACGCCAACCACGAGCCATGCACAGGTGATGACACCAAGTTGTCTGAATTTAAGTTGTGTTCTTGGGTTCATAACGTTAAAAGTTTGTTAAAACAAAAATCCTATTCTCCACCCTGGTCTTCTTCTCAGTACCATACAAATGTAGCGTGTACAATGAAAGTAGCGGGGGTGTAAATACGGCAATAAAAAGGGTTGACTGCGACATTATCTTCTGCTAGTTTTGGGTAGCTGAAAACGGTATTTCAGAAGATTACTTTCTAAAATATTTTAAACCGATGAAACACATTTCTATTCTTGTTCCAAAAGGTGCTGCTGCCTTAAGTTGTATTGAAGGCGCGTTCACCTGTTTTACCAAGGCGAATGATTTTCTGGAGAGTATGGGAAGACCCCGTTTGTTCAATGTGCAACTGGTGGGTATAGATAAGGACGCACAGGTATATGACCGCTTGTTCAAAGTAACGCCCGATGTTTTGATCTCGGATGTGAATAAGACAGACCTTATCATTATACCCGCAGTAAATGGCGACATGAATAGTGTGATCGCTGACAATGCCGAGTTCTTCCCCTGGATCGTGAAACAGCATAACAAAGGTGCAGAAATAGCGAGTCTTTGTGTAGGCGCATTCTTACTCGCGGCCACGGGTCTGGTTGACGGCAAGCGTGTTGCAACGCACTGGCTATCCGCTAATCAGTTCAGAAGAATGTTTCCGTCTATTGAATTGGTATCTGATAAAATTATTACCGATGAGCAAGGCATTTATTCCAGCGGTGGAGCAAACTCCTTCTGGAATTTGTTGCTCTATATACTGGAAAAGTATACCGATCGTGAGTTGTCAATCCTGGCGGCCAAATACTTTGCAATTGAAATAGATCGAAGCAGTCAATCGGCTTTCATTATGTTCCGTGGACAAAAAGATCACCAGGACGAGTCGGTAAAGAAAGCGCAGGAGTTCATCGAACAGAATTTCCAGGAGAAAATTACCGTAGATCAATTGTCGGATATGTTTGCCGTGGGCAGACGAAGCCTCGAACGAAGATTCAAGAAGGCAACCTGCAATACCGTTTCAGAATATATACAGCGTGTCAAAATAGAGGCCGCTAAAAAGAGCTTTGAAACCAGCCGCAAAAATATCAATGAGATTATGAGCGATGTTGGCTATTCGGACACGAAAGCTTTCCGAACTATTTTTAAACGTGCCACCGGACTATCACCATTGGAGTATAGAAATAAATATAACAAGGAAGGCGCGTTTGCCTGATGATATTTTACCTTATAAAAATGGAAAAGGCGTAACACATCGTTACGCCTTTTTTATGCCGCTATAGCGTTGAAGATATGGCGAACGATTACTGTATATATTTCAGTTCTTCCTCCAGGTTATCCAGCATTTGCAGCCAGCTCGGATATGCACCCGTACGTTTCGCTACGGATTCAAGTGCTGTTTGATGTAACGTCACTTTCGTACTTCCGTCATACTCCTCGAATGTTACAGTCACTACCGTTTCAGCGGGCCACTCCGGATCCATACCGGCATCAGCAGCACTTAGCAGATTGCCCTGTGCATCAGCAACGGCCATGGTATATACCAGTCGCTCCGGTTTAACAACTTCCAGAAATATACCTTTACACCAGCAATCATGATGTTGTGTACTGCGAATGCAAGTGTGAAAACTGCCCCTTTCGCTCGCGTCAAACGAAACGATGTCGAGCGTGCAACCAACCGGTGCATACCAGCGCACCAGGTGTTTGGGATCAGTAAAAGCTTTGAATACAAGATCGCGAGGTGCGTTCAGTATTCGCGTAATAACGACCTGGCGCTTAGCCGCATCGTTGACAGGTTCATTGATTTGTACCATAACGTATATATTTGTCGGGTATACAATACACCGGTGATTTTTAGTTTTTTATAGTGAACAAGATGAATATGTATAGTTTCGGTATACGGATATATACTACATCGTAGCCAAGTATGCTTCGAGACGATCCATGGTCTGGTTGCCGCCTTCCACTGCACCAAACTTCTTCGCTTCTTCCAGCGCAGCAGCCGATTTCAAAACCATGCGCATCGTAAGTTTCGTCTTCTTGCCCTGATCTTCGAATGTCACGGTAACATGAAACGAATTCGGATCATCGTCTTGATCGCTTCCGTGCGTGTAGACCAACCGTTCGGCTTTCACCACTTCTTCAAAAACAACCTTGTTCGGATAATCGGTGCCGTCAGGTCCGTGCATTATAAAACGCCATACGCCTCCAACCTTTACTTCCATCTCGTGTATTGTATTGGTAAAGCCTTTTGGTCCCCACCATTGTGCTATATGCCTGGGATTTGTCCATGCCTCGTAAACAAGATCGCGTGGCGCATCGAGTATACGCGTCATTACGAGTTCGCGGTTTGATGTATCTTGTTTCATTCCTGTTTTTGCTATCATAAGATTTTGGGTTTGGAATATAGTATATATATAGGTTACACGTTTGTTTTTGACAGGTATGCCTCCAGTGCATCGAAAGTGCCACCGTACCCTTGCTCCATCGAGGAGAAGCCTTGTAAAAATATAGCGTGTTCTTCTTCCGTAGCGCGCAGTGGGTAAGCACGCAGTTTCAATAACGTTTTGTTACCTTGTGCAATCAGCGTCACTTCGTTGTATATTTCAGCTGGCCAGGGCTCGTCAAAAGGAGGGGACGTTATATTGCCTTCTTCATCCGAGAACGAATTGATGAACGATATTTTCTCGGGTGCTATAATCTTATCATAGGTAAAGCGTCCCCACATATCATTTTTACGATCCGGAGATTGCATGCAATAATGAAATATACCTCCTGGCCGGAATTCCAGTTTCTTTACAGCTACCTTGAACCCAACCGGTCCCCACCAGTGCGCAAGGTGTTTAGCTTCTGAAAACACGTTGAATACAAGTTCACGCGGTGCCTGAAGTATACGTTCTAGTATAAAGTCACGTGCCTCCGTTACGTTAGCGAGTTTTTTTTCTGCCATGTTTTTTATTTTTTGATTGTAATTCTTTCAGATAATCTTCGAGGTTATCGAAACGCTTGGTCCATACTTCGCGGTATTGCTCAACCCAGTCTGATACTTCACTCAGGCGTTCCAGTCGCGCTTCACAAAAGCGCTCGCGGCCCTGTTGTTGTATAATTACCAAACCACACTCCGATAATATTTTAAGATGCTTGTAAATAGCGGTGCGGCTCACATCAAAGTTGGAGGCAACCGAATTAACGTTTAGTGATTTGTGCGCAATCATATTCAGTATCTCCCTGCGCGTAGGGTCTGCTATACCTTGAAATACATCTCGTCTCATAATGCAACCTTTTGGTTTCACAAAGATATATGAAACCTTTTGGTTGCTGAAAGAGATTTTTCAAAAAATATTTTTTGCGGATAAAAAAGGCAGTTCGCAGCCTGCAAATACAGTTTCTGCGATTGCGTGTTGATACAACCAGACAGGTGAAAAACTACCGAAGAAGGCTTATTGCAGCTACGATGCTGCTTTCAGGTATGTGATCTTGCTGATGAAATCTTCCAGCGTTTCTTTTTCTGGAAGATCGAATTTCTTCCGCAGCCGGTAACGGGATTTCTTTATACTCTCCGGAGATATACCGAGCATGGAAGCAGATTCCTTCAGTGACAACTTCAGTTTT
>CBIHOZ010000034.1:0-50230 GCA_966211525.1 uncultured Chitinophaga sp. | reverse complement strand
GGTTGGCCGTTATGGGTTTATTAAATGATTGGTTTGACAACGTAAGCTACTGAAAAATGGGGAAAGATGTGTTGATGTGTTGGTGTGTTGGTGTGTTGAGGTGTTGATGTGGTTATTGGTTAAATGATAATTTACTCGGAGGGGTTCATAGCTCATGGCTTATTGTTATACAGTTTATGAAATAATAAAGCTCCGAATAAGATTAAGAGATACCAATCGTTCAGTATTTCGTATTCGGCATTTTTAAGATTGTATCTGATGAGAAACAATTGAATCACTTTTAGAGAAGAGTATGATAATAGGATGACAATGAGTGTAATCACGTTTTTTGCTATCGAGAGCGATCTTGCTTTTGTGCTTGATGGCATGAGTCAATAGAAAAATAAAGATGATGAGGAGTATAGCGTATTTTATCATACTTGATGTGAATAGAATTAATTGACCAGTGGATTCCAGGTTCCAGTTGATCAAAAATCAACATCTAGTAGAACTCTGATAAGCAATATTGAGTTAGTAATTGCATGTAGTGAGATAGACCAGACTAGGCCGCTTTTCATTCGAATAGAAGTTAATATATATCCGATAGGTGGGTAGGGAAGGAGTAATATTAAAAGTGATGCCCAGCTTTTCCAATCGGATATTTGTATTGTGTAATTGAATGCATGGGCAGTTGTGAACAGAAATACAGATGTTGCAATAAATAACTTTATATGTAGTGTTACTGCTGATGTGATTGCCTCTCGGTTATTCCAAATAAACCAAGACGGAATCAGAATGAGGATGCTAATAATATAATATTTGCTGCTGCCATAATTTGGAATCAATATATTGAAGGTCAGTAAGGCCAGATAAAACAAAAAAAGGATTAGAGAAATGCTGGCAATCTTATTGTTGTCAGTCAACCAACCGCGGAACGCAAATTCTTCTATCGCAGGAATAATGATGATCCCCAAGACGAGGCCAATAATAATACCGTAAGAGCTTTTTATCGAGATCTCTGATTCTGATATTGTATGAAGATCGAGAATGTTTAGATGGTTAGTTATAAATACTATAATGGCGAAAGTGGCCTTTATTAGAAAAATGACTAATGTACATTTTCCCAAGCGTTTGAAATTGATTGCAGTCATTTTACACTTATTAAGTAACTCAGCATTTCGCTGAGTTACTATTGTCTGAAAATTAGATAAACTAGCCAATCGCTTTTTTTTGCCATGAGAGCGGCTAAAACAAATAGTATATCTCCTTTATTGACGTACTGATTTTCTACTACAAATATTTTCTTAACTCTGCCATCAACCAATGATCTGATGGAGCTGATCTCAGACGCTGGACGAATAACCGCCCTGGACTTTATACTAATATCTACGGATATAAATGGGAGTGACGCGATTCCTGCTAGAAATGAAATGATGATTACTTTATAGACAGTATTCGAAGGATGGCGTCTCGCATGAAAGAGGCTTCCGATAGTTTCTTCCACAACTTTCGCTGGAAAGATCGATTCCTTTTCAGAGTATCTCATACCTGAAGTGATTTTTAAATTATGCCATGAGGGTTCTCTAAAAATGCAATAAAAAATATCAATAGAGATAAAGCGCGTTGTTTACTCTATCCCCTATACGTGGTAAAAAAAAGCCGACTGTGTGAGATGATTATGAAACCTTCACGGACTATTGGGTATAGCCTTGGTATATCTGTAGACTATAAATGAATGAAATGCAAATGCGCATTCATGGAAATAAAGTTTCATTTAAATAGTACTTTTGTACTATAGCTGGTGTGTCGGAATAACTCCTGATGAAGACATATGCTATACTAAATCATACAAAGTGATAGTATAAATAAAAGAGACAGTACAGAAAAGGAGAGGTGCCTTAGAATTTATCAGGCACCTGTACAATACGAAGTACAATTTCGTGTGGATCGCCATCTTTATCGAGAAGACTGAAACGCACCATAGGGTTGTCTCTACGGATGTTGGTTTCTACGTGGATCACCTGATTATTCTGCAGATGCTTTTCAATTTCTTTTTGAAGAACATATAGTGCATTTGCAAAATCAACTTCAATGGGACTCGGATTATAGGAGGACGTCTTCATCTTGGGGGTGTTTGTTTTACTGTTATCCGTTAATCGTTATACGTTATCCGTTCATGGTTACAGGTCATTCGTTGATCGCAATCAATGTAACACGAATAACCTGTGTCCAATTAAACGGAGCTACCATCGGATCAAAGCAGAGGCCCAGGTAAACCCGCTGCCGAAGGCGGCTAAACAAATTAAATCATTTTCTTTGATTTTACCTTCAGCCCATGCTTCACTCAATGCAATTGGAATGGAAGCAGCCGTTGTATTGCCGTAACGCATAATGTTATTATATACCTGGTCGCCAGAAAGTCCAAGCTTTTCCTGGATATACTGACTGATGCGCAGGTTTGCCTGGTGCGGAACCAGCAGGTTGATATCTTCTTTGGTAAGTTTGTTGGCATCAAGCGCTTCCTGGATCACTTCCATAAAGCGTACCACGGCATGCTTAAATACCTGGTTGCCATTCATCACAACTTTAAAGGTAGAGGTATCCGTGATCTGCTCGGGCTGTCGCTCTTTGTGCGGGCGACTGCTGCCGGGATCTTTTACATATAGTTCTTCCGCGAAGGTTCCATCGGAGTGCAGGTGTGTTGAAAGAATGCCTGGCTTATCAGAAGGCTGAAGTATAACAGCACCGGCACCATCACCAAAAATTACAGCTGTATTTCTTCCGCGCGTTGTAATGTCGAGGGCAGTGGATTGAATCTCGGCACCAACTACCAGGATCGTTTTATACATACCGGTCTTGATAAACTGATCAGCAACCGAGAGTGCATATATAAATCCGGAGCAGGCATTGCGAATATCGAGTGCTGCAATCTTTCCGTCCAGACCCAACTCGCGTTGCAACAACACACCAGAGCCGGGAAAGAAATAGTCGGGTGTGATCGTAGCAAACACAATGAAGTCTATATCTGTAGCCTGAAGTTTAGCACGTTCCAGCGCCATGCGTGTTGCTTTGGCAGCCATGTTGGCAACCGTATCGGTCTCCGGGTTCATCCATCTTCGTTCACGTATACCGGTGCGCTCAACGAT
Source organism: uncultured Chitinophaga sp. (assembly GCA_966211525.1). GTDB lineage: Bacteria > Bacteroidota > Bacteroidia > Cytophagales > Cyclobacteriaceae > Ohtaekwangia. The sequence goes on along the minus strand of CBIHOZ010000034.1, from coordinate 47,105 downwards.
CCACTCGTTGTTCGTATCCATGACCGTTGACAGATATTCGTTGGTGATGATATTATCCGGAACATGATGCCCGAGTCCTACAATTTTGGAATGACGCATTCGATTGAATTTTAAAAACGACAAAGGTAGCGAATTGTCGGCAATGAAGCGTCAGGGCAGGCTGGAAGCGAAGGACGTAGTGTCGTTGATGTGTAAGTTTAAACTCTTATTGGCTTCTGGCCGCTGGCCACTGGCTACAGGAAAAGTATACTTCACGAATCCGCTGCCTTTTTCCTGCGGCCAGCAGCCAGTAACCAGCAGCCTTTACTTCAGCAATGCCTGTATCTTCTCCACTGATACCGGTGTGGTTGGATTGAAGCTTCGGTCCGCTATATATTTTAGCAGACTGTGACGCAGCTGTCGTGCTTCGGGGCGCGTGCCAAGGTTCGAAGTCAGATCGATCGATGAGACCAGGAGTTTTCCTTTGCCAACTTTACATTCGAATATAAGTCCAAGCGGACGAGCAGTAACCCAATCATCGATGACACGAACAATGGGTTTTATATTCTGATCAACTGCATCCAGTCGAATAGCCGTTGAATGACTCATTGCATCCCACCACTGCCAGTTGCTGTGATACTGTGTGGGGAACAAGTCCAGTGCAGGATGATGTGGGCTGCACAAGATACCCAGCGTATGCGGAGCTTGTCTGCTTGTCCACGCTGTATTCCAGAATATACTTGAGAAACCGATCGCTATATCTCCACCGGCTTCCGGTTTTACACTACCTTTTTTAATTGAGAGCAGTACAGTACCGCCCCGCTGTAATAGATCAATTGTCTTTTTGTCCAATTGATTAACAATCGATACGCCACTCGTATCGACAGCAGGTAATTCTGCAGGGTAAACAAAGAAGTCCCACTGGTTGGTATATTTCCCGATAGAAATTTGCAACGTGAGCATTGACTCCAGTTTTATACCGGCCAGCGATTGCTTGATGTTTCCTACGGCAATACCATTACCAACCGGCAAAGTGGTTTGGGGTAAATTACCAGTATATATAGTCTTACCTGAACTGTTTTTTATCTGCCAGGAAACTATAGCATCCGTAATGGCTTGTCCGGAGAAGTTTGCTACCTCAACCGGTATATTTAGTGTCTCATGATTGAGGAAAATCATTTTCTGAAATCTTGCCAGGGGAACTACGCGATTGCAAAACCGGCTGAACTCTTCTGCGGTTACATAACCTTTTTCTTTCCAGAACGGGTTGAGTACGCCAACCAGTGCCGTGCCTTGTCCGGGAAAGTCGTGAAGATCCAAAAGCTGAAAGCTATCCGCCAGCATCAGCATACCGTTGTGCGCCAGTTTCTCGCGAAAGATTTCAAAGTTTTTTGCTTTTAAGACACCGTCATATTGAGCAATCTCTTTAAAGTCAGGATAAACACACCACTGACCAATTTCATGACTCACGGTTGGCTTGTTCCATTTGGAAATTATATCGCTCCAGTCGTATGAGAAACCGGGAGGTAATTTATTGATGATACTATTCAATCCTTCTTCCCAGTGTTGGATGCGTGGATCGGGCAGGTTGTGGTAATCGCTTACTTCCAGTGCAGGCCATCCTGCACCACTGGTATATAGTCTGCGTGGATCTTTGGCTTTCCAGTATTTTACAAATGTATCAAGGTATACGGTGTGATTCTTTCCATCGGGCTCGTTGCCGTATGCCATGAAACAAAACGATGGATGGTTTCCAAATGCATTTACGATTCGGTTACTTTCATCATATATATACTGATCGAGGGGTGCACCATCACCGAGTTTGGTTCCCTGGTTTGCCCACGATGAACATTCAATCTGTAAATATACTCCCAAACTATCGGCAACGTTGAACGCTGCTTCCGGTGGACACCATGAATGGAAACGTACGTGATTAAGTCCAAATGATTTTACGGTGTTGAATATAGTAATCCATTCGCGTTCGTTCGTTGGCGGATAACCGGTCTTGGGAAAGATGGCGCACTCCAGCGTGCCGCGTAAAAAAACAGGCGTATTGTTTATCGTAAATTGTGTATCCTTCCGCGATACATCGCGCATTCCAAACTGAATAACTTTCTCCTCCGATTTCTTTCCGGATGATAATGTTACATGAAGTTTATAGAGGTTGGGTGTGAACTCACTCCACGGCAGAATTTTCTCTGTGATCGGATATTCAATCTGAAATTCATTTTTGCCATTCACCAATACTATACTTTTAGACACTGCATTGTATGCTTTACCCGAAGTGGAGATAACGGTACCAACCGTTGAGTTTATTTTCTTTGCCGATGTACTGGTAACAATACCTTTTATCAATACTTTGTTACGCGCCAGGTCAGGGTATATTTTGATGTCGGATAGATATGCAGATGGTCTTGCTCGCAGTTCGAGTCTTCCAATCATACCGTTCCAGTTTGATTGCGTGTGATCGGAGATGCTGTGTGAGTTTTGTCCTACGCTGATTTCTTTGACGCGGTTATCGACACGAATCGTTAAGGTATGCCGACCTGGTTTCAGTCGGTTGGGGAGGAGGTATTGATGCGGAGCACCCAGACTATTTTGCATACCGATCTTTATAGTATCAATCCAGAGCATAGTTTCCCAATGAGCTCTTTCGATAAAAACTTCAAGCACGCTTTCATTCCAGTCAACCGGAACATCGATCGTCTTTTGATACCATGCAGCTCCTTTATAGTATTTCACAGGCTGCAACCAGAACGGTACTTTTATATTGCCGGGTTCACGATACGGTTTATACTCATCCGCTTTGAAATACGATGAATCGATAATAGAGCCAATCCAAGGTGTGTTCGGTGTAATATCATCACCTATACCATTGGTGGTTAAAGATCCGGGCAGTTGCAGCGTTCCTTCCAGTCGTTGGCTAAACCATTTTTGTTTAACGCCCACGTCATCGCGGTCAAGACGATAGCTCCATTCTCCGGATAAATCAATATAGCGCACCGTGTTTGAGGAAGGCTTTTGCGCAAATGCGCTTGTAAATACAGTAACCAATAAAATAACACCGAGAAATCTGATCATATAGGCTGATGGTATATTAATTGAAGCTTCGAAAAAATCGCGGATGGCGAAATGGAGTATATGATGGAAAGGATGGATTTTCTTATGATGCTGTATCCACGATTGTCTTATAACACCTTTATTGCGGGTGCATGGGAGGTAATGAAGCATGAATGGCTGCTAAACTTATATACTATATATAGCGTCTATACCGAAAAATCATTCGCTTTGATTCTGTGGCTGTGTTCTGCGCCCATTCACTCAAAGCCCATCCAACCAACGCAGTTAATCATTTAGCTGCAGGATGAAGAATGCCTTTTCAGTTAGTCTCTTTCGAGGTTGCTGAAAAGGCATCTTTGATTTTTTAATAACTATAGGTTGCGTCAATATGGAAGCAGGTAGATAAGAATCAGTATTTCCTACGGCTTTGCGCCAAGCAGAATAGGAGTTACATCAACCCGCGTCATTGTCTTGATCATACTTTTTGATTCGTTCTTGTATTGGAGAAAGTGCGATGTCTTCAGGTGCTTCTCATATGCTTCGGTATTCGCATATACTTCCAGAATATGGATGTGTCGGCCGTTTCTTTTCTGCTATAGCATACATAACCAGCACACCGGGCTCTTTCTTTAGTCCGGGCAGCATCACGTTGTTCACGAGTTTCCGAAAGCTCTCCGTAGTATTGGGATTAATTTCTATCTGTATAACGCGTATCAGGAGATCTTCGCTGCGCGCCTTTGACAGTTCCGGTTTACGGATATAGAGTATAGGTTGTGTCTCCATCAGATCAAGGTGCTTTACCATTTGCAGGGTTCCCTGTTTGTATTTCTGAAAATGAGGCGTGGCCAGATGTGCTTTGTACTGAACTGAATCAGCGTATGTTTCAAAAAGCGTAATGCGCTCTGGTTTTTCTTTTTCAGCAACGCCATACAATGTAATAACACCCGGTTCCTTTTGTATGGACGCTTCAATCTCTTCTCGTAAAAATTCGCGGTAACGATCGAGTTGTGCAGAGTCCACTTCAATCACTGCTAACCGAACGAGCTGCTGCTTCTGCGTTTGCGCCATAAGTATATCAGACAAAAGAGATATAGCGATCAACAATGAAAAACGAATCAGGCGATTCGTCTTCATCGTTGTTAAAATTGCTATCGACATGTTGCTATATTTAGATGTATACTATCGATTGGTAACCTTGTCCAGATATATATACCGGTCGCGGTTCTTTTCAACTTCCAGCGTAGTATTTACATCGATGTTGATGTACTGCACGTTTTGTCCTTCCGTAACCGTTGGCCACTTTGGAAGACCTGCTCCGTTCGGATTTCCGGTTTTGATGAAGTTCGCGAAGTACTCCTGCATCAGTTTGGAAACTTTATAGTCATCGGCAGTCCAATCAAATACTTTGTTCGTGGCAAGATTGCCCATCGCATACTCGATCTCTGCAGAATGTACCGCGCGCTTCGCTGCTGGTTTTTTAGCAGGAGCTGCCTGGGTGGAATCTTTTATTATACCACCTGCGAGCCCGGCAGAAGCATTGCCTATAGCAGCCGCCATAGGAGGGCGCGGACGCGAGTATAGATAGCGATAGACAGGCTTACCGGTTTTAGCTTGTACATCAATCAGCTTCCATGTACTGAATCCGATAAACTTATCACCGGCAAGATCTGTAGCGACCTGCTCTACATCTGCATCGGATGCCGGTTTATATACTTTCAGAAGTTCGCTGGCTTGTTCCGGGTATGCACGTTGTACAGCTTTGGTATAATTTTCAATTGTTAAGGGTTGTTCACCCAGTAACACGCGGTACGTCATCTCTTCTGAATTCCATCCGGCCAGCAATGGTACTTGTGCCTGTTCACCTTTCTCGAAAATCTCGAGTGGATGTTTCGGAAAGAAGTAGCCGTCAATGGTAACGATCTGAAACCGGAACGGATTACCGGTCATAGACAATGTCAGTAATTTTTCTGCCGGTATAGCGCGGAGTGCTTCCAGTGAATTTGCGTCAACCTCCTTGCCGAATTCCAAACCTACTTGCTCTGCTTTAGCAAGCGGTGTAGAGGGAAGTGCTCCCAGCATGGAGCCGCTTTCACCTATAGCTTGTGCGAATAAATTTTTGGACAACGGAGATGCCATCAATGCACTTACAGACATTGACCCTGCGGATTCTCCTGCGATGGTTACACGTTTCGGATCGCCACCAAATGCAGCAATGTTTTCCTGCACCCATTTCAGCGCGGCCACCTGGTCGAGCATTCCATAATTTCCGGAAGCATGGTGAGGCGACTCCTTTGTTAACTCCGGATGCGCCATGTGACCAAATATACCTAACCTGTAATTTACTGTAAGCGAAACAATTCCTTTCGCAGCCATACTCGCGCCATCGTATCGCGCTTCAGAGCCATCGCCTGCAACAAATCCGCCACCGTAGAAATATACCAGCACGGGTAAATTCTTTTTCTTCGTATCGGGTGTCCATACATTCAGATAGAGACAATCTTCACTCATCTTCGGTGCACGAAACGACATGTCTCCGAAAATATTTATCTGCATGCCGTTCGGTCCGAATTGTTTTGCATCACGAACGCCTGTCCAATTGGTAACCGGCTGCGGCTCGCGCCATCTATATTTACCGACAGGCGGTGCAGCAAATGGAATTCCTTTGAAAGATTGCACACCGTTTTCAACGCTTCCCTGCAACTGCCCGTTTTTGATTTTTACTACAGGCGAATTTGTTTGTGCGTACGTTGAGGAAAGCATAATGAATAATACGATACTAAAGATGAAATATATTCTCATACGGAATTGTGAATTGTAATGTCAGATAGATTTGTACTGGTCGTCTGTAACGGGCTCTAACCAATTTACAACGCCATGCTGCGTATTGGTATTGACGGCTATATGAGTCATGGATGAATTGGCTGTAGCACCATGCCAGTGTATAACGTCAGGAGCAATTTTAATAACGTCACCTTTACGAATGATTTGTGCAGCTTTTCCTTTCTCCTGGTAGTAACCAATGCCCTCGGTAACAATCAGTATCTGACCACCCGAATGCGTATGCCAGTTGTTTCTTGCCCCCGGCTCAAACACTACGTTACCAATTTGTGTATTGAAGACCTGATCGTTCGGAACCAGCAGCTTTACCCATGCATTGCCCATGAAATAATCTGCAGGTGCCTTATCGCCTTGCGGAAAGATCGGTCCGCTATTTTCTGAAATGTTCATAATGGCTGTTATTTTAATACGCTATATATTCCTGCTGTGACACGCCAATGTAAATCATTTGGTGGACATTTGATAGTGTGATTTTCTCTGATTTTTAACGGATCTGCCATGAAGGCCGTTAGTTCGCGAAGATAGACCGTTAAAAATATACCGATGCAAAATGAAAATTACCATTTTAACTTAAAAGAGGTTTAGTCATAATTATCTCTGAACATTGGAGCCGGAATGTTCAGAGATATATAGTTTAGTCTGTTACGGGTAAAAAGAATCCATGACTTTCTCGGTCGCTTGCAGTATATTGAGGTTCGTAATTTGCAAGAACAAGACCCCAACTTCCTATGAACTTCACAAAGCTCGTCCCCAATATCTTCTACGCAGACATACAGGATGGTTTAAGATTATTTGAAGGCTGTCTGCATTTTGAAATCACGCACAACGAAATTAATTCGAAGCATCCTTTCTGTGTTCTGGAGAAGAATGGTCTTCGTATAAATCTTTTTCAAAACGAAGCGTTGGCCAAAGAACACAACCCGGAATTCAGGTTAGTTACGGATAATATTAAAGATGTGTATGACGAGATAGCATCCACTCATCCACAGCTGTTACATCCCAATCTCAATAAGATCACGCTTCGTCCGTGGGGAGCGAAGGAATTTGCAATCAAGGATAATCAGCTTGGAATTGTATTTCAGGAATGGTAGGCAGGCAACAACGGACACTATATTTAGTATTATTGCAAATGTACCGCCAATGAGGTATATCTTCGTGAATAATTTCAGCGTAATTTTACATCCGCATATACAGCTTTAAGGAAATACACTATGAAGATTTTTGTCGCCACACTTCTCACGTTGTCCAGTTTGTTTGCCAGTGCCCAATACCAGATCAATACAAATGAGAAAAAGAAAGACTGTTATGTAAATCCGATCTTCCGGGGAGATTATCCGGACCCAAGTATATTACGCGATGGCAGTGACTATTATATCGTTCACTCGTCATTCGACTATTATCCGGGCCTCATGATCTGGCATTCCAAAGATCTGATCAATTGGACACCGGTTACAAACGCTTTGTATAAAAATGTAGGTTCGGTGTGGGCGCCTGATCTCGTTAAGCACAAGAACAAATACTATATATACTTCCCGGCAAACAATACCAACTACGTTATCACCGCCAATTCAATTCAAGGTCCGTGGAGTGACCCGGTTGATCTGAAAATCGGCAACATTGATCCTGGACATATTGCTGATGCGAAAGGTAAACGATATTTATACTTCAGCAATGGTGGCTATGTTCCGTTGTCGGATGATGGTCTTTCCGTAACAGGGGAGTTGAAGCACACCTATAGCGGCTGGCCTATACCGCGCGACTGGAGCATTGAATGCTTTTGCATGGAAGGTCCGAAAATCACGAAGCGTGGTGAATACTATTATCTCACGTCCGCGGAGGGAGGGACTGCCGGACCAGCTACGAGCCATATGGTAATTTCTGCGCGCGCTAAATCTCCGTTGGGCCCATGGGAAAATTCACCCTACAACCCGATCATCCGGACACAAAGCAGTGCTGAAAAATGGTGGTCACAAGGACATGGTACACTCGTTGATGATGCCGATGGAAATTGGTGGATGGTATACCATGCGTATGAGAACGGGTTCTACAATATGGGACGACAAACGTTACTGAAGCCTATCGAGTGGACCAAAGACGGCTGGTATAAAGTTAAAGAAAATGCGAATGGCAGCGAATGCATTGCAAAACCGGCAGGCACTGCACTGCCCGGTATATTTACCCTGACCGATAATTTTGATGGAAAGAAATTGAAGCCACACTGGAAGTTTTATCGCGACTACGATACAACACGCTTTCAATTGGTTAATAAAAGTTTGGTGATGAAAGCGAAAGGACAAGGCGTGCCGGACAGCGCTCCGTTGCTTTGTGTACCATCCGACCATTCCTATAGCGTGCAGGTAGAATTGTCGATGGAAGGTGACGCAGTGGGAGGTCTTGTACTATTCTATAATAACATTGCATACTCAGGTATACTGGCAGATAAAGAAAATATACTCACCAATTTTAAAGGCTGGCAGTTTCCAACTGAGAAGAACGTAATACAAAGGCACGTAACGCTTCGCCTCCGGAATATCAACAATACAGTAGATATGTACTATAGCACAGACGGAGTGAAGTGGACTAAAACAGAAAACTCATTTGAAGTATCTTCCTACAACCACAACGCCCTCGGAGGTTTTGTAGGACTACGCATCGGCCTCTGCTCCATAGGAACCGGAACAGTAACCTTTAAAAATTTCACCTATCAACCACTAAAATAAATATACAAGTATAGTATAGATTGTCGGAAGCAATTAACGGATAACAATTAACGGATAACGGATAACGATTAACAACATACTTATCCAGACTCCAGTAACCAGAAGCAAGCAGCCAGCAGCTAACAAAGCTACTTCTCCGACACCAACGTCCCCACACGATAAACCGAAGTGCGTACGAGCTTGCCTTCTGCATCATATTCTTTCCACTCTTTATTCTTCTTATCGGAAGCATACTCGCCTTGTTCTTTTACTTTTCCGTTTTCGTGATAAGCGGTATATAGTCCGTGCTTGCGACTGTTCCGATATTCGGTAGAGGACTGCAGCGTTCCGCTTTCATAGTATGTTTTAGTCGAACCCGCGAGCAGATCAAACTTCCACGATTCTTCACGCTGGATTTTTCCGGAAGGGTAGTAGCTATAGCGAATGCCACTTAGTTTGCCAGCATCATATGTTTCTTTCTGCTTTACCGTTTTACCATTTTCGAAATATATAGTCCAGAGGCCATGCGGCTTTTCATTTCTGAACTTTTTAACAGATTGTGTAACTCCGTTCTCGGCCAGTGCCTCCACCGTTGCATCTATACCATTAGAGGCAACCTGCTCCTTTACTTTCACCTTTCCCGAAGGATAGTATTCATAGTTGGTGCCGATCTTTTTTCCGTCTTTATATTTAAAGCGATGGCGAATAGAACCATCTTCGAAGTAGCCGGTGTTATCGCCATGAAGTTTGCCAGCCAGGAAGCTGCCCTCGGTAATGAGATGTCCATCGCGATCGTACGTTTTAAATTCACCGTTGCGTGAACCTTCCTTCATTGTTGAAACGGTTTCAAGCTGACCGTTCGGATAGTAGTTTTTATAGAAGCCGGTAAGTATACCTTCTTTATAGTTTGCTTCAGTTTCTATTTTGCCATCTTCGTAAAACGTGCGCGTTATACCGTTGGGCTTTCCGTTTTTATAGCCGATCTCTTTCTTTACTTTGCCGGAGGTATAAAATTCTTTTACCATGCCCTCCGGTTTTCCTTGCACAAAGTATGTTTCGCTTTTCAGGTTGCCATTGTCAAAATAGTATTGAATGCTGTCTGCAAGTTTATCATTCTGGTAATAGGCTTTTTGTACCGGTTTACCTTCTTCATTGAATACCTCCACAGCACCATGACGCAATCCGTTTACAAAGTGAAGCTTGCGCGCGAGTTTTCCGTTTTCATGATATTCGGTAAAGAGTCCGGATTTTATACCATCATCAAAATTACCTTCTACCATTACGTTTCCATTCTCGTAGTAGCGCAGGTATTTACCAACGATCTTCTGGTCGTCTTCCTTTGCAGTAGTATATACTTCCTGTATACGTTTTTTCTGTTGGTCGTAGTAAGTCTTTACTTCTTTCTGTGAAAAGACGTGGAGCGGAATCAATACAAGCAGCCAGACGAGTCTCATGATCGTAACATTATTGAGCACGGAAAAATATGGAATTTAACGTTTACGCAGGCAGGTGATTTTGTGTATGCGCTGCGATGTAAGAAGGAACGAAAAAATAACAGAAAGCGGAGGGACTATAAAAAAGAAGTCCCGGAAAAACCGGGACTTCACGTTATAGATTTTCAATGACAATCGCGGAGGCACCACCGCCACCGTTGCAGATCCCGGCAACACCGATGCCGGCCTGGTTCTGCTTCAGTATATTCAGAAGCGTTGTGGTAATGCGGGCACCTGATGCACCGAGCGGATGTCCTAATGCAACAGCACCTCCATTGATATTTACCTTGTCAGGATCGAGTCCTAACTTTATATTATTCGCGATGGCAACGGCAGAGAATGCTTCGTTGATCTCGTAGTACGCTATATCTTTCTTGTCAAGACCAGCATGTTTGATTGCTTTCGGTATAGCCAGCGATGGGGTAGTGGTAAACCACTTTGGTTCCTGCGCGGCATCGGCAAAGCCTCTTATTCTGGCGAGCGGTTTTATACCGAGTTCCTGCGCTTTTTCTTTACTGATCAGTATCAATGCCGATGCACCATCATTCAGGGTTGATGCATTCGCAGCCGTAACAGTTCCTTCCTTTGTAAACGCTGGTTTAAGACCGGGTATCTTTTCGAAGTTCACGCTTTTATACTCTTCATCTTCTGCAAAGAGTGTTGTGTTACCCTTGCGATCTTTTATCTCTACCGGTATAATTTCATCTTTAAATTTACCAGCGCTCCACGAAGCAGCTGAACGTTTATAGGAGTTGATCGCATAGTTGTCCTGATCCTGGCGTGATATATTCATCTCTTTCGCAGTGTTGTCGGCACAAACACCCATGGCGCAATGATCGTACGCATCGGTAAGTCCATCGTGCTGCAAACCATCGATCAGTTCGCTGTTTCCATATTTATACCCATAACGTGCTTTCATCAGGTAATAGGGTATATTACTCATGCTCTCGGTACCACCGGCTACAACGATATCATTTTGACCTAACATGATCGATTGTGCCCCCAGCATAATCGCTTTCATACCGGACGCACAGACTTTATTGACCAGCGTACATGGAATTTCAAAACCTAAACCTGCACCGGCAGCAATTTGTGTAGCCGGGGCTTGTCCTAAACCGGCAGCGATCACGTTGCCTATATATACTTCCTGTATCAGTTTAGGATCGATCCCTGCTTTTTCAACAGCGCCTTTTACGGCAATGGATCCCAACGCAATAGCGCTTAACGATGACAAGCTCCCTCCGAAACTTCCGATCGGAGTACGCACTGCCGAAATGATATATACTTCTTTCATGGGTTAATGAGTTAATTAAGTCTGTGGTTGTAGTCTGTAGCGGATATATAGTATAAGATGTAATTGAAAACAACGTACTAATTATAGATATAGTCATGGCAGGATCTTCTGCCATGACCATATCTGGAATTTACCAGTCTGGTTTCCCTTTATCTTTCGGTTTGGAAGCCTTGCGTTTGTTCTGTTGCAGGTATTGGATCTCCTGGTTCTTCATGGCTTCGAGGATCATGCGTGCTTTTTGTTCGCTGATCTTCATCTGTTCTAATTTTTCAGAGAGCTCAGGGTTAGGCTTCTTCTTCTCCTGATCTTGTTTTTGTTCAGGGTTCTGTTGCTCCTTTTGTTGTTGATCTTTCTTTTCCTGCTCTTTCTGTTGTTGTTCCTTTTGCTGCTGCTCTTTTTCTTGCTGCTCTTTACTCTTCTGCTCTTTATTCTGTTGATCTTTCTTTTCTTGTTCTTTTTTCTGCTGATCCTTTTTTTCCTGCTCTTTTTGTTGTTGATCCTTCTTCTCCTGTTCTTTTTGTTGCTGATCTTTCTGCTGTTGCTCTTGCTGTTTCTTCTTTTCGTCCTCTTTCATTTTGTCAAGGAGTTCTTTAAGCTTCGGATCATTCGGATATTTTTTTATACCCTCCGAAAGTGTCTGGATGGCTTGTTGATTTCGTCCGTGAACATAGTGACTCGCCGAGTTGTTAAAGTATGTTTGAGCGCCTTGAGCCCTGGCAGCACTATATATACCAAAGAGTAATAGAATTGAGAGCCAGTACTTCATCATTTGCCTTTGTTTATTTGCGTTATATCTCCAAGTCTTTTTATAAAGTCAGAATAAAACATCACTGACTTGTCGCGTTTGGCACCATCTTGCATCAATGTTTGGGCATCGGTAAATTTAAACTGTGCTACGAGAGCATCCGCTTGTGCTTTTAACTTCTTGGCATACTCGGAAGGCTCATCGGGTTTGTTTTTATCGTTCTTGTCTTTTTCTTCTTTTTTCTTCTTCTCGTCTAATTTCTTTTTCAGCAGTTCATAATTATAGCGCGCATCCATGTTATCCGGATCTGCTTTTATAGCCTGCTTGAAATTGTTGAGCGCTTCTTCATTCTTTTGTTTGCGATAATTCATGATGCCCAACTGCTGCTGTGCTTTTGAGCGCACAACGTTTATTTTACTGCCTGCGAGTGATTCGTAGTTCGTCAATGCATTAGCCGTATCGTTCATCATGAAGTAAGCATTGGCCAGGTTCAGCTTCAATTCATCCTCCAGTACCTTCATAGAGTCGATGAGGTAATGATATTTTTGTACCGCTGTTTTATAGTCACCGGAAGTATAGGCTTCACGCGCTTCCGACTTTGCACGGTTGATCTTGCCAATCCGGAACGGGTCGGTAACAAAAGCAACTACAAACAAGGAAACCAATATATACTTCATGTCTGCCTGGTTTAAACGTTAACGCTATATTCGTAAGGTTGGTATGTTGATGAGCACATCGAGCAACAACAATAGTGCTGCCGCTGCCAGAAAGTAAAAGTACTTGTTGGCTGTAACATCTACATACCGCGCATCCCGCAGCTCTCCTTCAATCTTGTCGATTGTATTAATTAAGCGGGAAACATCGTTTTTAGTTTCATTGATCTCAAAATACTGACCATCCGTCTTACCGGCCAGCGTGCGAAGTGATTTTGAGTTGAGTCGTGTCAACACCGGTCTGCCATTCTTATCCGTTTTCAATCCGCGACCGGCATATATATTTCCACCCGATTCGGTGCCAACCCCCAATGTAAACAGTTTGATATCTTTATTCTCCACTTCGCGAGCCACCTCTTCGGTGTCTTCACCAAAATCTTCACCATCGCTGATGAGTATAATTACTTTTGATTTGGATTGCGTGGGTGGACCTGTCTTTTCATCTTCTTCAAGTTTCTTCAACGCCATGCGCAGGGGAGGACCGAAGTCAGTGCCGGAACTTGGTACAAGCGAAGAGTTCATCGTTTCAATGAACAGGTTCAATGCATTCTGATCGTACGTCAACGGGCATTGCATAAATGCTTCGGAGCCGAATATAATAATACCGATGCGATCCGAGTTGAATGAAGCTACAAGACGCTTCATTTCAAATTTGATCTTCTCCAGTCGCGTAGGTTGAATGTCGAAAGCATCCATGGATTTCGAGAGGTCGATGCAGATCATTATATCTTTACCAACCGACTTCACTTCCTTCTTGGAACCACCAAACGAAGGTCCAAGCAAAGCGATCATGAACAACGCAAAGTATAAAGTGCGAAGTCCGAGTTTAATAAATATAGTATAGTAAGGCGTGTTTAACCCTCTTCCAATCTTGACTACCCGTACAATATAGGCAGCATACAATATCGCGAACAGCGCGATAAAGATGATTTCCGTTAATCCAAAGTCACGATACCAAAGCACGTTTTAAGCAATTTACAATCAGCAAGTAACAATTCCTGACGTGTTTATGCAAGTCATTTTTGGGTGAGTAGCGATGAGCTTTCCGGAAATACGCTGATCTCTGATTTTCGGGTTTGAAGTAGCGTATTTTCTGTTCTTTTACTTGGAACGAGCCGGTTCTATGTAAAAATACGGATGCCTCCCTGCGGATTTTTCGAGAGCCTGGAAAATAACACTGCTAGCTACTTTTGCATAACAACATACACCTTTATGCGGAAGATCTGGGTTATTGTATTGTGGCAATTTTTGCCTCACTTGGTTCTCTCTCAAACAGGACCGGCAGGCGTAGGCCTTCGTGATGGTTCTTCATCACTGGAACTTTGGATGGATATAGATAAAGGTATTACGACCACAAACAATTCAGGTGTGGGAGGAAGTACTACCGATGTTACGAACTGGACGGATCAATCCGGTAACAATCTGAGCATGACGGGTGCCGGTACGCAGGTTCCGGAATATATCTCCGGTTTTGTGAACGGACATGGTGCTATGCAATTTGCTCCATCGAATTTTGAACGACTGAATTTAAACAACACTATAGCATCAATCGGTGCTACAGATAATCGCACATTTCTGTATGTATTTAAATTCACGGGTAACCTGAATAACTGTGAGATCATGGGTACTGAAACTGGTAAGTCTGTTGACTATGGAACCTTTTCAATAACCAACGACCGGTTACGTCTGCGCAACCTGACCAGCAATGCTTACTCTCCCATAAACTCGGTTACACAGGATGCCTGGCATGTCGGCACACTTCGGAAAAACGGAACTGCGGTAAATGCGTGGAATGATAATACGAGTATAATCAATACAACCGGTGACCATCTGGACTGGGCTGTTAGCAACAGTTTTGATCTGGGTGCTGCTAATTTCAGCGGAAGAAGTTTTCAGGGAGAGATTACTGAACTAATTATTTATAGCACGGCCATCAACAGTGCGCAACGCATTATACTGAACAATTACCTGGCGGCCAAGTATGGTATAGCGCTCTCTTCATCCGATATATATGATGAAGATAATGCCGGAAGTAATTTTGATTATGAAGTTGCCGGCATTGGAAGGGTGGATGCTTCCAACCTTCATAATGATTCACAAGGTACCGGTATAGTACGTATACTTAATCCAACCGATTTAGGCGACAACGAATTTTTTATCTGGGGACATGATAACGGTGACCTGAGTGTACCCAATACTACTGATGTCCCATCCGGAGTGCAGGTGCGTCTTTCCAGACAATGGCGCGTTAGTGAAACAAATGCTTCGGGAACAGCGGTCGATGTCGGAAGTATAGATATACGATTTGATCTCACTACACAAGGTACTGTAGTTACATCTGACCTGCGTCTGCTTGTAGACACCGATAATGACGGAACGTTTGCTGATGAGACTCCCATGAGTGGAGCAACATCACTCGGAAGCAACGTTTACGCTTTTACCGGTGTAAGTGCTATCGGTAACAACATGCGCTTTACTTTGGGAAGTATAAATAAGCTGCAAACACCTTTACCGGTAGAGTTGCTATCATTCAATATATATGCAGAAGACAATCAGGTAAATGTGAAATGGGCTACGGCTACTGAAACTGAAAATGATTACTTCACCGTTGAGCGTTCTGCTGACGGGCGGAATTTTCAGGAAGTTAAACGTGTAGCAGGTGCTAACACCAGCAGCGACTCGCATTCGTATAGTATACTTGATGAAGCGCCTTTCGCAGGATTGTCTTACTACCGGTTAAAACAAACAGACCTGGACGGAAATTATAAATACCTGGGTGTTCGATCGATCGAGCTTGAAAGAAAAGATGAGGTTGTGGTATGGCCGAATCCGTTGAAGGACTCAAATCTGAATATGCTCATACATGCTTCGAGTGACAGGGCGCTGGAGGTGAGGGTAACAAGTTTGTCCGGAGAAGAATTATATAGTGGTCGATATGAGGCTGGTGCGATACAAGGGAATCGTTTAAGTATTAACCTTCCTTCTGGGGTTAGTGCTGGTGTATATATTGTGCAGGTGTTTTTGAATGACCGGGTATATAGCCGTAAGATTTTTGTTGAGTAGGGGAAATGTTGTTATTACCCGTAGTATATGAGCTTGCTTGATCGCAGGCTTTTTTTTGCAACAGTCTGGAGACTGTTGACAGGGGTGGCACAAGTCGTGAGACTTGCGCCAGCGGGGTTAAAGCTGTACCTTTAATTCAGAAATCTTATGGTAATAAAGGCGTTATCCATATTGCTTTTATTTCTTGGAACAGGCCTCGCATCGACCCGTGATGAATTAAACTGCAAACAATTTAAGACCGGTAAATTTACGTTAACTGAAAAGGAGAAGGCCGGTACATATATAGTAGAGCGCGATCATTCCTTCCAAACTGAAACTGATGTTGCAAAGGGTGTCACCATCCGGTTCAAAGTTACGTGGATCAACGATTGTACTTATCAGCTCAACATCGTAGAAGGACAGGACGAAACGATGAATTCTTATCGCGGTAAAACGCTAACCATACGTATTCTCGAAACATACCCGGACGGATATAAATTTGAAGTCCGCATGGAGGGATCTGACTATCGACTGGTAGAGGTCTTGAAGCGGATGAAGTAAATCTGATCTATATAGTTACGTGCTTCTTAAATCTTTTTTCGCATTACAAAATCATTCATCCAGTACGGGCCGATGGCTATATCTTCTTCGCGGATCACGGTGAAGCCCATCTTCTCATAAAATGAAATGGCAGGGTTGTAACGATTTACATTGAGATCAAGCGCGTGGTGGTTTTCTTTTTGTATGCGTTGAATGATTTCGTTGATGAGTACTTTACCGTAACCTTTTCCCTGGTTGTCGGGAAGTACATAGATCTTGTGAAGCTTGCTTACAAACTTTTCTTCTTTGCGCGGACCGTATGCCGCGAAGGCCTGATCGCCTCGTTCATCAGAAAGTAAAATGAATTGTTGTGAGCCATCTTCCATCACGCGTGTCAGTGCTTCTGTGGAATAGATCAAGTCCAGCATGTAGCGGATCTGCTCGTTGGTGAGAATCGGTGAATAGGTTGGCCACCACGTTTTCTCGGCGAGGTCTTGAATGATGGCGATGTCGGTGGGGGTGGCGTTTCGTATAGTCATGGAGAGGGTGGCGGATTGGCGGCAGAATATTACAATACAATAAAATAAAATTGTTGACAGTCGGGAGACTGTCAACATGGGGTTGGCACAAGTCGGAGACTTGCGCCGGTTATTTGATCTCTTTGAAGAGGGTGTCGATCTTTTTCTTTAGTGCTGCTGATGCGGGTGCATGCGGCATGCGCACGTGTGGTTCAGAAATTCCCAGTAAAGAAAGAACATACTTCACACCAATCGGGTTGCCTTCTTCATACATTGCTCCGTTGATGTCGAGAAGTTTGTAAAGTTCTTGTGACGCCTTCGCATAGTTACCGGCAAACACATGCTCTTTTACTTTTTTGAAAGTTACCGGGAATGGATTGGCAAGTACCGAGATCACACCTTTACCACCGATGGCATACATCGGCAGTGATAACATGTCGTCACCGGAGATTAGCAGAAAATCTTTCGGCATATACTTCGCGATCTTCATGCACTGCTCCAGGTTGCCAGACGATTCCTTTATACCGATAATGTTTTTGTGTGCTGCCAGTCGCAGGGTTGTTTCTGCAGTGATGTTCGAACCTGTTCTTCCCGGAATGTTATAAAGAAGCACAGGCACCGGAGAAGCATCGGCAATTTTTTTGAAGTGCAGGTATATACCTTCCTGAGATGGTTTGTTATAGTAGGGGCTCACTGAAAGTAAAGCATCAACACCTTTCAGGTCGGTTTCATGTATAGCTTCGAGTATCTCATCGGTGTTGTTGCCACCCATGCCATACACGATCGGCAGGTTCTTGCTGTTGTTGTCCTTTACGAATTGCAGTATCTTTTTCTTCTCTTCGCTGGTAACAGTAGGAGACTCACCCGTAGTGCCCAGCACGACATAGTAATCTGCACCCTTTGCTGTGTGACTCAGTAATTTTTTGAGGGCTTTGTAATCTACTTCCAGCGATTCAGTGAACGGAGTAACCAGGGCTACACCGGTTCCATATAACTTTTTCATAAAGGGTTGATATTGAAATTCGTAAAATGTTTCTACTTCAGTTGGGCTGCATACTTATACATGTTGTCGACCAGGGCCTGTGTGTTGGCTACGGATTCGATCATGAGTTCAAGGTATTGCTCGCCCTTGTCAAAAAACTTTCCTACCCGACACTTCGCTTTACTCTTGGCCAGCAAATGTAATATGAGGTCGTTAGGAGTTAAGTCGATGTAGAATAAAAAATCAAAAGGTGCCTGTGCAAATTGCAAAGCGTTTGACGATGTTATGTTGCCCCAGAACGAGAGATCTTTATCGGTAAAGAAATCGAATTTGAATTCATAGTTATCGTGGCGTGCAGGAAGATACTCCAGCACCTGAACATTTTTTTCGTCCTGTTCCAGCTTTTTAATGAATTCCTTAACGATATAGTGTTTCTGTTTGTCTTCAACACTAAAGATCAGACCTACTGTTTTAGCTTGTTTATAACCTACCGCAGCACGTAAAGCTTTGTTCTTCTTAAGGAGTGCATTTGTTTTGAATTTCAAAAGGTTAAGCTTCATTGCTAAAGTTATAATGTATGTCCGGTCAATAGTTTTTCAAAGTCTTGTTCGGAGATGATCTTCACACCCAGTTTCTCTGCCTTCTCACGCTTTGAGGGCCCCATATTATCACCTGCCAGTAAATAATCCAACTTTCCGGAAACAGAAGAGACAACACGGCCACCATTCTGAACGATGATCTCCTGCAATTGTTCGCGTTCATATCGTTCAAATACTCCCGAGATCACGAATGATTTGTTACCCAGTACATCACTCAGTTTCTCAGGCTCTTTTGCTGTGCTTTCAAATTGCAATCCGGCTGCTTTAAGCCGCGAAATTTCCAGCTGGCTCTCTTCATTGCGGAAGAACTGATAAACGCTCTGCGCGATCTTCTCGCCAACTTCCGGGGCTTTTAAAAGATCTTCAAGCGATGCTTCGGAGATTTTATCGATCGACTTGAAGTATCGTGCGAGTTTCTCGGCTACCGTTTTACCAACGTATCGTATACCGATCGCAAAGAGAACGCTCTCAAAAGGAGTTTCTTTAGACTTTGAGATACCATCCAGTAAGTTCTTGGCAGACTTATCTTTAAACCCTTCCAGACGAAGTACATCTTCGCGGGTCAAAGCATATAAATCAGCAGGACTTTTTACAAGACCGAGCTCGTATAGTTGCTTGATGGTTTGTTCACCCAGTGAATCGATGTCCATCGCTTTACGCTGAATGAAGTGTTCGATTCGACCGCGTATCTGCGGAGCACACCCGGTGATGTTGGGACAGTAGAATGCCGCTTCACCTTCAAAGCGGATGAGCGGTGTACTGCATACCGGGCAGTTGGCTATATAGTGGATCGGCTGAACATCATCTTTTCTTTTCTCAAGATCGACCCCGGTAACTTTCGGAATGATCTCGCCACCTTTTTCCACAAACACATAATCACCGATGCGCAGGTCGAGCTGGGCAATCTGGTTGGCATTGTGAAGCGATGCGCGTTTCACCGTAGTGCCCGCGAGGAACACCGGTTCAAGTTCGGCAACCGGTGTAACGGCTCCGGTTCTTCCAACCTGGTAAGTCACTCCGTTGAGTCGGGTGCTGATGCTTTGTGCTTTATATTTATAGGCGATGGCCCACCGCGGACTTTTTGCTGTGAAGCCTAAACGTTCCTGTTGTTCAAGACTGTTTACTTTGATCACCACGCCATCGGTCTCCAGCGGAAGATCCTGTCGCTTGTTGTCCCACTCGGTGATATACTTTATTACCTCCTGAATGTTCTTACACTTCCGGTAGGTCTGCGATACGTTGAAGCCCCAGGCCTCCAGTTTTTGAATAGACTCTTCATGCGTGTCGGCTATATCTTCACCGAGCAGTGAGTATGCATAGCAATCCAGTTTTCGTCTGGCCACTTCGGTAGAGTCTTGCATCTTTACCGTGCCCGAAGCAGTGTTGCGTGCATTGGCATAACGCTCTTCGCCGATGTCTTCACGTTCTTTGTTGAGTTGCAGAAAAACATCTTTCGGCAGAAACACTTCACCGCGTACTTCGAAAGATGCAGGTGCGTTGTTGCCTTTTACCTTCAATGGTATAGAACGGATCGTGCGAATGTTGTTGGTCACGTCATCACCGCGCACACCGTCACCGCGGGTAACTCCGCGCACGAGCAAACCATTTTCGTACGTGAGACTCATGGAGACGCCATCGAATTTCAGTTCGCAGAAATATTCGTAAGCATCACCGTCCAACCCTTTTGCTACACGTGCATCCCAGTCTTCAAGTTCTTCCTGGCTATACGTGTTGCCAAGCGAAAGCATCGGGTACTTGTGGTATACATTGGCGAATTCTTTGGTGATGGTTCCGCCCACACGTTGTGAAGGAGAGTCGGGCTGCTTGAGCTCCGGAAATTCTTTTTCAAGATGTTCGAGTTTTTTCAGCAACAGATCAAATTCCTGGTCACTGATCTCCGTAGTATTTTTCTGATAATAGAGATCGTTGTGATAATTTATCTTGCTGGTGAGCTCCTGAATTTCTTTTAGCGCTTGTGCCGGGGTCATACCTGAAAAATTAAGCGCTTAAAGTTATAGCAAAAAATGAAATCGCCACGGTTCAATCGATAATCGACTGCTCCCTGGCGATTCACTGGCTATGATCAAAATTGTTAGTACGTCACGCCAACTTTTTTTGCAATGTCTTTAAACATCTCGGTGTCATAATCATCGGCACCCGGTGCATTCAGCTGAGGTTCTTCTTCCAGGTCTGGAGCAGGTGCTCCTTCAGGCGCACCGAATACTACCTCAAGAGGTTTGCCATCTTCCGGATGCGGACCATTGAAGATGATGCCGGCCTTGCGATAATCACTTTGACTGAAAGTATATAGTATCCGGTGAACACCACTGGCCTCATATTTTTTTGTTTCCGGAAATGCTTTGTTACTGAGGTCGGGTACCGGAACAAGCTTCGTTACATTTACACCGGTGAGATGTTCGAGTGCGCGTGCATACGCTACAATGTGAACACCACCACGCACCAGCAGGTAGCCAACCATTTCGCGCGCTGTAGGATCAGTCGTCATTTCGTATACCCGCATCTTGTTGGCACGTGCGCCACATTCCAGGAAAAAGTTATGAAGAAGATCGAGCTTCAGGTTGCCGCTGCTGAATACATTTTGTCCGTTCCAGAAATTACCCATCGAGTCGACCGGTAAAGCGGAGTGACCACTTGCTATATAGTGATAGGTATTGCGCGCATCAGTACCATGTTTCAACGGAGCGGGTACCGGATCAATGCCGCGCTTGCTCACGCCTGTCAACAATAAATTAATAGTATATGATACAACTTCAATGTGTCCATACTCTTCTCCGGCAATGCTGGAGATGACATCGTAAAACGGACGAAGACGCGTGCGACCTCTGAAGTTAAACGATTGGTATGTATAATTCATGAGCGTAGACATTTCCCCGAATTTACCACCGAGCAGTTCCTGAACTGCGGCAGCATCGTTGGGACTTGGATTGTTGGGGGTTGGCAACTCGATGGGAAGCCGATCGATCTTTAATATCATAGGAAGAAAGTTTTAAGAGTGGAAAGCGTATTGTCGCAAAAAACTATTCCGTGTTAAACCAACTCACGATACTGCCTGGAAAGTAAAGATCTGATATACATGTTGCCCCGGTGGGGAATGGGGAAGTGCCGCGAAAGTACTACATAGCTATAGCACGTGTTATCACAAGCAAGTATATATATCGGGATGTATGGTGTTATAACTCTTCTTCCGAATGTTCACGCTCACGTTCTTTCTCTTTCATCTGGTTGAGGCGATACGTAAAGGTGAGGAGGAACTGACGTGATTGCCATTGAAAGCGTGTACTTGAATAGTATCCTTCCGTGTCTACTATATTTTTGCGAACACGAGAGTTAAAGAGATCGCGCACCGATGCGGCCAGCGTTCCTTTACCTTTCAGTATATCGCGTGATAGCCCGAGGTCAACGGAGTATATCGCCAGATTTTTACCTTGTGTGGTGATGCGCGGCCCACGATAGTTGAAGGTTGCCTGGAAGTCGAGATTCTTGAAGAACGTCATGCGCGATGTAGCGCGTGCCGTCCAGGTATAGGTATCGCTTTTTAAAAGTTCATCTTCGTATGAACCTTCTGTTATAGCACGATAAAAATTAGCGCTGCTGTTTATCTTCCACCAGTTATGTATACTCAAAGAGAAATTCATTTCAACACCGTATGCATTTTCTTCTGCGAGGTTTGTCGGTATCACCCGTGTTCTGCCAGTAGAGTCTACACCGGTAACGATGCGCTGAATAACATCGGTGCGATGCCTGTAGTATACACTGGAGAGTATAGATCCGTTTTCCCAATCAAGCAAGTATCCCGCTTCGTATGCATGCGTATATTCCGGTTTCAGATTTGGATTACCAACAAAGAATACGCGCGAGTCACGAAAATCAGAGAAGGGAAGGAGATCGCGAAAGTCCGGGCGACTGATGCGATAGCTATAGCTGAGTTGCAGCGTATTGTTCTCTTTTAACTTGTATGATAAGTTGGCACTTGGAAACAGATTAAAATAATTGCGTGGATTTTCTTCGTTTGTTACCGTGAGTTCTGTTGTGATATCCGAATACTCACCGCGCAAACCTCCCTGCAGCGAAACCTTGTTGAACGTATTGCTGGCCATCATATATACGGCATGGATACGTTCGGTATAGATCATGTTGTTGGTAAATGCGGGAAGAGCAAACCAGTTCTCCGCTTCGCCATCAAATTGTTCGAGTGAATATTCATTGCGGATAATACGCGATGCTGTTTTTATACCGGCCTCTATTTTGCCGGTAGGCGAGAACGGATGTATATAGTCTGCCTGCACCAGCCAGTTTGTTTCATTGGCAT
Source organism: uncultured Chitinophaga sp. (assembly GCA_966211525.1). Lineage (GTDB taxonomy): Bacteria > Bacteroidota > Bacteroidia > Cytophagales > Cyclobacteriaceae > Ohtaekwangia. The sequence continues at coordinate 24,273 of CBIHOZ010000034.1, read as the reverse complement.
TGTTTATAGCGCGTTGCAGCATGAGCGGTCCGCCAGGTTCACCTTCGGTATAGTCGGTAGCTTCATCATCAACACCTTTTATCCATTTGAAATCTGCTGTAAGTGTGCGGCCTTTTTGTTCGTAATCTTTTTTATAGCTTAACGTTCCTTCGATAGTTTCTTCATCTTCTTCTTCGCGTTCTGTGCGCACTACTTTTTTCATGAGTGTGCCGCTTTCATCATAATCGAGATATTCGTTGGTGGATTTATTTACACCGAATGATGGGTTGAAGAGAAACGAAGCCGTGATGGTACTCTTGTCTGTAATAAAATAATCAACACCGGCCATGATGTTATGCGCAAGTCCTCCGCGCGAACGATCATTATACTGCTCATATACAAAGCTTGTATCGCTGCTGGTATAGCGTTGAAAGGATGAACCAAAGCCGGGCGTTCGGCGATCATCTATACCATAACTTGAAAACAGGTTTACTTTATTCTGCCGGAAATTTATACTATAGGAACCTCCGAGTAAATAGGGGTGTCCGCCATTGGCTGTAAAGGTACCGTTGATACCTTTCTGCTGATCTTTCTTCAGTATAATATTAATGATACCAACTTCACCCGCAGCATCGTATCGTGACGATGGGTTGGTAATTACTTCTACACGTTCTACCATATTGCCCTGCAGCTTGCGCAAAGCATCGGGGTCGCGACTCGTTAAACCGGAAGGACGACCATCAATAAGTATACGTACGTTCTCACTTCCACGCAGACTTACCGTTCCGTCAACATCAACATTAATAGAAGGGAGATTGCCAAGTATATCAGCCGCATTCAACCCAACGTTACTTAAATCCTGACTCACGTTGAATACACGCTTGTCCAATTGCAATTCCATCTGTGCTTTCTCTCCCTGTATCACAACTTCTTTCAGCATGCTTGCTTCGGCTTTCAGCACAACCGTGCCGAGGTTCAAATCACCATTGCTGATAACGATGTTGGGAAGTATAGTTTCCTTATAGGACAGAAAAGTTACTTTCACGAAATAATTACCGGCACGTGTGTTGATCGCAAATGTACCTTTATCATCAGAGACAGTTCCTGTAACCAAGGTCGAGTCTGCGGCCGCATGAATCGCTATACTGGCGAAGGGAACAGGCTGTTGCTGTTCATCGGTAACTTTTCCGGAAATAGTAAAACTCTCCTGAGCAGAAACTGACAAGGTATATAGAAAGAGTGCTATCGCGGGTAAAAATTTCATTGCATAGATCGTGTACGAATTAAAAGTAGATATCGCTGTATGAAAAGACAATGCTGTTTAGGAGCAAAGGTCTTTTAACAGTGTGGAGGACAGTATAGAAGATTTAAAAAAGTATGCCTCTCCGACAGGCGTGTATTCTTAATTTTAATATGAAATACGATGGACGGAGCTCGAATGGCGTAGTGTACAGGATGAACTGCAGGTTGTGATTAATAAAACGGAATAAGACTTTAAGACAACGTAGAGGGTATAAAAAAAGTGAGGCACCGAAGCGCCTCACTTTTTTATGTGATGTGTATTTTTAGCGAGTTGCGTTTTGATACGCTTTCAATCCTTGCGAAATATCAACGATGTTGTTCTTGCGATCTACATCTGCCATACGCATGCTCGGATCAATTTCAATTGTTGCAATCTCGCTGGCAGCACGTGTTATCTGCGCTGTATACTGCGGATTTACCCACGGCCATGCCGTAAGATCGGTGCGCTTCACATTCTTGTCTTCAACCGGTTTGCTGCCGAGTGTTTCATTCAGCGGAATATAGTATAATTCTTTGCTGCCATCTTTATACGTAACAACCAGGTCAACCGGCATCGGGAATTCACCCAGGCGCTCAAGTGTTACAAACGTGTTGTTATCTTTTTCAATTACGGTCTTAATCGTGTAGTCAATCTTCTTGGTTGTGTTTATCCAGTAGCTCATATACCACTTCAACTGCATACCGGAAACTTTTTCCATTACACGAATGAAATCATTTGGCTCCGGATGCTTGAACTTCCACGTGTTATAGTAGAGGCGCATGCCTTTGTAAAAATTATCATCACCAATGATATACTTCAGCTGGTGCAGAAATATAGTTCCCATGGCATATGCAGATGTACTATATCCGCTGTTGGTGTTGTAATGATCGGAATGCTGACTGATCGGTTCCTGCAAGCCACGCTTGATCAGGTTGAAATATGCATTGTAACTGCTCGCATGTGACTCGTTCACTGGTGTACCGAACATGACCGCTTCCGATTCCTGGCTTGCAAAATCGGTAAAGCCTTCATCGATCCACGGGTATAATGCTTCGTTGGATGCGAGCACGCCCTGGTACCAGCTGTGGGCTGCTTCATGCGACATCACACCGATAAGACCTTCCAGACTGCCATCACCGAGAATCAGTGTACACATCGGGTATTCCATACCACCATCGCCACCCTGAATGATCGAGTAACTTTCGTATGGATATTTACCGAATGTCTTGTTCATAAACTCAAAATGCTTCACCGCATAGCCTTCCATCTTTTTCCAGTTGGCAATAGTCTTTTCACTTTTCTGGTAGAAGAAGTGCAGCTCAGGACCGTTCGGTACCTGTACACGATCATGCATGTAGTCAGGATCAGCGGCCCATGCAAAATCAATTACATTCTTCGCTACAAAATTCCAGGTGAGTTCACCGTCAGCACGTTTTACGGTGGCGCCTTCTTTCTCATAGCCATAACCAATCTTATCAGCATTCACCAGTTTACCGGTACCGCCAATAACGAACGAAGGATCAATGGTGATCTTTACATCAAAGTCGCCCCACACACCGTGAAACTCGCGCGCTACATATTGATAAGCATGCCATCCGCGGAAATCATACTCGGCCATCTTTGGATACCATTGTGTCATGGAGTAGGCTATACCTTCACGGTTGTTTCGTCCGCTTCTTCTGATCTGCACCGGTACCTGCGATTCGAATTTCATATCGAATACAGTTTTTGCTCCGGGAAGAATAGCTTTCGACAGTGTTACTTCCAGTATAGTACCGTCAACTTTATAGCGGGTATCTTTACCATCCTGCTTCAGCGCAAGTATATGCTGATAGCCGATCTCGTCATCTTTCAGTTTTGATATACGGTCTTTCACGCGTTGGTCAGGATCAGAGATATTGCGCGAACGAACATCCATCATGCTGCCCGGTTGAAAGGCGTTAAAGAATAAATGATAATATACTTTGGTGAGGGTATCTTTGGAGTTGTTATAGTATGTAAGCTTTTGCGAGCCGGTAACTTTATGCGTTTTTACATCGAGGCGTACATCCATGATATACTCCGCACGTTGTTGCCAGCGGTAGTCCTGCGCATGGGCGCACAGGCAGCACATCACAGCAAAAGCAATGAAAACAATATTTTTGAATTGAACCATGTTGGTTGTTTGGTTAATAAGTTATGACAATAATATTCAAAGACTTGAATATTACAAACCTGATTTATGTTGCCTGAGGTCGATAAAGTAGGAAAGGCTGCCTGAAAGAAAGCTGCTTTCCGAATAGGTAAGGGTTTCACCGGGGAGTGCTTTCGGTATGTTATAGTTGTAAGTCAGGGTAAGATTCCAGTTTTTATAGGTCACGCTAACAGGTGCACTCAAAGTATAATTCATGATACCGAATTCATTACGCTCCGTAACTTCATACCAGGGCAAACCTTGGCGTACCCTGCGGATCATTTCGCGGACAGTCTCGGGGTAACGTACTTCGGTGATGATGTCGTTGCCGAACAAGGCAAAGAATGCCGGTGCAAAGGCAATACAATCGATACCTTTCCAGTTACGCTTCTGAAAAGTAAGGTTGATGCCGGGTGCTATACGGTGTACATGTGCATCGCCAAAGTAATAAGCATAATTTACCGATATAGTTACCGGGTGGAGCTCCAGTATAGGTGTTACGGATAATGTATTCTGATACGGTATATAACTGTCGTCATCCTGTTCGGTGTAGAAGTAATGATCATAACCGGCCATCGCTGAAAACTTCTTAGAGAACGTGTGGAGGTAACCGACAGACGCAACGGTGAGATAGTAGGAGGGAACAAAGTCTTTACTCCAGAAGCCTGTAACATCAGCATATAGTCCGGAAGAATGATAGTACGATATACCCGGGGCAAGTCCGAAGTTATCAATGCCCAGCGTTCGTCCGGCAGATTGTACATTGCTGTTATAGCCTACACGAAGCGCGAGTTGTGATCCGCTTGCATCATCCAGTTGAAGCAAACTATCAATGAGACTAAATATACTCAGTGAATCCTGAAACGTAAGAATGGAATCAGCATCCGGAAGATCCGATAAAAAAGATTCTTTATCCTGCGCCACAAGTCGTGAGCAGGAGAATATCAGAACCAGGAAGATGTTCCTTCGTATCGAATTCATTATGTTGCCAATCAACTGATATATATGTATCAGCGGTAGAGGATTGGCGGCTGGTTACGTGATCAATTATTTCGTTGCTGAAGTTTTTGCTGCCGGCGATCGCGCATGTTATCGAGTCGGTCGCGTTGTCCTTGCCTGCGTTGTATCTGGTCAAGAATCATCTGCCTGAATTTTCGTTCGGCTTCCGGCAGAGTACGAAGCTTCTGTGCCGAAATAACTTTCAGCAATTTGCCCGAGTAATCTTTTTCAAGATCAACTTCCTGCTGCTTCAGTTTCAGACTGAGCTCTACCAGGTCTTTATCATTCTGCTCGGCTGTTTTATTCGGATCGGGATTGCGTTTTGCCTGCCGGTAATCTTTCAGCAAGTGCTGTCGCTTCTCCGAGAACTCACGATATATAGGCCAGAACTTTTCTGCCTCTTCGGGTGTAAGAGCAAGTTGATCCGTAATATAGGCTACACGTGCAGCCTGTATCTTTTGTTTTACTTTCGGATCCTGCTCTTGCTGCTGCAGATCTTCTTCCTGCGCAAACAGCCGGGCAGAAAGCAACAGCATCACTATTATGTTGGTTAGTATCTTCATCACAAACTGTTTAATTCCATTTCATCGGTTAGTATATCCAGTGTTTCATCATCGAGGTCGAGGCCGTATACTTCCTGCTCAATCTCTTCCGCATCGGCATCATCCAGTGAAGCATGTTCCAATAGTTCGTCCGTAGTCATGTTCGTATCATCGAGATACGTGATCAGGTCTTCCGTCTGTATCTCAGCCAGGAGTAATTCTGTTGTTGTCTGATTAGAAGAAGGGGAATTTTCAAACCAGATGAGACCTATCGTAATGATCATTACCAACGGCAGCGCATATTGAAACGCGTAGCGCAGCACCGGGCGCGATGCTGGTTGCTGGCGCTCAGCGATACGTGCCTGGATGGTGCCCGGCAACTTTTCAAAGTAGCCTTCGGGCACATCGAATATCTCTTTTTGGGGCAGGTCTTCGAGCTTCATGGTATATCTTCGACTTCTAATTTTCCGAAAAGTTTAATTATGCTGTAAGGAATTCTTCAATTTTCTTTACTGCGTGATGATAGCTCGCTTTCAGTGCGCCTACGCTGGTATCCGTAACGGCTGCTATTTCTTCGTACGACATATCATCAAAATATTTCATATTGAAAACCAGGCGTTGTTTATCCGGTAACTTCAGCAACGCTTTCTGAAGTTTCAACTGGATATCATCGCCTGATACGTGAGTAGCGTGATCGAGTTTGGCACTGAGTTCCCGGGCAACATCGGCGATCGGTAAAAAGAATCTGCGCTTCTTGCGCTGCAGAAAACTTAAACATTCGTTGGTAGCAATCCGGTAGATCCAGGTATATAGCTGCGAATCTTCACGGAAGTTTTCGATGTGCTTGTGGATTTTTATAAAGACTTCCTGCGTGATGTCATCGGCATCATCATGATCAATAACCATTTTACGGATGTGCCAGTAAACCCGTTGCTGATACGTGCGCACCAGCAGGTTAAAGCCATAATTCCGCGTGTCAGCGTTCCTGATCTTTTCTAAAAGCTCTTTATCTTCCAAAGGAAAACGAGGTGGATTCCAGAAAATTAGACAAAAGAAAGGTGCGTTGGTTTAACGCACCTTCATAATTTTTTCTGTTTTTTTTATCCGCGTGAGGTGGCCAGTGTATCTACCAGCAACTCATATTGTTCTTTGGAGTGTGTAGGGAAGTTGGCAAAACGAAGTTGTGTTTTCTTGAACGAGCCGTAGCCATCGCCGGGCTGCATACCGTTTTGCTGAAGTAATTTGGTGATGCTTTCGGTATGTTCTCCACAGTCAGCAACAATAACAGTTTGTGAGCGAAACGTTTTGTCTTGCACGAATGGTTTTATCACACCATGACTCTCCAAAGCCTGGTATAGTATAGCCGCTTTATATTCAGTCTCTTTGCGAATAGCTGTGATACCTCTGCGCACCATGTCATCCACAACCTGCGCAAGTAAATATATACCGAGCACGTTCGGAGTTTCCGGGTTCTGATTTTTGATGGCGTGCGAATATAGTGATGGTATACTGTGGAAAGATCCGATAGAAATTCCTTTTGATAACAGTTGCTCGGCTTTGGCAATGCATCGGTCGTTGATCAGCCATACACCTAATCCTGCCGGTAAACCGAAACCTTTCTGCACAGAGAAAAATACTGAATCAACTTTAGTATAATCAAAATCAGGAAAGGGTAGGGAAGACACAGCATCTACTGCGATCAACGTATCCGGATGTTGCTTGCGTAAATTATAGATGAATTCAAGCGGTAATGAAACGCCAGAACTTGTTTCGTTGTGCGTTACTCCGAGCAGTTCGATTCCTGTCGGGACTACTACATTGGAATCAAAACCGTGTCCCATCGCTACTTCAATCTTCTCCGGTTTTTTATTCAGCAATTGGGCGATCTCAAAGAAGCGTTTCGAGAATGAACCGTTTACAAAGTGCAGGGATTTTTCTTCGACCAGATTCTGAACAATGCGTTCCCAGATTTCATTGGCAGAACCTGTGAATAAAACATGATAGTTTGATGGAAGTCCCAACAAAGCACGCAGTCCGTCAACTGCTTTTTTATAGATCGCTTCGTATTGTTTACTGCGATGTGATATCGATGGAATGCCTTCGCGAAATGCGGTGCGCACATGATCTTCTACCGTAAAATAAAGTTGAGAAGGGCCGGGCGTAAAGTTGGTCTTGAGATTCATAGTCGGGCGCAAAAATAACGGTTGTGCGTTTATCCGTTGTCCAGCTGTTGTTAAAAGTTCCCTAAAAATGAAAAGCTTTTTTTACAACAAATTGAAGATTTCATAAACGCGCAGAAGGCTTGCTGTCAATGCTTAGCGGGTTTTAGAAAAAAAATACTTTTAAATCAACCTTGGCCAAAAAAAGTGTTTTGCCTATGTTCGCACTGCCCTTGGATTTGGGACACGTTTGCTGAACCTAACAATTTAAACAATACCGAGTGAAGCTTTCGATCAAAATCAGGCCTCATCCCGATACTTATCGGGACCTCGCCCAAAAAGCAGGTTAACAGAAGAAGGTTGCGATTGACGGCAGCTCAAAACTTGTCTTTTATGGGGTTCAGAAACACCTCACCAAATCCATTGGGTTTTTTATTTTCCCTTCGTCACTTCTTCGTTTAACGTTCCCCCGCAATATTTACAGAACACTGCGTCATGGTCGTGACCTTCGCGCATGCAATGTGGACAAACCTGTGTGGTTAGTTTATCCTGTGTTTTCAGTTGTATCATCTCTGCAGAAACTATACCGGTAGGAACTGCTATTATACCATAACCAAGAATCATAATACACGAAGCGAGCGCCTGGCCGAATGCTGTTTGTGGTGCTATATCTCCATAGCCAACGGTAGTCATGGTTACAATGGCCCAATATATACTGCGTGGTATACTGGTGAAGCCGTGCTCCGGACCTTCCACTAAAAACATCATCGTACCGGTAATGATCACCGAAGTAACTACGGTAACAAGGAACACCGTTATCTTATGTTTGCTCGCACGTAACGCACGCATCAGGTTCTGACTTTCCCCTATATATCGTGATAGCTTGAAGATTCTGAAAATGCGCAGCAACCGTATACTGCGTATAACCATCAGCGATTGCGCTCCGGGGAAAAATAATGCCAGGTAGCTGGGGAGTATAGAGAGAAGATCAATGATGCCGAAGAAACTGAATATATACTTGCTGCGTTTAGGTACCACCCACACACGTGCTATATATTCTGCGGTAAATATAGCGGTGAAGAACCACTCGAGTATGAGAAACCATTTGCCAAACGCTACACGAAATGATTGAACACTTTCTGCGATTATAATAAAAACACTGGCTACGATGCAGCACAACAATACAATGTCGAATGTCTTGCCGGCTTTGGTGTCTGCTTCGAAAATTATTTCATATAGCCGATGCCGTAAGCTCTTTTGTTTCTGCTCATTCATGTGCACTAATATAAAATTTTTTCTTTCCCGCAGAACACGCAGATTTTCGCAGATAAAACGCGGAGAGTTTTTTCCTGTATTCTTCTGCGTTCATCTGTGTAATCTGCGGGCAACAAAAAAACGCAGAAGTAACCCCCTGCGTTTTCGATGAATAATATTTGTATCTGTTATCAATACAACACCCGGAACTTGATCGTATTTTCGATCGCGCGGAGTTTAGCGATTACTTCTTTGTCGTATTGCTTGTTGATATCCGTGATAACATATCCTACGGATTCGTTAGTCTTCAAATATTGTCCTACAATGTTGATACCGTGATCTGCCAGCAGCTGGTTGATCTTGGCCAATATACCCGGCACGTTGTTGTGAATGTGAATGAGGCGATGTGCATCTTTCAGAATCGGCAACGTGAGGTTCGGGAAGTTTACACTGTTGGATGTACTGCCGGTGTTGATATAGTCCATCATTTTACCCGGCACAAAGTTACCGATGTTCTCTTGTGCTTCGAGTGTACTTCCTCCGATGTGCGGACTAAGAATTGTATTGGGCAAACCACGCAGCTCGCTCATAAATTCTTCATCGTTGCTCACCGGTTCGTACGGGAACACATCGATCGCGCAGCCCGCCACTTTACCGCTGAGTATATTTTCGCGAAGCGCCTGTATATCTACTACGTGTCCGCGACTCAGGTTAATGAAGATAACACCTTTCTTCATGAGACTGAATTCTTTCGGTCCGATGAGGTTGGCGTTTGCTTTACGACCATCCACGTGCAGGGAGATAACATCCGCCTGCTCGAGTACTTCCGTCATGGTCTTGCACTTCACAGCATTTCCAAGAGAGAGTTTCTCTTCCGTGTCGTAGTATAAAACTTTCATACCGAGTGATTCGGCAATAACAGAAAGTTGTGTACCTATATTTCCGTAACCAATAAGTCCGAGTTTTTTACCGCGCACTTCAAAGCTTCCCTTCGCAGATTTGTCCCAAACACCTTTGTGCATTTTGTTAGACTTATCTACGATGTTACGCATCAGGATAATCATTTCAGCAACGGCCAGTTCTACAACGGAACGGGTATTGCTAAATGGAGCATTGAAAACAGCTATACCTTTTTTGGTAGCTTCTTTCAGATCGATCTGGTTTGTACCAATACAGAAGGCACCGATCACCATCAGACGATTGGCGTGTTCCAATACTTTAGCCGTAACCTGTGTTTTGGAACGTATACCGAGTACCGATACATTTTTGATTTTTTGTATCAGTTCTTCTTCCGTCATCGCAGCGTGATAGGTTTCAACATTGAAGCCTTCTGCACGAAGCAACTCTACGGCTACGGGGTGAACGTTCTCCAGTAACAATACATTGATCCGGTTCTTTGGATACGATATAGCCGTGTTGAGTTTGTTGAGGTATAGGAACTCATCGAGACTTGGTGTGATGTGATCGGCTTTGCTTTTCACATTTTCGCGCTCTACGTTTTCAGTAAACGCAAAGAACTTGTTCGCTAAACCGGCATGCTTTATTTCATAGTCGGTATAGCCATCACCAATCACGTAGATATCGCCGGGCAGATTCAGTTTTTTCAACTGCTCTACTTTTCCACCATTAGCCGATAGCGGGTTCTCCGTATCGAAACCAACTACTTTACCGTCTGTATCAAAACGAAATTCATTCGCGAGTATATTTTCTGCCTTGATACCAAACTCGGTAACGATAGGCTCTATAAATTCACGGAAGCCGTTTGAGATGATATAGATATTATCGGAATACTCCTGAAAGAATTCTTTATTGCGTTTGAAAGATTCTGATACGCTGCCCTTCAGTTTTGTAATAAGTGCAGGTAAGTGATGCTGACTGGGCGCGAGCAGATTTAATCTTTTCTCCAACGATTCGCGGAACGAGATGGAACCATCCATTCCCTGGTTTGTAATCTCAATGATCTTTTTCTTGCGGTCTTCTCTCTCAGGATGATCCTGTAAAGAAATGTCGGCCAGAACATCAAAAGCTTCTACTTTAGTAAAAGTACTGTCGAAATCGATAACAAAATATTTATTCAACTTCATACGGGTTGGAAAAATGAAGCGCAAATGTAGTCTATCATTTACGAATTATGATTTAGGATGTGTGTTTTTTATTATCCTAACGGATGCTCGTTCCTTTCAGCGGTTGTATAAAGCTGAAAGCACTATGCTATTGGCATATTTACTTTCAGCTTTACAAGTTGCTCTCTATAAAGGAAGATGCATTACCACTGCCGAGACAGGGCACACATGAGAGAATTCAGAGGAGGCATGAAGCTCTTGTGGTACAGCATCACGCGTAGTATCGAGAAAACCTTTCTTCAAAAAGAAGCCTCTTGCTTTTTCAGTAAGCAGGTAAATACCTTTCAGCTTACGGCTGCGCGCTTCATCAATCAGGTAATCCGTTATGTTGGTACCTACTGATTTTCCGCGGATACCCAGCTTAACAGAGAGTGAACGCAGCAATGCATAGTCGCCATATACTTCGAGGGCACCGGTTCCCACTAGCTGATCAGCTTCGTAATATCCCACCAGCAAGTCGCGTTCAAAGTTAAGATCATCAGCCGGTAAACCGGAAGCTTTCAATAGCGTACGAAATTTTTCGAAGCCTTCTATATCGGTAATCGTTTTATAGGTCAGTGTCATACGTTCATACTTTTCGGTTCAGGAAATCGATTCAATGTATTTGCAGGATCGCAATTTTCAAAAAGATTACCAAGCGCCCGCTTCGCGCGGCTCCATATTTTTTCATCAACGGAGTAATGTACACTCGGACCATCAACATCGCCTTTGATGAGACCTGCATTTCGAAGCTCTTTGAGATGCTGCGAGATTGTAGATTGAGACAACGGTATAGCATTGACAATCTCGCCACACAAACTACCCTGGTGCTGTGCCAGGTACTGAACAATAGCAATGCGTGCCGGATGTCCTAATGCCTTTGCATACATCGCCAGGTGGATCTGTGCGGGTGTAAAATTATCGATCTTGGAAGCGCCCATAGTGTTGTTGGTGTTACTCGAATGATTCTGCTACTACATATATAGTTATACTTTTAATAAATGAAATGTACACATCGTGTTGATATTACTTTCGCGAGTGAAGCGCGAGAAAATTACCTTCTGTATCATTGAATAAAGCAAAGTATCCGTGCTCTTCAGCAATCAGCGTCTTCGGCATAATTACTTTACCACCGGCCTTCTCCACGCGGTTGAGAACTATATTGAGATCTGAACCACCGTTGAGATAAATGCGTACGCCCTGCGCGGTAGGTATATAGCCTTCGCCATAACATATCGCTCCGCCGGCACGCTGTTCTTTTTGTTCGTAGAGCAGAAAGCCCATACGCGTTTTGCCAACCATCGCTTCGGGCATGGTGTAGTCATAGATCGCTGAATAGAATTTTTTGGCACGATCAAAGTCTGATACCGGTATCTCAAACCAGTTAATGGCATTATCAAGCATTTCCATAGCCGATGTAGTTTGGAAGTAACAAGTACGTGAAAGTGCCCGTGAAAAAAAATACCCCGCGGGTTGGCGGGGCATTTTCTATGAAGTTGTTGTTATTTTTTGCGCTTCAGTACTTTCTCAACTGCCGCTACGATGTTCTCGGGGCCGAGTCCGTATTTCTTGAGAAGCTGCGTTGGTGTACCGCTTTCTCCGAATGAATCGTTCACCGCTACCATTTCAATAGGAGTAGGGCGGAAGCGGCTCAGCACTTGTGCTACGCTGTCGCCTAGCCCACCGTTGATCTGGTGCTCTTCGCAGGTAACAACGCATCCGGTTTTTTCTGCAGAAGCTAATATAGCTTCAACATCCAGCGGTTTAATGGTGTGAATGTTGATCAGCTCAACACTGATACCTTTTTCAGCAAGCGCAGCTTCAGCCTCAACAGCCTGCCATACCATGTGGCCGCACGCAAAGATCGTTACATCTTTACCATCGATAAGTTTATCAGCTTTGCCAATTTTGAAAGGTCTGTCGGCTGCCATAAAGATTGGCCAGCTCGGACGACCAAAGCGCAGGTATGCAGGACCGTGATGGTCGCCTAATGCTATAGTAGCAGCCTTGGTTTGATTATAGTCGCAGGGAACAATAACAGTCATGCCCGGAAGCATTTTCATCATCCCTATATCTTCCAGTATCTGGTGCGTTGCACCGTCTTCACCTAAAGTTAAACCAGCGTGTGAAGCGCATATCTTTACATTCTTGTCAGAGTATGCCACCGACTGGCGGATCTGATCGTACACGCGACCTGTTGAAAAATTAGCAAATGTACCGGTAAAAGGAATTTTTCCCCCGATGGTCATACCGGCCGCGAGACCGATCATGTTTGCTTCTGCTATACCAACCTGATAGAAGCGTTCCGGAAAATCTTTCTTGAAAGCATCCATCTTCAGCGATCCCGTTAGGTCAGCGCACAGTGCTACTACATTTGAGTTGCTTTTGCCAAGCTCATGCAAGCCCACGCCAAAACCTGAGCGTGTATCTTTCTTTTCAGTAAAGGTAAATTTGGTCATAATAAAATTACGAGTACGAATTACAAATCTTAAAACACGTGCCGCTATAGCAATGCTTCCCTACATATTTACATACCCCTCGGGCACGGGCGCTGCGAAAGTCGTAAATAATTTCCGTTCTTCCATCACTCCGCGCCATAAACTGTTAATGATTTGTTAATCACCCATATCCTTCAGAACATTCGTTCGATGAGCCCCGTAAGAACAGCCAAGTTAACCACCGCTTATGCACCACCAATCTGCCTCATCATCAGACGAAAAGAAATCAAACCGAAAGCTCGTTATCTGGTTTATCATCGCGTTATTGCTGGCCCTGCTTCCCTGGCTTATACTCGCGGAGTTCTAGTTGAATACATTGATCATCTTGGTTTCACCGGATGCCAGTTCAAAATTTTTGAAACCGGTAAATTTACTGCCCGCAGAATTGCGTACGCGGAAAACTATTTTATAGCGCCCCGGTAACAACGTTAAAGTAAAATTAGCTTTCTGGTTGTTGAGGTTGCAAACCCACTGCTGCGTGCCATCGGCCGCTATTTCATATAGACTTCCGTAGCCGGTAGATATAGTGTTGAAGTTTACAATACCGGGCGAGGGCAGGTAAATATTCTGGGTCTTGTTGAATTGGACATCTACGGTAAATCTTCTTCGTGGCAGCGTGAGCGTCTCTACTTCATATTTACCGGTAAGGTATCGGAACGTTTCATTGCTGCGCTGCACGTTGATCACTTCAGGTTTGTCCTTTTCACGAACAATGGCTTCGAGGCTGTTGTCTTTTCTTCCTTCCTGTTGTATCGCTATATTTCCCTGCGGTACCGGTATACGAATTATATTATGCTTGCCGATCTCGATGGTAACGTTGCGTTTGGTTACCGGTGGTGTAGTGTTTACAACCAAATCATAATCTACTACCGGATCAACCTGCACAGAGTCCGGATTACCCTGCGCATCACGATAGTGAACAAAGTCGTACATCGACATCCCCGTAAGGGAATTCATAAAGCTTACATTTACATTTGTTTCGGTAGGTTGATTACGTGCATCGAGTAATTCTACACTTACCGTTGTTTTCGAAAATGTAGATTGAATAGCCTTGTTCAACTCTTCGTGAAACTCCTGCGGTGTTTCAGCACTTATATATTTACCGGCACAATCCAGTGTCTTCTCTGCACGAAGTCCAAGACCAATAATATAGGGGCGGAGAAATACACCTTTCTTCTGCAACTCACGCGAGGTAGCACAAAGATCGCCACCACAAGATTCTATACCATCGGTAATGAGGATCACTATATTTCGATACCCAGCGTTGGACGGAAAATCTTTTGCCGCTTGCTCCAGTGAGTACGTTATAGGCGTAACACCTTTCGGTTTGACCTCGTTGATCTTGTCGATGATGAGTTTATGGTTCTTCGGTTTGAACGGAACTTCAAGCCATGTGTCTTTACAATTGTTGGCTTCACGCGGAGAGCGATGTCCGTAAATACGCAGCGCGAGTTCAAGATTATTATTCTGCTGCAGCGAATCTACAATTTGCGTGAGTATAGATTTAGCGATGTTGATCTTGTACTGGTTAGGTCGTCCCCAGGGTTCCAGCATGCTGCCTGAGCCATCGAAGAGAAAAAGTATACGCGTCTTCTCCGGCACTTTTTGCTGAAGCTTACGTTGTCCAAACGAAGCAACGGTGATCAGTATAAATAGGAGTACTAGAATATTCCGGCTAATCGCGATGTTCTTAAAAGCTATGTTCATGTATAATGGTAAAACGCTGCAAGGTTAATGAAGATTGTAAAAGAAGCAACATTGAATTTTAGCAACGGCAAGTATATATCAATGGATGCGTGCTATATAATTATAGGAGTATACCGACAGTTGTCGTTACAACAAGCGTTGCATCGCAATATTTATTTGTGAAAAATAAAATGCCGCTATTTTAAACGCATTCACCCTTTTTCAATTTTTTACTTGAAAGCGGTTTAATTTATAGTTTCAAACGCTTGCATTAATGTAGTGAAAAGTGTTATCTTCATTTACTTCAATCAAGCAGACACTCGTATGGGAAAAGTTAGAAACATCCTTCAGGGCAAGGGAAATGTTGTCTTTTCCGTTGCACCTACTGTAACTGTATACAAGGCTATCGAGTTAATGTCCTTAAAGAATATCGGTGGACTTCTCATCACCGATGACCAGGGACACCTGCTCGGTATATTTACCGAACGCGATTATGCACGCAGGCTTATCCTGAAAGGTAAATCTTCAAAAGATACATTGATCGGAGAGATCATGACGGAAAATCCTGTAACGGTTTCTCCGGACAACAGCATTGAAGATTGTATGAAGACTATGACCAACCGTTTCATTCGTCATTTACCCGTGGTAGATGATGGGGAGTTGGTAGGAATGATTTCGATTGGTGACGTTGTTCGCTATATCATCGAAGAACAACGCGGCATCATCGAAGACCTGGAATTTTACATCACAGGTCATCATCAGTAAGATTAACGTGACGCGGGCTAAACAGCTCGCGTTTTCTTTTGCACTTCCCGATCCCAATCTATACCCGCATCGGGATAAAGTATTCGGTATATTGGTTCTCTAAAGCCACTACGTTGGATACGCCAACAGAATATAGTGTTCCGCTTTGGCCTTTATTCCTCTACGGAATGATCGTACTCAGTCTGGTCGGTGCTATGCTCGGATTCTCGTACGTGTTAGGACAACGTCATAAAGATCGCGCCACCGGTGATCCTTACGAAGGTGGTATACTCAGCACAGGCTCTGCACGCATTCGCTTCTCTTCACAGTTTTACCTGGTAGCTATGCTCTTCGTCATTTTTGACGTGGAGACAATTTTCATTTTCGCATGGGCTATTGCTTTTCGAGAACTCGGCTGGTATGGCTACGCGGGTGTAACCGTATTTCTGATACTGCTGGTAGTAGTGTTAATATATGAATGGCGTGCCGGTGCATTGGACTTTGGTCCGGATGGTAAGAAAATACTCAAAGCCTATAAACGCATAACCAAACAAACAGCATGAACTGGTGGCTCTCGCATCCCAACGGTAATGGTGAAGCACATGTAAACGGTGTGCAGAGTACAGGCTCTATGGAACAAGCTATACAACAAAGTGTGATGCTGACCAGTGTGCAAAGTCTGCTGGCATGGGGAAGAAGAAATTCGATGTGGCCGTTTCACTTCGGACTTTCATGTTGCTTTGTAGAGATGGCTACCAGCATGACGCCTAAATATGACGTAGCGCGCTTCGGTGCCGAAGTAATTCGCGGTACACCGCGCGAAGCTGATGTCATGATCATTGCCGGTACTGTATTTATAAAAATGGCGCCTATCATTAAAAGACTATATGAACAGATGATGGAGCCGCGCTGGGTAATTTCCATGGGGTCATGCGCCAACTCCGGAGGTATGTATGATATATATAGCGTAGTGCAGGGTGTCGATAAATTTATGCCGGTAGATGTATATGTACCCGGATGCCCGCCACGACCCGATGCCTTTATGGAAGGACTGGTATTGTTGTCTCAAAGTGTAGGCAAGGAGCAACGTCCGTTAAGCTGGGTAATTGGCGAGCAAGGCGTAATACGTCCTGAGAAAATATCAATGAAAGAAACCAAACGGGAGTTGCGAAGGGAAATGGTAACATTCCGCACCCCCGATGAAATATAGGTATATATGGAAGCAACACTTGACCCGACAGAGAAGTTAAAGCAAAGGTTTGGAGCTGAAACCTTCGCTTCACAACGTGCCAAAGATGATATCGTTACACTGTGGCTTCCGGTAGAAAAAATAAAAGAAGTGTTGTGGTATTTAAAGAATGAGATAGACCGTCCCTATATATTGCTCTTCGATTTGTCGGCTATAGATGAACGAAGCCGTAATCGCGAATACGGCTACCCATCAGATAATTTTACCATACTCTATCATTTATTTTCGTTCGATCGCAATAGTTTTATTCGTCTCAAAGTAGCATTGAAAGGGGAGTTTCCTACCGTGCCCAGTATCACCAATCTGTGGGCGAATGCAAACTGGTACGAACGCGAAGTGTTTGATATGTTCGGCATTCGCTTCGAAGGACATCCGCATCTGAAAAGGTTACTGATGCCTGAATCGTGGCAAGGCAATCCGTTACGGAAAGAACATCCCGCGCGTGCTACGGAAATGGGGCCGTTCCGTTTGTTCGATGAAAAACAAGATCGTGAACAAAGTGCATTGCAATTCCGCCCGGAAGAATGGGGACTGCAAACATCCAGCGAGGATTCTGATTTTATGTTTCTCAACATCGGACCGCAGCACCCCGGTACACACGGTGTATTGCGCATCATACTGCAACTCGATGGTGAAGATATAGTGGATGCTGTGCCGGATATAGGTTTCCACCACCGGGGTGCCGAAAAGATGGCCGAGCGACAATCGTGGCACACCTATATACCCTATACCGATCGTGTAGATTACCTCGGAGGTGTAAACAACAACCTCGCATATTTACTCGCAGTCGAAAAACTGGCCGGTATAGAATTACCGGAGCGCGCGAATGTGATTCGCGTAATGATGTGTGAATTCTTTCGTATAGCGAGTCACCTGGTGTGGTACGGTACCTTTGCACAGGATATAGGACAACTCTCTCCGGTGTTCTATATGTTCAACGATCGTGAAAAAATATTTGATATAGTAGCAGCCGTTTGTGGAGGCCGCATGCATCCGAACTGGTTCCGCATAGGAGGCGTTGCCCAGGATCTGCCACGCGGTTGGGACAAGCTCGTAAAAGATTTCATCGACTATTTCCCCAAACGATTAAAAGAGTACGATGCCATGGTGATGAAGAACAGCATCTTCAAGGCACGCACAGTCGGTATAGGTATATTTACCAAAGCCGAAGCAATTGAGTGGGGTGTTACCGGTCCGGGTTTACGCGCCTGTGGTTTTGATTGGGACTTTAGAAAAAAACAACCCTATTCCGGTTACGATAAATTTGATTTTGATATACCCATCGCTCACAACGGTGATTGCTACGACCGTGCCGTAGTGCGCGTGGAAGAGATGCGACAAAGCTTGCGCATCATAGAACAATGCTGGAAATATATGCCCGAAGGTGACTATAAAGCAGACCATCCACTCACCACACCTCCGGTAAAGAAACATACCATGCAGGATATAGAAACACTCATTACACATTTCCTCGGCGTAAGCTGGGGACCGGTAATTCCTGCAGGTGAAGCCATGAGTTGCATTGAAGCAACCAAAGGAGCCAACAGTTATTACGCGATCAGCGATGGCAACACATCACCGTATCGCGTAAGAGTCCGCACCCCATCCTTCCCTCACATGCAAATGCTACCCTACATAAGCAAAGGCTACACCGTAGCCGACATGCTCAGCATTCTGGGAGCGATGGATTATGTGCTTGCTGATATTGATCGTTAACGTGTTTAGGTGTGTACGTTTATACGTGTTTAGGTGCGTACGCTTGTACGTGTGCACGTCAGTAAGAGGTAATGTTACTATATAAGGTATACCTACAATGTATCCAACACACGTACTCACGTACACACGTATAAACGTAAACACTTAAACACGTTATCATGCTGACGCTCGAAGAGACTCACGAAATAGACGAAGCCATCAAGATCGTTCCCTACCGGAAGGCTGCTTGCATTGAGGCGTTGAAGGTGGTGCAGGAGCATAGACGATGGGTATCGGATGAGAGTTTGCGCGAGGTGGCGGATTATCTGCAGATGTCGGCAGAGGAACTGGACTCTGTGGCTACATTCTATAATATGATCCATCGTAAACCGGTAGGTCGACATGTTATACTCCTGTGTGATAGTATATCCTGCTGGGTAATGGGCTATGAAAACATTCGCACAGCCGTAATGGAACGCCTCGGTATAAAATACGGACAGACTACGGAAGACAATCGCTTCACACTCTTACCCAACCCATGCCTCGGTACCTGCGATCATGCACCGGCTCTGATGATCGATAATGATTTATACCGCGATGTAACTCCGGAGGTACTTGAAGATATACTGAGTAAGTATTTGTAAGAAGTAAGAAGTAAGAAGTAAGAAGTAAGAAGTAAGAAGTAAGAAGTAAGAAGTTTTCGTGCAGATACCTATTGGGATATATATAGCCTGATGCGTATAACGATTAACGGATAACGACTAACGTCTGGCTACAGACATTTATCCTGAAGCCAGTAACCAGAAGCCAGCAGCCAACCACCAAACATCGATAACGACTAACAACCATGGAACGTCCGCTCACCGAACATATACGCAAAGACCTCCGGCCGCTTACGCTGAAGGAATACGAACAGGTTGGCGGTTATCAGTCTGTGCGGAAGGCGTTGAGAGAAATGACTCCGAAGGATATCCAGTCCGTTGTAAAAGATTCGAACCTGCGTGGCAGAGGAGGGGCAGGGTTTCTTACCGGACTCAAATGGAGTTTTGTTCCGATGGATAGTTCTATCGATACCAAGTATCTTATTGTAAATGCGGATGAGATGGAGCCTGGTACATTTAAAGATCGCTTGTTACTCGAAAGTGCTCCGCATCAGTTGATCGAAGGAATGATTGTATCAGCGTTTGGTATACAAGCGAATGTATCGTTTGTCTTTTTGCGCTGGGCCTATAAAGAAGCTGCCAACAATATACGCTTTGCTATACAGGAAGCTTACGATGCTGGTTATTTAGGACACAATATACTCGGTTCGGGTTTTAATCTGGAGATGCATTTGCATACCGGTGTAGGCCGCTATATATGCGGAGAAGAAACTGCGTTGCTCAATTCACTCGAAGGTAAACGCGCTACTCCACGCGCGAAGCCACCCTTCCCGCAGGTAAGCGGTTTGTTCGGTAAACCGACTATTGTAAATAATGCAGAGACACTCAGTTGTATACCACACATTGTAAATAAAGGTGCAGACTGGTTTCAGAAATTAAGTCTCACGAATGATGCCGGTACGAAACTCTTTGGTGTAAGTGGTAAAGTAAAAACTCCGGGACTATGGGAATTACCTATGGGTATATCCATGCGTGAACTGTTGGAAGAACATGCCGGTGGTATGCAGGATGGATTGAAATTCAGAGGTGCATTACCTGGTGGCGCATCCACTGATTTTTTAGTAGAGCAACACCTGGATGTTAAGATGGATTATGTTTCCATCGCAGCGGCAGGAAGTCGTTTGGGTACAGGAACCATGATTGTGCTGGATGATAAAACTTCCGTGGTAGGATTTGTACGAAACCTGATGCACTTTTTTGCGCAGGAGTCGTGTGGATTTTGTACTCCGTGTCGTGAAGGTATACCGTGGATTGAAAAGATACTCACATCCCTCGAATCCGGTAATGGTGAAGGACATGATCTGCACTTACTGGACTTCCATACAAAATATTTAGGTCCCGGCAACACCTTCTGTGCATTAGCACCTGGAGCGATGGAACCCCTGCAAAGTGCACTCAAATATTTCAGAAAGGATTTCGAACAATATATAGCCGAGGAACTGTCTCACACAACGGAACCTCTACCTGTAAAGCGAAAGCGTCTTATAACCGACATCTCTAAATTCTAGTACATCATAATATATACGCACACACCAACTTGCACACGTAAACACATAAAAACGTAAACACGTTAACCATGGTGCTTTTCATCGACAATAAACCGCATGAAGTTCCTGCCGGTAAAAATATGCTGGAGACCTGTCTTACGCTGGGACTGAATGTACCATACTTTTGCTGGCATCCGGCCATGGGTTCGGTAGGGGCATGCAGGCAATGCGCGGTGAAAGTATATAAAGATGAAAACGACCAGAAGGGACGACTCGTGATGTCGTGTATGGAGCCCGTTGTAAATAACCAGCGTATATCCATTGATGATCATGATGCAAAGGAATTTCGCGAACATGTGATCGAATGGCTGATGACAAACCATCCGCACGACTGCGCGGTATGCGATGAAGGCGGCTCTTGTCATTTGCAGGACATGACGGTAATGACCGGACATAACTATCGTAACTTCCGCTATAAGAAACGTACCTATACCAATCAATATTTAGGCCCCTTTCTCAATCACGAAATGAATCGCTGCATCCAGTGCTACCGTTGTGTGCGCTTTTATAAAGACTACGCAGGCGGTAAAGACCTGGATGTATTTGCCTCGAAGAACAATGTATACTTTGGCAGGGCAGAAGATGGTGTGCTTGAAAATGAGTTCAGTGGTAACCTCGCAGAAGTTTGTCCTACCGGTGTATTTACCGATAAGACACTCAAGCAGCACTATACACGCAAGTGGGATCTTACCATGGCACCTTCTGTATGCCAGCACTGCAGTATAGGTTGTAATACCGTTGCCGGTGAACGATACGGTTCGCTGCGGATGATTGCCAACCGGTATAACGGTGCAGTAAACGGATACTTCCTCTGCGACCGCGGCCGCTATGGATATGAATTTGTGAATGCTGCTGATCGTATTCGTAAACCCCTTATACAACAACGCGAAGCCGATCGTGAGACATTGCTCTCAACGGTATCAGGATTAGTAGGTAAGCCCGGAGTGATCGGTATAGGTTCTCCGCGCGCATCGCTTCAATCTAACTTTGTTTTGAAAGCATTGGTTGGCGAACATAATTTTTATCATGGTGTATCAGATGCTGAACATGATCTCGCTGAACTTGCAGTAAAGATATTACGCGAAGGCCCCGTTCGTACTCCTTCTACCAAAGAAGTAGAAGAGGCCGATGCTGTTTTTATACTGGGTGAAGATATAACCAACACAGCTCCTATACTGGCATTGGCCGTTCGTCAGTCGGTACGACAACAACCGGCAGCATTGGCTGAGCAAGCAAATATACCCTTGTGGAACGATGCTGCGGTGAAGGGAATCGTACAGGATAAGAAAGGCCCCTTGTTCATCGCGACTTTAACTACTACCAAACTAGACGAACTGGCCACTGCTACGTATCGGGCCACCCCGGAATGTATAGCACGACTTGGTTTTGCAGTAGCGCATGCATTGGACAATGCATCTCCGGTGGTTAACGGTCTCTCTGAAAATATGGCTGCGCTGGCAGAACAGATAGCCCAGGCGTTGCGCACTGCCAAGAAGCCGGTGATCATTTCCGGGGCCGGTTGTGAAAGTGATGCAGTGATGAAAGCTGCAGCGAACGTAGCCTGCGCCTTGAATAAAGAGAACAGCAACACAGGACTGGTATATACCATGCTGGAGTGTAATTCTATTGGACTCGCTATGATGGGAGGACACCGCTTACATGCCGCTTTCAATGCCGTTGTGAATGGACATGCGGATACAGTGATTGTACTGGAAAACGATTTATACCGTCATGGAAGAAAATCGGATGTAGATGCTTTTCTGAAAGCCTGCCGGAATATAATTGTACTCGATCATTCGATTCATGGTACCACACAGCAAGCCGATGTGGTTATACCGGCCGGTACATTTGCAGAATCTGACGGTATACTGGTGAATAATGAAGGTCGCGCGCAACGATTCTTCCAGGTATATGAGTCTAAAGATTTAGTCTGCGAAAGCTGGCGTTGGTTACTGGATATAGGGGCAGCCACTAATCACGAACGACTCAGTAACTGGAAAAATTTTGAAGACATCACCCATGCTATAGCAACTGATGAACCTTTACTGAAACGTATAGATGCCGTAACACCGCCATCGCAGTTCAGGGTTGCAGGTCAGCGTATACCACGCGAGCCACATCGGTATAGCGGCCGCACTTCGATGCAGGCCAATATACATGTAAGCGAACCCAAACCTCCGGAAGATACCGATTCACCATTGTCCTATACCATGGAAGGTTATCGCGGTATGCCGCCATCATCCATGATTCCATTTTTCTGGTCTCCGGGTTGGAACTCCGTGCAATCCGTAAACAAATACCAGCAGGAGATAGGCGGAGCTCTGAAAGGTGGCGATCCCGGCATACGGTTACTCGAACCGGTTGCCGATAAAACTATAAAATACTTTGAAGGTATACCCGAAGCGTTCAAACCACTGGAAGATCATTTACTCATCATGCCGATGCATCACATCTTCGGATCAGAAGAATTAAGTGCGCGTTCACCTTCCGTAGCACAGCGTGTACCACAACCCTATATCTTACTGAATATGGACGATGCCGTTGCCATGAGCCTTCTCGAAAATTATATACTTACGTTTTATATAGGCCGGTACGAATATAGCTTACCCGTAAAAGTAAGTAACGCCATCCCCAACGGAGTGGCTGCTGTTCCATACGGTCTCCCGGAAATACCCTATACCGAACTCCCCGAATGGGCCACAACACGCGCCCCGAAATACTTACACACCCTCACCCCAACCTACACACGTAAACACCAAAACACTTAAACACGTAAAAAAATGTCACCGGTAATAATCGTCATTTGCGTCTTGGGAGGTTTGTTGCTTATAGCACCGGGATTGATCTGGCTTGAACGAAGATTGCTCGCAGTATGGCAGGATCGCTACGGTCCCAATCGCGCGGGTCCATTAGGAGTACTGGTTGTACTCGCAGATACATTAAAACTATTTTTCAAGGAAGACTGGATACCGCCATTCGCAGATAAGAAAGTGTTTGTGCTGGCGCCTGCTATAGTTGTGATCACGGTGCTGATGAGTTTTGTGATCGTTCCGTTCTCACCGGGATTTATAGTGGTTGATCTGAATATAGGATTACTTTTCTTCCTTGCGATGTCATCCATGGGCGCGTATAGTATAATTCTCGGAGGCTGGGCTTCCAATAATAAATACTCCTTACTGGGAGCGATGCGCGGTGCCGCGCAGATGATCTCCTACGAAGTGTTCATGGGACTTTCCCTGATGGGAGTAGTGTTGATTACCGGCTCCTTCAGTCTGCATGATATAGTTGAAGCACAACGCAACATGTGGTTTGTGGTGCCGCAGTTTTTAGGATTTGTAATTTTTCTGATAGCCGGTATAGCGGAAACACATCGTCTGCCTTTTGATATACCCGAAGCAGAGAGTGAATTGATAGCCGGGTTTCACTCGGAGTATTCTGGTATGAAGTTCGGAATGTTCTTCGTAGGAGAATATATAGGGATCATGCTCATCTCGTGTATGGTAACCTGTTTGTTCTTCGGAGGCTGGCTGGGACCAGCGTTTCTGCCACCCATTGTGTGGTTTGTATTGAAGATGTTCGCGTTCATTGCTTTGTTCATTTTGCTGCGTGCTTCATTGCCGCGACCGCGTTACGATCAGTTGATGGAATTCGGCTGGAAGATATTATTGCCGTTGTCATTACTGAATGTGATGGTAACAGCGG
>CBIHOZ010000033.1:0-51911 GCA_966211525.1 uncultured Chitinophaga sp. | reverse complement strand
TAATTTATCGATTGCCCTTCACTTCCAAAATCACCGGCTTTCACGCGATGAAATAAAAGAGGCTTAAGTTCGCACTTAAGCCTCCTGTATATATCTATACGATTACAATGTTATCTGACATTAGCGATAGCCATACCTTCATACAGGAACGCTACCAGCATCCAAACGATGAAGATCATCGGGATTAGGATAGACCAGATCAACACTTTCACTTCATAACGCAAGTGCATAAACTCGCCTACGATATAGGCAGCTTTTACAATAGTCATGGTGATGAATATCCAGACACGAAGATCTTTATATTCATGCGGAACCGTAAATGCTACGATAAACTCCAGGATAGTAATGATCAGGAGGATCAATGCTGTCATCCACAGTTTCTTGATCTTCGCGCGATCCGGAGGCAATACATTTACGTGTACAGTTTCTTGATGAGCGTGTGCCATGTTTAGTCTATTAACAGTTAGCGTTTCTTAATTTATACAAGGTAGAAGAAGGTAAATACGAATACCCAAACGAGGTCTACAAAGTGCCAGTATAAACCTACTTTCTCTACCATTTCATAATGGCCTCTTCTTTCGTAAACACCTGTTACGGTATTATAGTATATCAGGAAGTTCAGACACACACCACTGAATACGTGGAAGCCGTGGAAACCTGTAATGAAAAAGAAGAATGCCGCAAAATCAGGAGGACCATATTGATTTTGTACCAGGTTTGCTCCGAAGAATTTAGTGCCTTCTACAACAGCTTTTCCGGTTTCACTTCCGTGGATAAAGTGTGACCACTCCCAAGCCTGACAGCTCAGGAAGGCTGCACCACCAAGGATTGTCCACAACATCCATTTCTCAACAGCTTTACGATCCATGCGATGACCGGCTTCAACCGCCAACACCATGGTAACAGAACTCATGATCAGAATGAAAGTCATGATACCCACAAATACCAGCGGAGCTTCTACACCGTGTAAGAAAGGAACAGCTTCAAAAACTCTTTCGGGAATTGGCCAGTAGCCTGCAGAAAACTTAAAGTCATGTACAGTACCAGTATATACCGGATGTGCTGAACGCACCAATCCATAAGTAATAAGAAGTGCAGAGAAAGTGAAAGCATCTGACAGCAGGAAGAACCACATCATCAGTTTACCATAACTGGCACCCATTGGTGATACTCCGCCATCCCAAGCGCTCCGTCCCGGAGCTGTTGCTACTGAGGTACTTGCCATTTTAATTTATCGTTATTAGTTCAAGTTTTTCTACTTTGTGAAGATCAGATCTTTATATAATCTCATCTTAATAATCCTTCATTCCGCGTTCCTCTCCTACTTATTCAGAAGCAGAAAGACGAACAAATATAGCCAAAGAACATCCAAAAAATGCCAATACGTGGCACACATTTCTATCTGGTTCATGTTTTTGGAATGCACTTTTTTTTGAAACACTGCTACCAGTACGAAGATCAAAAAAATCACACCGCTTATTAAGTGAACTGCGTGCGCACCACTCAACACATATACAAATGAATGCGATACGGGGCCACCGGTAAAGTGCTCTTTCAGTTCAACCATCTGGTCATACGCCATAAACTGGCCAATCACGAACGCTATACCGAGTATCGTTGTGATGCTTAACGCTATCTTTAGTGATTCGAAATTGTCTTTGCGTGCTGCGCGTACAGCCCAAACCATTGTTACGCTGCTGGCAAGTATAATACCAGTGTTTATCCAGAACAGATCCGGCACTATAATCTCAGACCAACCCATGTCGCCACGCTTTACTATATATGCGCTCGTCCATGCACCGAAAAGCATTATCACCGTTGCAATAAAGAGCCACAAGCCGAACTTCTTCGGGTTCATGGCCAGCGGTGTCTTCGCTTCTTCTACTATTTTAATATCAGGTACCATATTGTTTTCCTTCCCTTCTTTATCTGTCAAACTTTATCCAATAAGTATGCTATCTGTACAATCGGCAAGTATAGAAAAGATCCGAACATAATTTTAAGTGCGGCCTTTCTGTCACCGGATTTCATCAATGAAAATGTCTGTGCAAAGAACAGTACACCACAAATCGTTGCTACTATAGCGGAGTTTACTCCTGTAATTCCGAAGGTAGCGGGTAACATTCCGAGTGGAATGAGACACATGGTATAGATCATGATTTGTATTGCTGTGTTCAGATCTTTCTCTCCGCTTGACGGAAGTAATTTGAATCCGGCTTTCTTATAGTCTTCATCGGCAACCCAGGCTATAGCCCAGAAGTGAGGAAACTGCCAGATGAATTGTATACCAAAGATGATCAATGCTTCGTGTGATATTACACCGGCGGCAGCAGTCCAACCCAACAGCGGAGGTAACGCTCCGGGTATAGCTCCAACAAATACTGCTATAGGTCCTACCCGTTTCAACGGAGTATATACAAAGCTATATAGCACCATGGAAAGTATAGAGAGTGCTGTTGTGAGCGGGTTGGTATAGATCATTAACAAACCAACGCCTGCTATAAAGCAAAATGCAGAAACAAGGATTGCTTCATTTACCGTCACGCGATTGGTGGGTAACGGTCTTGTCATTGTGCGCGTCATCAGTTTATCAAGATCCTTCTCAATAATCTGATTTACGATGACTGATGAGCCGGAAAGAAGAAAACCTCCGGTGAATACCATGGTGAGTATAAACCAGTCAACACGAGGTGTTGCCAACACAAAACCAAAAGCACAAGAGAATGCAACGAGGAAAGAGAGTCTGAACTTCAGCAATTCCCAATATGCTTTAACCTTTGCTGCGGCAAAGGCTGCGCCTGAAAGATCATGTATTTGTTCCGCTACCATTAATTCGTTACTACAGGTTCTTGTTTTCGGTTAAGCTTCAGCAACAACAAAAACTGCACTCCAAAAGTAACGGTGGCGAACAGCAGATGCAGTGGCTGAAGGTAGGGCGGAACAGCGAAGTACGCCATGCCCGCGCCTGTTAAAATGGTGCCCAAAATTAGCACGATTAGGGTAAGGAGGAAAGCTTTTGAGTGCACAGTTTTACGCAAATTGAAGATTAATCCAACATGCAAAACGAGTACAATCCATGAGAACGACCGGTGCAACACAAACTCTACACCTAGGTTTGAAATCCATGCTTCGCGAATGGCCCATGCCGCTACATTGTCAATCGCTTCGCGTACTTGTGTCCCCAATAATGTCTGCACCAGCAGCACTGCCATACACACGATCAGCCACCAGAATCCGATCGGTGAGTCAATCGTTGTTACGTAGCTGCTTCGATGCACCAGGTATACCAGCAAGGCCACAATGAGAATTGCCAGAAACATGTGCACGGTTATAGTCCATGGAGTAAGATTTGTTGACACTACAAAAGAACCGATCCATCCCTGAAAACCTACGAGTAAAAACGTCAGGAATGATATTACGGTAAGCCTTCGTTCCGTTTTCCAGAAGCGAACTGATGATACAAAAACTGCGAAGATCAAAAAGCCTATGATTACCCCCACGATGCGATTGACATATTCGATCCATGTTTTGGTAGGATTGAAATCACTCTCTTCACGAACAGAAGGATCGCTGAGTAATTTTTCTGCGGTGTCTTCCATACCTAATGCACGCAGGTATTTGGCAAACTTGATGTTCTTCTTCTCGCGATAGTCCGCGTAAATATCTTTATAGTTAGAAGGAACTTCTGATACCGATTTTGGCGGTACCCAGTTGCCAAAACATTTCGGCCAGTCCGGACATCCCATACCCGAGCCAGTGCTGCGTACAACTCCCCCTACCAGGATCAACAGGTAAACAGCAATAAGGGTTGAGATCGTAAGTCTGCGAAAAGACCGCATGGGCTATAAAAGTTTAAGGTTCCAGACTTCAGATTCAGAATTGAATTGATCAACGCTGAATCTGAAACCTGAAACCTTGAACTGAATTTTATTAGTGTTTATTACCTTCTATTATAATCGCTCCTTCACCGTTTGAAGTCTCAAGCTTGATGAGCTCATTCTCATGCGGAAGGTTTGACTCAGGCGTTTCAGAGAACGGAATGTGCTGCGGGATGAAATCCTCTTTTGCACCCGGCTTGCTATAGTCATATGGCCAGCGATATACAGATGGGATCTCCCCTACCCAGTTACCGTGACCAGGTTTGCGTGGTGTAGTCCACTCCAATGTATTTGAGTTCCATGGATTGAGCGGAGCCAAACGACCTCTCCAGATGCTATAGAAGAAGTTGAACAGGAAGATAAACTGTGCAGCCAGCGTTAAGATAGCAGCCACCGATACCAGCATGTTCAAGTCGGCAAAGCCGCTGAATGTTTCGAAGTTAGTCCAAGAGTAATATCTTCTAGGGAAACCTGCGATACCAATGTAGTGCATTGGGAAGAACACAAGGTATACACCGATGAATGTTATCCAGAAGTGTACTTGTCCAAGTGTTTCGTTCATCATACGACCAAACATTTTCGGGAACCAGTGATATATACCGGCCAGCATACCGAAGAACGAAGCGCTACCCATTACCAAGTGGAAGTGAGCTACCACAAAGTACGTATCGTGCAATTGAATATCGATCGCTGAGTTACCAAGGAATATACCAGTGATACCACCTGTTAAGAAGAATGATACAAGACCGATAGAGAACAACATAGCCGGTGTAAACACAATGTTACCCTTCCACAATGTTGTTACATAGTTAAATATTTTAACCGCTGACGGTACAGCGATGATAAGCGTCAACAACATGAAGATCGATCCGAGGAATGGGTTCATACCTGTTACGAACATGTGGTGAGCCCATACGATGAACGACAGGATTGCAATGAACAGCATAGAACCGATCATCGCTTTGTAACCGAAGATAGGCTTGCGTGAGTTGGTTGCAATGATCTCTGATGAAAGTCCTAACGCAGGCAACAATACGATATATACTTCCGGGTGACCGAGGAACCAGAACAAGTGCTGGAACAGGATCGGACTACCACCATCGTGCGCCAATGCTTCACCACCTATATATATATCTGACAGGTAGAAGCTTGTACCAAAGCTGCGATCGAAGATCAACAGCAATGCCGCTGCAAACAGCACAGGGAACGAAAGTATACCAATGATTGCCGTGAAGAAAAACGCCCAGATAGTAAGTGGCATTCTGGTGAATGACATACCACGGGTACGCATGTTGATTACGGTTGTGATATAGTTTATGCTACCCAGCAATGAACTGACAATGAACAACGCCATGGCTACCAGCCACAGAGTCATACCCATACCTGAACCTTTGATAGCTTGTGGCAGAGCGCTCAATGGAGGATATATAGTCCATCCACCACCTGCAGGACCTGTTTCCAGGAACAAAGACACGAACATTACAACGCTGGATAAGAAAAAGAACCAGTATGAAAGCATGTTCATGAAACCGGACGCCATATCGCGGGCACCGATCTGCAGAGGAATAAGGAAGTTAGAGAATGTACCGCTCAAGCCGGCAGTCAATACAAAGAACACCATGATGGTTCCGTGCATTGTTACCAGTGCAAGGTAAAACTCAGGATCAAGTTTTCCTTCCTGCGTGATCCACTCACCTAATACTGGTTTCAACCAATCCAGATTCATATCCGGGAAACCAAGTTGAAGACGGAAGATCACCGAAAGAGTACCTCCTAGCAACGCCCAGAAAATACCTGTGATCAGGAATTGCTTGGCGATGATCTTATGGTCGAGGCTGAAAATATAGGTTGTCCAAAAGTTACCTTCGTGATGCTCATCATGCTCGTGGCCGTGATCATCGTGATGGTGTACGTCTTGATGGATGTGAATATCGGTCGTTGCCATGTCTTGATAATTCTTAGATTCGAAAAACTTATTCTGTCACTGCTGCTACCCCTGCACCTGGATCTTTCTGTAATCCGGCCTTAATCATAGCCGCTTCCTTCAGTTGAGCCGGTACATTTTTGAGGTAATCCGGGTTCTGTTTCAACCAAGCCTCCTGTGAAGCTTTCCAGCGATCATATGATTCTCTGTCTTCTACGATAACCGGCATTCTCATCGAGAAGTGACCTTTACCGCATATCTCTGTACAAGCTAATTCGTAATTGAAATTCGGATTGCCTGTCTCTGTTCTCATCTCCTCCGTTGTTTTCGTAGCCTTGAACTTGAATTGTGTCGGCATACCTGGTACAGCATCCATCTTCACGCGGAAGTGTGGTAAGAACACGCTGTGTAATACGTCTTTCGCTCTGATCTTCAACAAGATCTCCTCATCAACCGGGAAGTGAAGCTCCAGTGATTTGAAATCATCGTAAGAATTCTTGTCTGACAGATCGAGACCAAACTCGTTTACTGCATCGATCAATTTATAGTTAACCTTTCCAA
This sequence comes from uncultured Chitinophaga sp., assembly GCA_966211525.1. Lineage (GTDB taxonomy): Bacteria > Bacteroidota > Bacteroidia > Cytophagales > Cyclobacteriaceae > Ohtaekwangia. Next base: position 45,548 of record CBIHOZ010000033.1, on the reverse strand, counting down.
GTTCATTATCCTTTGAAGGGTAACGAGCTGTCCAGGCGAACTGCTGTGCTATTACTTCGATCACCTCAGCATCTTTCGAAGCTGGTGCCGTGATTTCATTCCATGTGCGAAGACCGGTAAAGATCAATACAGCAAGTACAATAGCTGGGATGATTGTCCAGGTCAACTCCAATATGTGGTTGTCCGGGAAGAATTTTGCCTTTCTTGTCGGGTTGTATCTGTACTGATAGATGAACACGAACATTACAACGCTGATGATCACAAATGCCACCACAGTAACGGCCATTGTTATCCAGAACAATGAATCAGTCTTCTTGCCGTGCTCGGAAGCTATCGGAAGTGTATATGAATCAAAATGGGCATATGAATACCAAAAGAAAGCAGCCAGCCCCAACACCATGAAGATGATGAAGAGCGTACCGTGAACTCCGTTGTTCGCCCCTACGTAACCTTCTTTCTTTCCTTTCGCAATACCAACCAGGGTGCTGATCCGGAAGATCATGAACAGGATCGCAAGGACCAGAGCAACACCTAGAAAAATAATCAAACTCATCATAGCGCTTTTCTAAATATTAAATGTGGTGATGAAGACTTTCTTGTAACATCGGATCATTCTTTCCGAACAGCGGGAATTTCGAGAGGCTGTTCAAAACAACCAACAGGTATACAGCTGCAAATATCAGTGCTACACCTATCTCCAGGAATCCTATTCCTCCTTCCAATTTCATAACACCAGGTGTTACCATATTGAAAAAATCGAACCAGTGACCTACGATGATTATCGGACAAACTACCTTCAGCATCGAGATCTGGCGCTTCGCATCTCTTGTCATGAACAACAGGAATGGAAGTACAAAGTTCAGAATAAGATTCAGGTAGAATATCCAGCTATATGGACTGGTTCTCATACGCTCGTAGAAGTATATAGTCTCTTCCGGAATGTTGGCGTAGTAGATCAACAGGAACTGACCAAACCAGATATAGGTCCAGAAGATAGAGAATGCAAAACAGAATTTACCAAGATCGTGCAAGTGATTTGCGTTTACGATCTTCAGGTAGCCTGCAGACTTCAGGTGCGCTACGATCAATGTGATCACCGCCAAACCTGTTACCCACCAGCTTGCAAATACATACCAGCCGAACATAGTCGAGAACCAGTGTGTATCAATACTCATTACCCAATCCCATGCAGCGATCGAAGAGCTTACACCAAAGAAGATCAGGAACCAGGTTGCCGTTACACGGTTTTTATACCAGTAAGCATTGGTAGCTTCCAGATCTTCAGCAAGCATGTTCTTTCTGATCTGCACGAAGAAATAATACCAGAGACCAAAGAAGATCACCATCCGCGCAATGTAGAACAGCGGGAAAGTACCACCAGCCAACGGCCAGAAGAAGAATGGAGCCTTCTTGTTTATAATTTTATCGAACTCAGCACCCTTAGCATCGTAAAGGTAGCCGTGTGTCCAATGGAAAATGTCGTGATGTGTGATAAACCAAAGTATCAGCATCAATATACCAGCAACCGGAATCCATGAACCCATTGCCAGCGGAACGCGCTTCACACCTACTGACCAACCAGCTTGTGCTGCATATTGAACGGCTACGAAGAATAAACCAATTATACCAAGGCCTGTGAAAAACACGTTGTTCATCCAGAGTGTACTGAATAATCTTTTTATCCACAGTGGTTTTTCAGCATGATGGCCTGCCTCTGCGTGTGCTGCATGACCTTCTGAAGCTGCGCCATGCTGGTCTGCAGATGCTACCAGTTTCTGTGCTTCCGCTACTGCAGCGTGACCGTCTCCGTGTGCTGCACCATGATGACCACTGTCATTCATCGCTAGCACGAGGCCCAATGCGAATACTACGATACCCACAACAAGGAGTATATATAGCTTCTTCTTGGTCTCCGGTCTAAATACATATTGTTCTTCAGCAACTTCTACGTGATGAGCCATTTCAGTTCCGTTATTCGTTAATCGTTATTTGTTATCCGTTAAAGTTCTTTGTTGTTAGCGTTGCACGAGCAAAACTTCAACAACTGCCATTTATTTTTGAAGTGTCTTTACATACTTGGCGATCTTCCAGCGATCTTCCGGACTGATCTGTGAACCGTGTGCCCACATCAGACCTTTACCATGTGTAATCACGTGGAAGATGTGACCCTCTGATATATTCTTCAATGCATCAGATTTATAGTCAGGTACACCGTTGTAATTACCTTTCTGTACACCATCAATCTTAACACCGGCTGCAACTTTACCATCGCCGGCACCTTTTGGTCCGTGGCAATGATCGCAGTACATTTCATATAGCGCTTTACCGGAAGCTATAACTTCCGCAGTTGAATCCAGCGGGTTCTTCATGTGCGCAGATGCATACGCCAGACTGTCTTTACCAATACGGTAAGGAAGCCATCCGTTTTTATTGCGGCTCACTGTATTCGGAGCAGACTCACGCATGTTCATGCGATTCGGATTGAATTTATTTGAGTTGAAGTATTCTGCGTGGCCGTCCGGGTAATCAATGGATGTAACCCAACGTCCTGCATCTTCATCTACGATCTGAGTATAGGGCTCGTAAGCAACCGAGTGGTACATGTTAGGTGCATATTCTGTACCCTGATCTTCACCACCGGCACCGCATGATGTTAACAACACTGCAGCTGAAAATCCTACGAACAAGCTTGTTACAAAGCGCATGGTCAATATTCTATGATTATTCAAAATTCTTTTCATTTACTTCAGAAGCACCTGCATCTTTCAGGATACGGGAGATCTCATCTTTGCTCTTTCCACCGTTCAAGGCGAGATCGATAGCCATTACGTGTTTATCGTCTGTGCTTCTCACATCGAACTGACGTGGCCATTTATATGGTTTCAGATCGCTTACAATCATAAACGTTGCTACCATACCCAGTGCAGCCAACAATACTGTCAACTCGAATGTAACCGGTATAAATGGAGGTAATGAAGCGAAGTTCTTACCACCGATGATCATCGGCCAGTCGTATCCGAGCATCCATATCTGCATCGTTAACGCAAGGCTTGTACCGGTAAGACCGAACAAGAAAGCTACTCTTGGAAGACGAGATTTCTTCAGCCCCAATGCATCATCTATACCGTGCACCGGAAATGGAGAGAATACATCGTGAATCTTCAGGCCTGTTGAGCGTACTTTGCTGATGCCATCCAGCAGTACCTCCTCATTATCAAATACGCCTACTAAAAAGTTTTTATCTGCAGTCATTTTCTTCAAGTCTTTATTAAGCGTGAACTTCTTCTTCTACATGTGCACTGTGACCTACTTTTTCAGAGTCTGATCTTACAATGCTTTTCACTTCTGCCATGTTGATCACCGGGAAGAACTTGGCGAAGAGCAGGAACGCAGTGAAGAACAATCCGAACGTGAATACATACTCACCGATATCATACATAGTCGGGTGGAACATCGTCCAGCTCGAAGGTATATAATCGCGGTGCAGCGAAGTAACGATGATCACGAAACGCTCGAACCACATACCGATATTCACGATGATCGACAGTACGAATGTTGCCACGATGCTCATTCTGATCTTCTTGATCCAGAATAACTGAGGAGAGATTACGTTACAAGTCATCATGGACCAGTATGCCCATGCGTACGGACCTTGAACACGGTTGTAGAAGGCATATCCTTCGTATTCAACACCTGAATACCAGGAGATGAACAACTCTGTGATATAAGCGATACCTACGATTGAACCTGTTACTATGATGATGATGTTCATCAGTTCAATGTGGTATATGGTGATATAGTCTTCGAGTTTAAATACTACGCGGGTAATCAACAAGAGTGTCAATACCATCGCGAAGCCTGAGAAGATCGCACCGGCCACGAAGTATGGCGGGAAGATTGTAGTGTGCCATCCCGGTATAACGGAAGTAGCAAAGTCCATTGATACGATTGTGTGAACGGACAATACAAGAGGTGTTGAAAGACCTGCAAGAATCAACGCTACTGCTTCGTAACGCATCCATGTTTTAGCACCACCTTGCCAGCCGAAGCTCAATGCGTTATATACGGCTGCTCTGATCTGGTTGCCTTGTACAACTGCGCGGTCGCGGATCGTAGCAAAGTCAGGAATAAGACCTATATACCAGAATACCAGTGATACCGTAAAGTATGTCGAGATCGCGAACACGTCCCACAACAGAGGCGAGTTAAAGTTAGCCCAGAGTGAACCGAATGCGTTTGGCAATGGAAGCGCCCAGTAGAAACCTAACCAGAGACGTCCCATGTGAATGAGCGGGAATGTTGCAGCACAGATAACGGCAAAAATCGTCATCGCTTCCGCAGCACGGTTGATGGACATTCTCCACTTCTGGCGGAACAGCAAGAGGATCGCAGAGATCAGCGTACCAGCGTGACCGATACCAACCCACCATACGAAGTTGGTGATATCCCATGCCCAACCTACTGTTTTATTTAATCCCCATACTCCTATCCCATGCCACAGTACTGTGCAAACACAGTAAAATCCGTAGGCAAAAACAACCAGCGAAACAGCCAGTGCCAACCACCAAGATCTTGGAGGTTTATTCTCTACGTGTCGGCTGATATCGTGCGAAACATCTTTTACCGTTTTACCGCCGGTTACCAGGGGATCGCGAACTGATGACGTAACTTGCATTTATCTAAAAAGTTATCCGTTATTCGTTATAAGTTATTGTCTGTGAGTATTCTCAGCTTCTTTGTCTGCTAATTTTTCATTCCTGCAGCTCAAAGACTACGCTTTTGCAGCGTCCTTGTTTCTTACTTTCGTGAGGTACCAGATGTTTGGTTTCACACCAATCTCTTCCAATACCTGGTAAGCACGCGGGTTGTCTGCAATCTTGTCGATGCGGTGAGGATGTTTCTCATCCATCGGTCTGATTTTCAGAAGCTTCGATACTTTACTTTCCGGATTGTTAATATCTCCGAATACGATCGCTCCGGTAGAGCAGGCTGCAGCACATGCTGTTACCACCTCTCCGTCTTTCAATGGTCTTCTCTCCTTCTTCGCAGTGAGTTTACCAGCTTGTATACGCTGCACGCAGAATGAACATTTCTCCATTACACCGCGTGAACGAACTGTTACATCCGGGTTCAATACCATCTTACCTAAGTCTGTGTTCATTGCCGGGTTAGCGGATTCGAACTGACGGTTATCGTGATACTTGAACCAGTTGAAACGTCTTACTTTATATGGACAGTTGTTTGCACAGTAACGAGTACCGATACAACGGTTGTAGGTCATTTGGTTAAGACCTTCTGTGCTGTGTGTAGTTGCTGCTACCGGACAAACTGTTTCGCAAGGTGCGTTGTTACAGTGCTGGCACAGCATCGGCTGGAATACTACATCCGGATTCTCAGCAGCTATTTCTACGCCTCTCCAATCATCAGCAGGAGCATCGCTGCTATAGTAACGGTCGATGCGTAACCAGTGCATTTCTCTGCGGTTGATTACCTCTTCGCGTCCTACTAATGCTACGTTGTTTTCTACGTTACATGCCACCACGCAAGCTGCACAACCTGTACAGGTGTTCAGGTCGATAGCCATTCCCCAGTGGTGGTTGTTATACTCGTGACCTTTCCACAATGAGATTTCGCCCGGAGCAACTTTGTGTTCTGGATCTGTCCAGGTTGCTACTGACGGATGGAAATCACGATCCCAATTTTTGTCTTTATACTCTGACAGTAAAGTTTCCTGCACCACAGTCTCACGGCCCATATAGGTGTTGTGAGTTTGTGTTTGTGCGATCTGATATGTTTCTGTTGTTGGTGTAAAGGTTACCGTAGCGCTATAGCTTAATGAACCATTTACAAGAGCAACGAACGGGTATATATTCTGTCCGATGTTATCGGCAACTTTACCAGCTTTGGTACGACCGTAACCTACCGGTATACCTATTGTACCAGGAGTCTGACCTGGCTGAACAAGCATTGGAAGTTTTACAGTTTTACCGTTGAAAGTTATCGTTGCATACTTTGTTACACTTTCAGAGAAGTTAATGTCTTTAGCATCTTTCGGAGCAACCGTTACATAATGATCCCATGTAGCTTTTGTGATAGGATCCGGAAGCTCTTGCAGTAACGGGTTGTTGGCTTGTGAACCATTGCCGATGTTACCACTTTCGTAGATCACCAGTTCCCACGCTCCTGCTTTGTAATTGCTTGCAATCGCATCAGCGGCAGCACTTACATTACCTGCGAAGGTTGCAGCTGCAGCAGCAGTTGCCGGCAGTTCGTACACACCATCGTACAGGCATTTATCCCAGAAGCTCTGGAAGTCGAAAGTCTGATCTTTATAGAACCAAGTTCTCCAGTTATTTTTAACAAATTCGAAGTAATCAGCTTTCGGCTCATTCGCCCACACGAGTAAGCTCTCCTGTGCTGCGCGTGATTTGAAAATAGGTGTGATTGTCGGCTGACCCAAGCTGAAGAAATTCTTCTTAGGCTCTGCATCGTTCCACGCTTCGAGGAAGTGATGATCCGGAGCCATATACTTGGCCAGTGTTCCGGTTTCATCTTCTTTATAGCTTGTCGCTACAGAAAGCTCAACATTTTTCAATGCCGCAGCAATCTTTTCGCCTGCAGGGAAATCATATACCGGGTTACAGTTGTAGAAAATTACTGCACCGATTTTACCTGCTTCCAATTCATTTACGAAGTTAGACATCGCTACATCGTCACCCTGGCGGAAATTTACCGGAGTGTTCAGATCGATAGTCGAGCCATAGCTTCCCAGTATATCGTTGATCGCGTTAACGATCACCTGAATTGCTTTGTCGTTAGAACCCGCTACTACCAGTGCGTTACCACGGTTAGCCCACAGTTCTTCTGCTGCTTTCGCAATGTTAGCTTTCTCAACGCCACCACTTACTGTAGGACGTCCTGCCTTACCTGCGAGTAAATTATATAGTTGAATAACTACAGCGCCTTCTTCAGAAGGTTTGATTTGTGTTCTGTAGTCTGCGTTAGCACCGGTGATCGAGAGTATAGATTCAAACTGATAGTGACGAGACATATCGCGTTTGTCTTCTGTAACCTCGCGGGTTAATGCATATTGTTTTGTGAATTCTATAGGAGAAATCCAGCTACCAATGAAATCAGCAGCTACGCTTACGATAACTTTTGCTTTGCTGAAATCATAAGAAGGTACAACGGCTGCACCAAAAGATTCTTCGTTTGCTTTTACAATTCCATATGAAGATGTCTGATCATACTGAACATGTTGGGTTGAAGCATACGTTGCTTTGAATTTTTCAATAGCAGCTTTTGTGCTTGGACTTAATATCGTGTTACTAACGATTCTGATTTGTCCACCTTTACCAGAAATCTCGTTCAGTTTTGCAATTACTTGTCTGTCGAGATCTTCCCAGCTGATTTTATCTTTTCCAACCTTCGGGCCACGAAGGCGGGCGTTGTCATATAAAGAGAGTACTGATGCTTCTACCTGTGCACTTACACCACCTTTTGTTACGTTGGACAGTGCGTTACCTTCTATTTTGATCGGGCGACCTTCGCGTGTTTTTACAACAATACTGCAGTAGTCACCACCATTAATATAGGATGAAGCGTAGTAGTTCGGTAAGCTCGGATCTATATCTACCGGCTTGTTAACATAAGGAATAGCTTTTCGGATAGGTGCCTCACAAGCAGCCAATGCAACGGCAGAAACGCCAAAGCCCATCATCTTCAAAAAATCCCTGCGTGAATGTCCCAAGTCTTCTTCCGGACCAGGCTGAGCAAATTCGTGATGAGCATTTTTCACAAACTCTGGATTGTTTGCCAGTTGCTCAATGCCTTTCCAGTATACCTTTTTTGATTCTTCCATTTTACAGTGAATCGTTATCCGTTATCAGTTAATTCTTATTCTTAATTGTTTTCTTAGTAGTGACACTTTGAACATTCAAGTCCGCCGATGTCTTCTACTTTCATTGGTGTCTTTTTGCTCTGGTTGTGAATCTCTACCAGGTTATCATAGTAGGCATTGCCTTTTGTGTTAACATCTGTTTTGCGGTGACAATCTATACACCAGCCCATTGTTAACAGGGAGTGCTGACGAACTACGTCCATAGTCTCAATCGGACCGTGGCAAGTCTGACATTCAACACCAGCCACATTCACGTGTTGTGAGTGGTTGAAGTACGCGAGGTCAGGAAGGTTGTGTATACGAACCCACTCAATTGGTTTGTTCGTTTCATACGCCTTTACAATTTTACCAATCTCAGAATCTCCCGTCAGTGTACCTGACTTGATCTGGTTGTGACAGTTCATACAGATGTTCACAGAAGGAATGGTGGCACTCTTGCCTTTCATTACACCTACGTGACAGTATTTACAGTCGATCTCATATTGACCTGCGTGAATCTTGTGCGAGAAAGCTATAGGCTGCTTCGGAGCATAACCTTGCTGAACACCTACAGAATATAGTCCGTTAATTACCGCTTTGAAACCAAGTGCAGCCGTTACGAATACAACTACAAATACAAAACCACGGCTTTTGAAAATTGAACCTGTTGTTACAGTCGGGTTTACAACATCTTCATCTTCTTCACTAAGTGTCTTCTGATCGAGGAAGCGCTTCAATGCTGATACCAGGAATCCTAATACAACCAGGAGGAGTATAAGGATGATTATCATACCGATCAGTATAACATTGAGGTATGATGAAGGAAGGCCTCCCTGCTCTCCACCACCACCCGTAGGAGTTGTTGGAGTCGTAGGTCCAGCAGTTTCTGGTCCTTTATCAGTCTCAGCTTTAACATACGCGAGGATGTTCATGATCTCTTCATCCTTGAAGGAAGAGAAGGCAGTCATCTGCGTTTTGTTATAGTCGTTATACAGTTTTACTGCATACGGTTCACCGCTGGCTATAACAGCCGAAGAGTTCTTTACAAAAGACTTGATCCAGTCAATGGATGGTGTTCTATCATATACACCGGCCAATGCTGGACCAACTAATTTTTGATGTACTCTGTGACAAGCTTTACAGTTCGCATTAAACAACGCCTGACCTGCGCTGATAGCAGCGGGGTCTTTGGAAATTTCCTGAGCGTAATTGGTAAAACTGATTAATGCGAAAACGAGGACGAGAGTAAAGAACTTGCAAGCGGAAGAAGTGAAATGTTTTATCATGTTAGGTTCAGTGTCCGTTTTCAAAACAAGCGGCACAAATCTACTATCGGAACTCATTTTTTCAAATTTATTTGATTCGTTGCGCAATAAATAATGATGAAAAACTTACCTCAAATGAGGTTTTTTAAGCAGCAATCCCATCATTTCGCGCGAAGGTATACACGGAAAGCGAAGTTGGTATATAAATCATATAATAAAATGTAATTTAGAATCATTCTTAAAAACAACACTGTTTCAACAGTGAAAGAATGAAACACAAGCACACATTAGAATGCTCTAATGTGTGTAAACATATCATATGAATCACTTCTTTTTAAAGACAAAGTCAGTCTGCTGTACTGCGATCACACGATTAAATAACTCTTTCAGATAATGATATTCGGATGAAGTAAAAAGAGTACGTGATACCTGCAGTGAACTGTTGACTGAAAGCTTACTCCCCTGCTGCTGAAGATCAAACATGTAGCGTCCACCGGCATTCGGTAAAGCAAGTCCAACCTTTTGAGGAAGATCGATCGGTGCAAAGTTTTCCGGGTACTCAAAATTTAGTATCAAAGTTTCATCCAATGGTACACCAAAGTCGACAGGATATATTCGTTCGTCAGAGCGAAACGGGTTCTGCTCCCACCTTCCGGTAATAAAAGGGTTGAACAAAAAGCCGGCACCATTCATGTTTTCAGCTTGTGCCATCTCTATATCAAGCTTCAACACAAGCGGTCTTCCAAGTTCTTCAGCATTTTCAATTTTGAAATCGCGGATCTCGAGGTTGTTCATTTTCTTACCGAGTTCACGGATAAATTCTTTATCGCTGCCGGCAGTATGAATCTCCTTCCGTTTGCCTAACGCAGCGTATCCATTATAAGTAGACTGCAACGTTCCTTTGAAGATTCCATCCGGTTCAAGCTTCAAATTGATCAGCGTGATCTTTCTTGATTTTTCTATCGGGTTCAAATCATACCAATACGATTCTTTTTCGCCGAGCACACGTCCTTTACCATTCAAACATTTTTCAGGCAGCATCCCGAAGGGCAGAAAATCATCGGTCGCGTCCAGCAGATAAGATTTGTTATTCACGTTGAGTTTAGCCACCACATAATTGAAATCACTTAACACCGGGTGCAGCTCTGTTACCCAACCATTCTCACGTGTCGAAAGAATTACTGGCTCAGTGCTCAGCCCTGCGTACTTGAGCGCAGCAACGAGCGAAAGATTGATGTCGCCAACATTACCAGTCTTCGCATCGAATGCACGTTTTATTCCGAACTCGCTAAACATGCCATACACATCGTTCCAGCGATACCATCCCTTTATAAATTCATAAATCTTTTTCGCTTTCGCGAGCGGGTCTGCTTCTCCGGCAATCAATTGCTCAACGTGCTCATCTACTATATCTTTCCCTCGCTTAATCTGCAGTCCGAACTTATTGTCTTTCCGAAGTTCATCTTCAACATCAGCCCACTCGCGCGTGATTTTATCTTTGCGTCCGTCAAAATAATGTACTTCGGCAAGCTCGAAGTTTATCATGGAAATATAGTTGGAGCGAGCCGTCATATAGGCTTCTTCCTTAAAGGCAGGTATATCTTTCATGCCCCACTTGAATCTTGCACAGTCGGCATTATAGCCTCCTCCGGGCGTAAAGCAGTCACGTATTACTTCGCTTTCATTCTTGGTAAGCTGCAGATAACCTTTCAATGAAATGTTGAATTTATAGTTTGCCGGTACCGATGCCCAATACTCACTCATAACCTTCGGTATATCGGACTGAAACTCCCAGTTATGAAAATTGAAAATGAAAGGTGATTCAACAATATAGTGTACTTCAATAACACTACCCACGCGAACATTCGGAACTGCAAACTTGCTTACGTCCCAGTACTTGCTAAGATTTTCAGTAAACAGATTTTTATTCTCGAGCTTGGTCTCTTTCATCGAACCGTTCTCGTAGTTGAAGCTTGACGCTTTTACGGAACGCACCCGCTCGGAACGTGACTCGCCCTTACGCAAGGGAATCTCAAAATCCGCCTGGCTCAATCCGCCTTTCTTCAGAATTTTTATCTTGGCGTGATATGCAAACAGCAGGTTGTTGTCATTGCTGTTATCAATATAGGCTTCACCAAATTCATTTAACACAACTGCTACAGCAGCTGTATCTTTTTCATAAACTTTCATATCGAGTTCACGATAGGTAGTCTGGCCGTAGGGAAAGCCATGGTCTTGCGCAACAGAAAACAACGTTGTTCCGCTTAACAGGAGGAGTAGAAGTAGTCGCATGCAGGTACATCAGGTTTGGATGCAAGATACTTCTTTTTTGTGTTGATGTGTTGGGGTGTTGATGTGTTGATACGGTAGGAAATATAGTTGATACAACAGATGATGTTTGTATGTGATTTTGTTAGCATTTTTGAAACCATGAGAATCGGACTTCTTTCGGACACGCATAGTTACCTGGATAAAAAAGTATTCGACTATTTTAAAGACTGCGATGAAGTATGGCATGCCGGAGATATAGGCGACAAGATTGTTGCAGATGAACTGGCAGCGTTCAAACCTTTTCGTGCTGTATACGGTAACATTGACGATAAAACCGTGCAGGCGGTGTATCCGGAAGATCTGCATTTCTCCTGCGAAGGTCTCAACATCTGGATGACGCACATCGGTGGTGCCCCTCCTAATTATAATCCGCGTGTAAAGAAACTGCTGAAGGAAAACGCCCCCGATATATTTATCTGCGGGCACTCGCATATACTTCGCGTCAAGCGCGATGCAGCTTTTAATGGAATGCTATATCTCAATCCGGGAGCAGCCGGCAATCATGGCTTTCATGCCATCAAAACCATTGTACGATTTGAGATTGTTAGGAAAGAAATTAAAAATATGGAAGTGATCGAGTTGGGAAAACGCGGAGCGCTGATATAACGCTATATCTTGCTAATCACTAGAATTGATAGCGAAGGGAAACTCCATTCCCGTTCATGTTGAATGAAACGGTTTGTTCACCTTCGTGCTGTTCCATATAGCGTTTGTATTTCTTGGCTCCTTTTGTCCAGAGAATAACACCCGGTATAGTCATACCTAAGCCACCGGCCATCATCAATATACCAATGGCTGCTTTCGGATCGCCTTCTTCGTAGGTAGTACCGTTGTTGGAATTGTAGCTGTAATACGTTTCTTCTGCGCTGCCGAATACAATAGCACCGCCCACCAGCATCGCCCCGCCAAGAATGGTAAGCGTACGACCGGCATTACGCATGCGCAGTCCGGGTGGCATATATACTTTGTACTGCCCCTCCCCTGCCGGTGTCATAATCAACGGACTCACTACACGCTCACTGTGATTAACCGATGCAACAGACTGATTGAACTGAGCCCATACAGGCACACTCGTAGCGAGTAATACAATTACGAACAGTGTTGCTTTCATACAACAGGGGTATAGGTAGAAAAAAGGAGTAACGCGCTGATTATACGTACTGGTTCAGCATCACAGGCATCACCAGCATCAGAATGTCTTCGCTTTCATCCTTGTCTACTGGTAAAATTACACCTGCTTTGTTCGGAGCAGACATAGTAAGTCTGATCTTGTCTGAATCCAGGTTGGTAAGCATTTCAATGAGGAACTTCGCGTTGAAGCCGATCTCGATGTCTTCACCTTCATGCTCGCAGCTCAGTCTTTCGTTTGCTTCGTTCGAGAAGTCAAGATCTTCCGCAGAGATTTGCAATTCGCTTCCGGTAATTTTCAGACGAACCTGGTGTGTTGTTTTGTTCGCGTAGATAGAGATACGTTTAAGAGCTCCGAGCAGGTCGTTGCGCTCAATTGTCATCTTGATGTTATTTCCGGAAGGGATTACGTTGTCGTAGTCAGGGAAACGCTCATCGATCAAACGGCAGATCATTTTGATGTTACCGAATTTGAAGAAGGCGTTAGACATGTTAAAGTTGAGGCTAACGTCTGTATTTTCAGAAGGCAATGTTGCCTTCAAAAGGTTCAAAGCTTTACGCGGGATGATGATCGCGTTACCGTTGTCTGATTTAACATCGGTTCTTCTGTAGCGCACCAGGCGGTGTCCGTCTGTTGCTACGAATGTTGTATTCTTATCACCTAAGTTTACATATACACCGGTCATCGCAGGACGAAGTTCATCGTTGCTGGTAGCAAAAATGGTATTGTTAACTGCGCGCGATAAAACCTCGGTAGAAATTTCTGCAGAGAAGTCGTTCGATACCGTAGGCACCTTCGGGAAGTCTGTGGCATTCTCACCGGAAAGCTTATAACGACCGTTGTCAGAAATGATCTCAACACTATACGTAGAGTCATCGATGGAGAAAGTAACAGGCTGCTCCGGCAGGTTCTTCAGCGTGTCGAGAAGAATACGGGCAGGCACCGCGATGCTTCCTTTTTCTTTTGATTCAACCTGGATCTCAGTGATCATCGAGGTTTGAAGATCAGAAGCCGTTACCGTCAAACTTCCTTTCTCAAGTTCAAACAGGAAATTCTCCAGGATGGGAACTACCGGGTTTGTAGTAATTACACCATTGATATTAGAAAGTTGCTTCAGCAGGTAAGCAGAGTTAACGATAAACTTCATTCGTGAAAAAGTGTTTGAGGTTGTTAAAGCGGCGGTAAAGTTATAAAGAAAACCGAATTATAAAACGACCGGGAAATTGCAAAAAAATCCGGCAATTCAGGAAATCATTTTAAAAAATATCGCTTCGGATGGAGAATTGCCCTGATTTTGTTTTCGTGCAGCACGCTCCAGTCGTTTCCAATCTGCCCGAAAAATTGCCGCGAACCCGAAGAAAATATTTTCAGCTCGTATTTTTTTTCAGCGATATCGGTGATCGTCAGGATAAACAGCGGATCTTTTTGAGAAAGACTGTCCAGTGTGGGTGACGGATCGATGTACTCATCCACGGTAAGAAGTGACACGGCATCCAGGAAATTGTTCATCTTCGCTGTATCGGTTTGCACACCTTTTATTCCGAAAAAGTTATCATTCATCTCCACCAGGAAGTTATCGGCCTCATGATTCGGAAAACGAGCCTCCAGGTTTTTGAAGTTCCTCCAGTTAAAACCAAAGACATATTTATCGCGCCAGCCTTTTTCGTTCAATTCAAATATACCGGACACATAAACGCGGTAGCCGGGAATCGACATAACGTATGGGGTACCCGCCCCCACTCCTTTAAAGTATGCCTGCGTTTTTGCTTCGTTACCTCCGGCAAAAAACTCTTCTACGGTTTTACCTCCCGAGATCAGTGACACTTTCACACCGTGCTGTTCGATTACTTTACTGATTGAATCCTGCTGCGACTGTGCCACGGGGCGTTTGGGTATTGCTTGTCCTAACGTAGCAAACAATACTTCAACCATATTACGATCGGCATTATAGGCTTCGTTTACTTTCCAGGCCGAGCCAAGGTATTTCAGATTTACTTTTCCGGCAGGCGATTGCAATACTACTTCATTCACTTCGCGGAGATCGGCCTTTCTGAAAAGAGTTTCGTCTACTTCAAACGTATTGTCACGCTTGCCATACCACACGGTAGCTGCAGTCGCTGCCAGCAGCACAACCAGTGTAATCAGTAACCGTTTATTTTTTTTCTCCTGCATATCAGAACCGGGCAAATTTATTTTTTCTCCAGTACGCGCGCACTACGCCAAATACTATCAGCAATACAAGCGGTACACCGAGGTTGATCACCTGCCACTTTATTTTTTCCTGCTTTACTTTTTCACGATCGAGCGGACGAATCCGAATCTGTTTGCTGCGCGCCTGTATCAACCCGTTATCTTCGGTGAGATACGCGAGTATATTCATTAACAATTCGCGGTTGGCAAAAGTATAATTGGTGAATGGATAGAAACCCAACGGCTGCGGCTGACGCGTACGCGGATTTACCTCGTTACGAATAATATCTCCATCGGCAATCACAACCAGTTTGGTATGTTTACTTTGTTCGATCACAGCAGACTGCCCTATACCTTCCGGTAAAAATCTGTTCTTGAACAGCGATGAAAAACTTCCTTCCAACAGATACCCTACCGGTATAGCACGCTTTGAAAAATCCTCTGCCTTTACATTCTTGCGCAATTCATTTACACTTACATTTACCGGAGCAGTAAGCGTGCGCGTGTAGTTTGATGTGAGCAACAGCGGAGACTTCTTTACTCCCGGTGCCTTTACCGTATCTATACTGCTTGCAAATTTCAACACCACAGCATCGAGGTTGCGCGTAACCGGGTGTTCTGCATAGTGATTAATAAGCGGAAAGAATGGCCAGTCGATCAACTGCATCTGCGGCTTCCCTCCTGCTTCACCGGTAACGATCGGGTATGGCGCTGCACTCTGGTCTTGTATAAGATCAGGGTTGATGCGCACACCATATTTAAAAAGTTGATCGTCAAGATTAAGATCATATGGAACGGCAAAGTAATTTTCGAGCGAAGCGCTGTCCATACTCGCATCGAGTTTGTCGAGGAGGAATACAACCTTACCGCCTTGCATGATATACTGATCGAGCCGGAACTTATCGACCTGCGAAAAAGCGGTGTGAGGTTTTGCTATAATCAGCGCGGTATATTTCGGAAGATCGGTGGCTGTAGCCAGATTCGTTTTATATACATCATATACTTCCAGCAGATCATTGTTGAAGCTCGCGATACCGGCTCCGTCCAACTCACCATGGCCGGTAACAAAACCGATTCGCTTGCGGTTGGTGTTGGCAAGTTTATATATAGTATTGATGAGTTCGAACTCTATATTTTCAATCGACTGGTTGATTCGTTCGTCTGATGTTTTCGCAGTGCTTCCCTTCAGCAGCATCAGTCCCGATTCCATACCTCCGGCTGACACAATCGCTCCCGGGAAAATAATTTTCTCCACGCGTTGCCCGTCTTTGGTGTCAATTACATTGGTAGGTTGTATACCACGTCTGCCGAGGTCGTTCATAAACTCAGCTTGTGCCTGTTGTCCTTTGGCCGTAGCCGGATTGGTAAATATATAGTTTACCTTATTATCCGAATATATTCTGAATTCTTCCAGTGTTTCGCGAATGGCTTTTTGAAATCTGCGGAAGCCTGCGTTCAGCTCACCTTCCAGGTATACTTCAACATATACCTCTTCTTCCAGGTTATCCAGTATCTCACGCGTCTGCGGCTTGATGCTATAGCGCTTTTCATCGGTAAGATCAACCCTGAAAAAATAATGCGATGCCAGCAGGTTTACCAACACCACCAGCACAATACCGTTGGCAAAGAATAAATAGTCGCCTAGTTTTCTGCTCTTCCAGTTTACCATTGCCTGCTTCCTAAAATTAGTTTTGTTGCTGATAATAACAGAAAGATCACACTCAGAAAGTATAGTACATCACGACTGTCCACAAGACCTTTGCTGAGCGATTCATAATGGTATACTATACCGAGTTGTTTGATCACCAGCGCATAGGCGGACCACACATTGAGTGTTGCCAGCGATTCAAATCCGGTAAAGAGTATAAAACACAGAAATGCTGCAACAATAAACGCAACGATCTGGTTAGGCGTAATAGACGATGCAAATATACCCACCGAGCAAAACACACCGCCCAATAGACACAAGCCTATATACGACCCTACAATGCCGGCTGTATCAACATTACCGACCGGATTACCTAAACTATATACAGAAATATAGTATAGCACCGTAGGCACCAGCGCTACCAGCACGAGACAAAATGTGGCAAAGAATTTTCCGAGAATAACATCCCAGTCACTGAGCGGTTTGGTCATGAGTAACTCCATGGTGCCGGCCTTCTTCTCTTCGGCAAAGCTGCGCATGGTAATGGCGGGGATCAGGAATATAAATACATACGGGCCGAGCGAGAACAGCGTGTCCATATCGGCATACCCGTAATCAAGCACCGATGTCTCCGGGAAAACCCACATGAGCAACCCGATGCCCGTAAGAAAAACTCCGATCACCACATACGCGATGAGCGAGTTTAAAAAGCTACTGAATTCTTTGGCTAGTACCTGGAGCATGATTGTTAAAAACGCAGCAAAGTAAATTTAATTTTGATTATGCTCCACCGGAGACTGTGCCGTAAGCGAATGAAAAATATTTTCGAGCGAGCTCTCCTCCTGCTTCAACCCGATGAGGGATAAATTATTGTCGGCAGCAAATCGGAACAACGCAGGACGTATATCAACACCGGCTGCAGCCACTACCTTGAACTTGAATGTATCCACCGACTGGACACTGATCACTTCCGGAAGCTTTTGAAGTTGTTCGGCCGTTACATCTTTCTCAAACTCGGCTACCACAACAACGTTGCTCTGTTGGGTTTGCAGGAGATGTTCTACCGTATCATCCGCTACGATGTTACCACGGTTAATTACAACAACGCGGTTACACAGTGCCTGTACTTCCTGCATGATGTGCGTAGAGAAGATCACTGTTTTGTCGCGACTGATATCTTTAATGAGTTTACGAATCTCAACTAACTGGTTTGGATCGAGCCCGGATGTTGGTTCATCAAGGATTAACACTTTCGGATTGTGAATCAATGCCTGTGCAAGTCCCACGCGCTGCCGGTATCCTTTTGAAAGTGTCTCAATCTTTTTATTCTGTTCGCGCGTAAGACCACAACGCTCTACCATCTCTCCTACCTGTTGTCGTAACGCATTGCCTGATAAACCATATAGTTTACCAATGAAGCCGAGGTACTCGTGCACATACATATCGAGGTATAGCGGGTTGTGTTCCGGCAGGTACCCGGTAATGCGTTTGGCTTCCATCGCGTTGTCTACAACATTATAACCACCAACAAACACCTCGCCTTCGGTTGGCGGAAGATAGCAGGTTGCAATTTTCATGGTAGTGGATTTACCCGCACCATTGGGTCCGAGAAAACCTACGATCTCGCCTGCTGCCACTTCAAAGGAAATGTTATTGACAGCGTATTGCTGTCCGTAGACTTTGGTAAGATTCCGGATCTGAAGCGACATTCGTTTTTAATTCAAGGTTCAAGTTTAACGGTTTTTAGCGGAATGCGGAAGTTTACCACTGTCCGAATGCAGTCTCCAACAGGTTGACGGCACCAGCAAGCGCCAGGCATTCAACACGAAACGAGACAAGACTACAGGCACAATGTACCATTTGCTTCCATTAACAAATCTTTAACACGCACATGGGCTCCTGCACTATAATTTTAGGGGATTGGCCAATGTTACAAAAGATCAGCAGACATGATTAATCACCGTTGATCTGAAACGTTGAAATGCTGAAATTCGCACCGAAATAATTTTTATTATGCGCTACTTACTTTTTGCCTTTTGTCTTTTCGTGACTGCCTTTTGTTACGCACAACCCGGCTATAACCTGAAGTTTAAAGTTGACGGATGGAAAGACACCACGGTGTACCTGGGACATTACTATGGTGAAAGCACCTATCTTAAAGACACCGCCCGCGCCAACGCCAAAGGTGAATTCACTTTTACAGGAAAGAAAGAACTTGCTCACGGGGTATATTTCCTCGTGCTGGATAAATCTAAAATATTTGACTTCGTGATCAGCAAGTCGCAGCACTTCAGCATGGAGACGAAGACGGACGACTATATCAAACACATGAAAATTACCGGTGATGCTGATAACCGACTCTTCTTCGACAACATGCTCTTTAACATGGAACGTCACAAGGAAGCGGAGCCTTTCATCAAGATAATTCAGGATAGTACAATTGCTGAAGATAAAAAGAAAGATGCCCGTGCCGCCTTCGCCAAAGTGAACGAGAAAGTAGTGACGTATCAAAGTGATGTTGCTGCTAAAAATCCCGGCACGATGACGGCTGCTATTTTTAAATCAAGCATGGCGCTTAAAGTACCGGAAGCTCCGAAGAAAAAAGATGGCACCATCGACTCAACGTTTCAGCTCCGCTGGTATCGCGAACATTTCTTCGACAACTTCGATCTGGGCAATGAAGGTCTGCTCCGGATGCCGCGCCCGGTATATAGCGATAAGATCAACGAGTACCTCGACAAACTATATGCACCACAGGTTGACTCCATCACCAAGGCTATCGATAAGATTGTAGTAAAAGCCAAGAAGAACCAGGAGACTTATAAATATGCCGTGTGGACTTGCCTGCTGAAATATCAACAGCCGGAGATTATGGGACTGGATGAAGTATATGTACGCTTGTTCGACAAGTACTTTGCTTCCGGTGAAATGGACTTCTGGGTAACGGATAAACTAAAGAAGAACCTGAAGGATTATGCCGATCGCCTGCGCAAGAGTCTCATTGGTAAAACAGCGCCCAACCTGATGATGCAGGATGCCAACTTCAAGCCGCGCTCAATGTACGACATCAAAACGAAATATACCATTGTATATATATTCGATCCGGACTGTGGTCACTGCAAAACCGAAACACCGAAGCTGGTAGATTTCTACGCTAAAGACAAGAGTCGCTTTAACCGTGAAGTATATGCCGTGTGCACCGATACAAACATGGCGAAGATGCGTGACTATATCAAGACGATGAACATGAAATGGGTAACGGTGAACGGACCGCGCACCTATGGCGGAACCTATGCCGATTTATACGATGCTGTTACCACGCCAAGTCTTTTTGTACTCGATGACAAGAAGAAAATTATTGCTAAAAAACTTCCGGTAGAGAAGCTGGAAGAGTTCTTTGTAAACTACGAGAAATTTCAAAAGACCAAACTGAACGGAAAGGCGCCTGCCAAGCTCTGATTGCGGACAGTTTAAGGTTCAATTACGAACACTTTTGGTCAGTTTGATTTTACAAAAGGCCCAATACAACGCGTTTTGGGCCTTTTGTAACATTTTCACGATTTTTTCAGTCTTATATGCAACTATTGGCTACTGGCGAAGTATCTAATGTGTATAAGTTGCTCCTAAACATCAACCTTATAAATAAAGAAAGTTATGGCCTTTTTTGATAAACTCCTCGGTAAGAAAAAACCTGAATTGAAAGCGCGCTGTCCCATCACACGGGAACCGATCGAAAGCGGATTTGGCTATTTGCTGACTACGTCACAGGTCATTGCTTCTAAAAAATACTGGGACATGATCATGACGGAACCAGAAACTTTATCCTATACAGTGTCTCACTTCAAGAATGTTGCCAGCGGTACGCAGATGCGCACCATGATATTCGATAAATATAGCAGCATTGAAAAACCCTGGATGATCTCCGACTCGTGCATTAACCTGTTCGAGAATGTAGATAAAAAACAGGCGCGTGAAAACGCAAAGAAATGGTGGGACAATGGTGGACAATATACTCCTGATCAATCCGGTTCGCTGGATGAACAGGCTTTTCAGGGATGTAAAGATTATGCTATACTGGAAGCTGGTCGCTCCCGTATTGTATTGCAATAGATTTCTTCACAATTAGTTTAGGTTAAGTACAAAGGCCTCATGTATAGCGCGTGGGGCTTTTGTCGTTTATAGCGGTATAGCTATAAATGTGCAAGCCCTTTCATAAAGGATACTAAACGCTCTAAAACTATAGCACCCGCTTCTTTGTGAGGTGTATGTCCAATCGAAGGGATCATCCACTTGTGAGCAACACCCGCTACCTGCGCAACAATTCCGTTTACCTGTGCTATGGATCCATACTCATCATCTTCGCCTTGTATAACGAGTACGGGACATTTAATCTGCGGTAAAAAATGTTCGATATTCCAGGATTTGAATCTGTCAGCCAACCACGTCTTTGTCCAGGCTTCAAACACAGCATCCGTTTTATCGCCATGATATTTTTGCAGACGCTCCCTGAGATTGGTTGTCTGATACATCTGGACAGCTTCGCATATTCCGTTCAGCGTAATGTCTTCTACGAAGATATGTGCACCTTCAGTAACCACGCCCTTGATCGATGCGGTATATTTTGCAGCAGCAATCAACGCGATCGAGCCGCCATCGCTGTGTCCGAACAATACAGCATTTTGTATACTGCACTGCTCCATCAGCATATATAGTATATCCGCTTCAACTTCCAGGTAATTATTGGTTCTTTCTGTTGTCGTGAAAGGTGCCGATTTACCATAGCCCTGCCGGTCATACACAAGTATATTACAACCTGCAGCCTCCCCTACCCGTGTCGGAAAATCGCGCCATAGTTCAATACATCCCAACGAATCGTGCAGAAAAATAACAGTTGGCCAATCACGGTCCACCACAACATGTTGAACGTTTAATGCGCAACCATTCACCACAATACCTTTCATCATCGTTATGCCTCCGGATTGAATGAACCGCCCATATACTTCTCAAAGAACTCCTTCTTATAAACTTCTCCTAACGGGATCTCCGATTCACCGATATATACCGTATGATTATCAAACGACTCTATATAATCCTTGTTTACCACATACGATTTACTGACGCGCAGAAATATACCGGCAGGAATTTTCTGATGGATCGTTTTCAGGTTCATCGCCGTAAACAGCTTTTGACTCTGCGTATAGATCACAACATAATCCTTTAGCCCCTCGATGTAGCGGATGTCTTTAAAATTCACTTTATAGTATTTACGATCCGCTTTAATAAACAAATGGTCATCGGTATTCGATTCAACGGTACTGGTTTCAGTGGTATCGGTTAGCAGCTTCTTGTACGTGATCGCCTTATTGATAGCCTTCTCCACGCGCGCTTTCTCTACAGGCTTCAGCAGGTAATCAATCGCATCCAGTTCATAACTCTTCAGCGCATACTGAGAATAAGCCGTGGTAAAAATGATCAGCGTTTGCCGTGGTATACATTCGGCAAATTCGAGTCCCGTTACAATAGGCATTTCAATGTCCAGAAAGATAAGATCAACCTCCTGCGACTTCAGAAAATCAAGTGCAGCCGGAGCGTTGGAAAATTTACCCACGATCTCAAGCTGCGATACTTCCTGTATCAGCGATTGCATTTCATCTCGCGCCAGCGGCTCATCATCAACAATTATACATGTCATACAGGAATAGTGAGGTTAACTATATATTCGCGATCCGCATCAATAATATCGAGACGATAGGTATCACCATATAACAGCTCCAGTCGTCTTTTGATATTGGCAAGTCCCAGTCCGCTGTTCTTCTTATCGGCAACCGGGTATTCTTTGCTTACCGAGTTGCTACAGGTAAAATGCAGTTTCCTGTTTCCGACTTCGATACGAATGTTAATATAGGCTTCGCGGTCGTTAATATCTATACTGTGTTTAATAGCGTTCTCCACGAATGTGGTAAACAAGTTTGGCGGTACAAAAATACCGTTCAATACACGCTGCTCCGTATTACTTTTCAGTGAAACGGAAAGTTTATCGCGCCTGATCTTTTCAAGGTTAACAAAGTTCGACAAAAAATTTATCTCGGAAGTAAGTAACGTTTCATCTTCACTATTTTCATAAAGTTGGAACCTTAGAAACTCCGACAGCTTTACAATCACCGTAGATGCTTTATCGGGGTCGGTTCGGATCAGTGCCTTTACATTGTTCAGCATGTTGAACAGAAAGTGCGGGTTGATCTGGTTCTTCAATTCGTTTAACTCCATGCGCAACGTAAGGTTGTTCAACTCGGCAATTCGCTCGGTATCTTTTGTCCAGCGCTGCAAAAGCTTTACGGTAGTAGTCACAAGCACAACACAAATAGAGATAACCGTGCCCTCATAAAAACCCTGAACCTGCCGGGGCTGATGGATAATGCGATGCTCGAGGAAGTATATATTCAAAACATAGGATATAGCGGATAAACCAGCGATTGCCACCACCGCCAGCAGCGCCAGATATAACATATAAAATCCCCGAAAGAAAAAGAAAGGAACCAGTATATATATATTGATATACACCATCGCCACAAAAAAGAAGTATGCAGAGAACAGCGAATAGTACTTATACATGCCGGGATAAGCATTCGAAAACTGCGACTGCCAGAGAAGAAGCAGGAACGATAGTAGAAACGTAGCGTGGCGCAATAGTCTGTACCGGTCTTCCGTAAGAAAGCTGATGATACGCTTGTTCCTTACTTTTTGAGAATCATTTATAATCATGATAATCTTGGTCTTTGGTACTGAACTATTGAATTCAGTTGCAAAATTATACGAAGTTCGATTCTTACGCTATCTGAATTTCTGTGAAAGCCGGATTTGGTAGAAAATGCACCGGGTTTGGTATAATACGCCCCGTCTGCGCGGCTATATATACTTTTTTTGCTTCCAGAATTTACCGCCTTACATGGAAGCTACTACAAAAAACAGAAACCATTTTAAAAGTATAGTAACAGCATGCCTTATACTCGCGCAATCGGCTGTATGCCTTGCGCAGTCGAATGAACCGAAAAACGACCGCCAGGTTCAGCAGCGCACGGATACGATTGTACATAAAAGATTTGTTACCACAGCACCCCGACTAGGAGGTGTTACTGTAACCAACTCCTATATTCCCGTAAAAGCAGACGGCCATACATTTTCGATGCAAATGCCCACCGTGGACGTTAGCGTACCGGTATATAAGAATTTCAAGACGAAGCATCCGGTACTTGTAAAAACAGGCATACGCTACCAGGGTCTAATACTTTCGGATGAACGAAAAATAGGGAGCAACGCATTTCACTCTATAACCATTCCGTTACTCGTCAACTATTCGTTTTCGCGTGCCACCAACCTTTCGTTTATCGGCTCAACGTCCATCAACTCCGACTACAAACAAGATATAGAATCGAAAGATATACTATATACGGTGGGTGCAAGGATCGGTATACATCAAAACAGAAAATTCAAGTACGGCGTTTCGCTCGTGTATACAAAAGGATACTCCGGCACGTTCCTGATACCGGTTCCGGATATTGACTGGACTATCAACAAACGCCTTGTCTTCACGGCTATACTACCGGCCCGCGCTTCGCTCAAGTATAAATTATCGGATGCACACTCACTGGGTGCTACGGCATGGTTGGCCGGCAATAACATGTACCGCCTGAACGAGCAGGAACGAGAACAATATATACACCTGCAACAAACCAATGCCGGTATCATTTACGATGTAGTACTTGGCCAGCGGTGGAAGATGAGTGTAGTGGCTGGGTATACATTTATGCAGAAGCTGCAGACTTTCGATATGGATCAGAAAATCGGCTTCAACAAATTCACCGACCTCAATAAACGTGATACCAATATATCCTACGAGCAAAAATCAATTATTGTGCAGACGGGCATCAGTTACCAGTTCTGACAAGATGTAAAACCTGAATTGAAATGCAGGCTTGCATACAAGGAAAATAAACACAAACAGGAATGAACAGGAGATTTCTTTTAAGTATACTTTTTTTATTACCGGGTATATTAAATGCACAGGAAGTTTGGACACTCAAGACTTGCATTGAGTACGGATTGAAACACAACCACAACAGCGCTATATACGCTAACGACAAACAGGTTGCTGATGCAAAGGCACGTGAGGCGCTGGCAGCCTATCTGCCCACGGTAACATTAACCGGATCAGTGGACGATAATATAAAAGTGCAGGAGACGATCATACCTGCGGGTGTGTTCAGTCCAACGGATATAAGAGTAGCATTTACAAAACGTTACCAGATCAACCCGGTAGCGCAGTTAGATCAAACTATATTCGATAAATCACTCATCACCGGTCTGCAAGCCAACCGGTATAATAAACTGCAGGCGGAGCTCAATGTAACCAAAGGTGAAGAGGCAATCATCTACAATGTAAGCACTGCATATTTTCAGATAGCAGTATACCGCGAACAACTTGATCAATGGCGTGCCTCCAGCGAAACCTACCGCGGACAAATGGAGATCACGGAACAGCAGGTAAAGAAAGGTATAGCGTTGCAGAAGGATCTGGAGAAAATAAAAGTAAACTATAACAACTCGCTTGCGCAGATCCGGGTAGCAGAAACCAATCTCATCTTATCTGAAAATCAGTTGAAGTATGAAATGGGATTTCCCATGCAGGATCAACTACAGGTAAAATCTTCCAGTGACGAAGCCACAGACTTTATTATACCAACAGCGGACGTACAACAGGAAACTTCCGTGCGCAACCTCACAGACTATAAACTTTTACAGGTAACGGAGAAACTCAACGAGATCGATGCGCGCAGACTAAAAAACCTGATATACCCGAAACTTACCGCGTATGCACGCTATGGCAGCATAGGCTTTGGTGATGACCTGAACAAAGCGTGGTCGTCTATGGCATCGTACTCGGCTATCGGTTTAAAGCTCTCCATTCCTATTCTTGATTTTAAACGTAATGCACAGATCCGTCAGGCGCGGTATAAATTTCATAGTGCAAATGAAAACCTCCTCCTCCAGGAAAGTAAATACCAGATGGAGTTAGGGAATGCCCAGGCAAAGTTTAAGCAGGAACAGCTGAACCTCGAACTCAACAAAGAGAATATAGCCTTGTCTCAATCTTCATTCGAGGCTATAGACCTACAATATCAGAAAGGTACCACCGACCTGACCGAGTGGCTCAACGCGCAGCAGACGTTGAAGGAATCGCAGAGTAACTACCTCAATTCATTATACACTTTTTTCCAGGCGAAGATTGACCTGGAGAAGGCACAGGGAACACTAAAGACTTTTTACCAGGCGCTATAAATAATTTCTATGAAACGTAACTATATCATAAGCATCGTGGGCTTGCTGATCATCGTGCTGATTGCCTACAAACTTTCGGCAAACAAGAAGAAAATTGACGAGAAGAAAAACAAGTCTGTGGAAGCAACGGTACGCATACCGGTAAAAGTTGCCACAGCAAAAGAAGAGTTGCTCGAGCTTAGCATGATCAAAACCGGAAGCATTGCACCGTTTAAAGAAGTGAAGGCACTGGCGTTGGGTGAAGGTATACTCCGGCATGTTCGCTTTGAGCTGGGCGATCATGTAAAGGAAGGACAAGTGCTCGCAGTAATGGATATGCGTGCCTTGCAACTCGATCTGCAAAAAGCCGAGACGAATGCCGCCAAGCTCGAAAACGACCTGAAAGTATATACGGAACTCTGGCTGGGCAAAGCGGCTACACAAGAGAAAGTAACCGAGATCAGCAAAAATTACCAGGATGCGCTCAATGAAGTGAACCAGGTCAAGAAGAGTATCGATGATGCATCCATCAAAGCTCCCATCAGCGGTATAATATCTGTTAAGTCCGCGGAGCAGGGTATGTATATAAATAGCGGGGGCGAGATTGCCACAGTCATCAATCTTTCCAAAGCGAAAGTTGCTGTTAACCTGACCGAGAGTGAAGTATACCAGGTTGTCCAGGGCCAGCCGGTGAAGATCACCACCGATGTATACCCTGGCAAAGTATTTTCCGGCAACGTGAGTTTTATAAGTCCGCAGGCCGATGCAACACATAACTATAGTGTGGAGATTATGATGAGCAACACCGAGCGTTCGCTGCTGCGATCCGGCACATTTGTATATGTTGATTTCTCTAAAAATACCGCTGAGAGAATGCTGGTCATACCCCGCGAAGCATTGGTGGAAAGTACACGTAACGCTTCGGTATATATCGTATCAGACAGCATTGTACACCAGCAGGCTATTCGCACCGGAAAAGAGGTGAACGGCAACATCCAGGTAATCGAAGGACTGCGCACTGGTGACGTAGTCGTAACCTCTGGCCAGATCAACCTGAAAGAAGGCAGTGCGGTTCATATATCTCATTAAACAGAAGCAATCATGTCAATAGCAGAAGTTGCCGTTAAGCGGCCTTTACTGATCATTGTAATATTTACCGTGCTCATTCTTTTCGGAGTGCAATGTTATTTTAAACTGAACTATAACCTGCTTCCGAAAATAGAAGTAGCTACGGTTTCCGTCAGCACAGTATATCCCGGTGCATCGGCAGCAGAAGTTGAGACTTCCGTAACGCGAAAACTCGAAGATGCTTTTGCCTCCGTGGAAGGTCTTGATAAGATAACCTCCACTTCGCAGGAAGGTGTATCGCAGATTGCCATTCAGCTGAAAAGCGGAACAGATTTAGATGAAGCCGAACGTAACATTCAGCGCAAGGCAGACCAGGTGTTAAATGATCTACCGGAAGGGATTGATCGTCCTGTTGTAAGTAAAGTAAATCTCGAAGAGACACCGGTAATTCGTGCCGGTATAACTTCGCGACTCGCTCCGCGAAATTTATACGACCTGGTAGACAAACAACTTCGACCGGTGTTACAAAACGTTACTGGTGTAGGACAAGTAAACATTATTGGCGGTGTTGAACGCGAGATACAAGTAAATATCAACCAGGAAAAACTGAACGCATACGGCTTGAGCATTACGCAAGTAACAGATGCTGTAAAGTATGCAAATCAATCTTTTCCGGCCGGAAGAATTGAGACAACCAATGAGCAACTGTCCATTCAATATGATGCCAACGTAAATTCAGTTGAGCAGATTCGTGATCTCATTGTGAAACAGCGTCCGGGTGGAGGAAGTATATATTTAAAGGATGTAGCGGAAGTTATTGATGCCACCGCCCGCACAACGGCCATCAATCACGTAAATGGTTTACCATCTATCGGCGTGCAGATCATCAAACAGTCGGATGCCAACGCTGTGAATGTAAGCGAAGAAGTACGAAAAGCGTTTGCGCGCATGGAGCAACAGTATAACCGCGAAGAACTGAAATTTACCGTGTCGTCCGATCAATCGATATATACCCTTCGTTCTGCAGACCTGGTCATTGAAGATCTTGGTTTAGCGATCGTGATCGTGGCGATCGTAATGCTCGCGTTTCTTCATAGCGTACGCAGCTCGCTGTTTGTACTGGTGGCGTTGCCCTCTTCCATTATCCCTACGTTCATTGCCATGTACCTGATGGACTTCTCACTTAACCTGATGTCGTTGATGGGTATGTCGCTGGTAGTAGGTATACACGTGGATGACTCGATCTTAGTACTTGAAAATATAAACCGTCACCTGGAGATGGGTGCCGATCGCATGAAAGCTGCATTGGACGGTCGTAATGAAATTGGTTTTACCGCCATGGCCATTACCCTGGTGGATGTTGTTGTATTCCTGCCGCTCGCATTATCCGGCGGTATCATTGGTGCTATACTTCGTGAGTTCTCGCTCGTGGTAGTATTCTCTACACTCATGAGTTTGTTTGTGTCATTCACCATTACACCTATGCTCGCGAGTCGCTTCGGAGCTATAGCAGAGCTGAATCCGAAAACATGGTGGGGTAAACTGAACCTGGGCTTCGAACGCTTCATTGATTCCATTAAGGCTATATATGCCAGTAGCCTTGCCGTTGTGCTGCACAAAAAACGCTACCTGTTGTCAGGTGTCATTATACTGATTATGGCGTCACTCATGCTGGTAGCAAAAGGATTTATCGGTGCGGCATTTATACCGGCTGGCGACCAGGGCGAACTCATGGTAAGCCTTGAGCTCACCCCTACCGCTTCCATCTATCAAACCAATATGGTAACACAACAGGCCGAGCAGATTGTATTGCAAAGTCCCGAAGTCGAAAAAGTATTCTCGAGTATTGGATTTGTTACCGGAAGTGTAGCCGGTACCAGCAATAGCGCGAACCTCGCTGAACTTACCGTGAGTCTCAAAGATGTAAACGAGCGAAACATTTCTTCCGAAGACTTTGGTGTTCGCATCCAGCAGAAACTAAGCGCATCTATACCGGGTGTTAAAGTCTCTGTATCGCCTGTGTCCATCACCGGGAATAGCAATTCAGCACCTATACAGATTGCAATCAAAGGTGTTGACCTGGAAGAAGTACGCAAGGTAGCCGAGCAGTATAAATCTATTGTAGCCACGGTGCCGGGAACACAGTTTGTGGAGCTGTCGGTAAAAGATCAGAAACAACAGGTATATGTGAGACTGAATCGCGAAAAAATGACGCTGCTGGGAATCAACGCCAGTCAGGTAGGCAGTGCGTTGCAAAATGCCTTTAGTGGTGATGACAAAAGTAAATTTAAACAGGCCGGCAATGAATATGATATCCTGATAAGCCTGGATCAATATAACCGGTCTGATATAGCGGATGTTCAAAACCTGCCTTTTACCAATAATGATGGACAAACATTTTTACTCAGTCAGTTTGCTGATGTTGGTAACAATCAAAGCGAAAGTGTACTGCAACGCAGCGACCGGTTAAATTCGATCACCGTAAAATCAAATGTAGTGGGCCGCCCTACCGGAACTGTTGCTTCTGATATAAAGGAAAAAGTAAAACAGGTACCTATACCAGCCGGTATAACAGTTGAATATTTAGGCGATGTAAAAAACCAGGGAGATGCTTTCGGCAGTTTGGGACTTGCCCTTTTAACGGCTATTGTACTGGTATATCTAATCATGGTAGCGCTTTATGAAAGTATTATATATCCGTTCGTAGTGTTGTTCTCTATTCCGGTCGCGTTGATCGGTGCACTGCTCGCACTGGCGCTTACTCTGGAAACGCTCAATATATTCTCCATCATCGGGATGATCATGTTGTTGGGACTCGTGTCCAAAAACGCAATTCTTATTGTTGACTTTACCAACCAGTTAAAGAGTGAAGGACATGCAGTAAAAGATGCATTGATCGAAGCCGGTAAAGAACGCCTTCGTCCGATTCTCATGACTACACTCGCGATGATACTCGGTATGTTGCCGATAGCGCTTTCGTCAGGGCCGGGTTCTGAAATCAAGAACGGTATGGCGTGGGTAATTATTGGCGGACTGACAAGCTCAATGATCCTGACACTGTTCGTTGTGCCGGCTATATACCTGATCATTGACCGGTGGAAAGGGCAGCCTTCACAACCCGAAACGACTCCGGCTATTTCATAATCGGCTATATATATAACATGAATCGCTTATCAGTATGAACCGATACCATCTTTCACAAATCAATGTCTCCGACAGCAGGCACTCTTCCATTCGTTTTTCGCTTAACCGATCGATGGGCGAAACACTCAACGGTATATTTACCGACTTTGATGCTGCCATGCTTTCACCCGGGCGTAATCTTTCCACCGCTGTGCTGAAGATGACTATATATGCCGACAGTGTGAAAGCAAAGACTGCGTGGATTGAACGAAGGTTCAAGGGTTCATCCTGCTTTCGCGTGAATGAATACCGGACGATCACCTTTCAAAGTACAGATTGGGAACAAACCGGAGATAACGAATATCTCCTGTTTGGAAATCTCGGCCTGTGCGGGATCAACAAATACGTGGTGTTTGAAATAACGAATCACAGCTCGACAACTGTAAATGAAGAAACGAAACTTCTGAAATTTGAATTCAAAGGCACGATTAAACGATCTGATTTCAGAATTGGCCGTGGTATATCATCCTGGGACATCAGTGATGAGATCGAGCTATATGGCACCGTTGCATTCCGGAAACAAGGCAGCGAAATCTGCAGCAGCGCTTCCGATCTTAACAAATATCAAGTTTTCCCGGTAGGCTATTTCTGACATTTGCATTGGAGATATATAAAACCATAACGGAAAGTATATACTATGGACATCCTGCTATTCAAAACTAATGTTGACAAGCGCGATCTGCCAACACTTCAGACGGCCATGAACAGCGTTGCCGGAATAAAAAAATGGACAATCGACCTGGATGATTGTGATAAGGTATTACGCATTACCTCCCGGTATGTATCGGAAGTGTATATTGAAATACTTCTAAAATCGGAAGGGTTTGAATGTACTCCGATGGAGTATGAACTTTAAAGACGGGTGTGCTATTATATAAATCCATTGCACAAAGTACACAAAGAAGAACACGAAGTTCACTAAGGACTCTTCTTACTTCTTACTCCTGACTTCTTAATCAATTGTGCCGATCAATCGTAAACTGCACCAACTGAATAAGTGACCGCTTATAGTCAGACTCCGGAAATCGGTCTAAAAGCTGAAGGGCATCGCGGTGATATTTATTCATCGCTTCTTCGGCATATTGAATACCGCCCGAGCGCTTTACAAAATCAATTACCTCTTTTACTTTTTTAGGTTTATCGCTTTCGTTCTTTACGATGCTGATGATCTTGCGTTTCTCCAGCCAGCTTGCTTTCGACAGGGCGTGGATCAGTGGCAGCGTCATCTTTTTCTCTTTGATGTCAATACCAACGGGCTTTCCGATTTCTTCTTCACCGTAATCGAACAAGTCATCTTTTATTTGGAAAGCCATACCGATCTTCTCACCGAACATGCGCATCAGGTTGGTTACTTCTTCATCTGCACCGGACGAGCTCGCACCCACGGCACAACACGAAGCAATCAGCGAAGCAGTCTTCTGGCGGATGATCTCGTAGTATATATCTTCGGTAATGTTAAGCTTGCGCGACTTCTCCATCTGTAACAATTCACCTTCACTCATCTCGCGCACAGCATCCGATACAATACTGAGCAAGTTAAAGTCCTTGTTACCGACTGAGAGCAGGAGTCCTTTGGCGAGCAGAAAATCGCCAACCAAAACAGCTACCTTATTTTTCCAAAGTGCGTTTACCGAGAAGAAACCTCTGCGATAGTTAGCTTCATCCACCACATCATCGTGAACCAGTGTGGCGGTGTGCAGCAGTTCGATAAGTGAAGCACCGCGATAAGTCGATTCACTGATCTGCCCGCAGGTGCCGGCACTCAGGAAAACAAACATCGGGCGCATTTGTTTGCCTTTACGCTTAACAATGTAGCTCATGATCTTATCGAGCAAGAGTATACGGGTTTTCATGGAAGCCCTGAACTTCTGCTCAAACTCCTCCATCTCGCGTGCAATCGGAGCCTTTATATTGTCCAACTTTAAAGACATGTGCGCAAGTATAAGCAATTCGGCCCATACGTTATATAGTCGTTATCCGTTATTCGTGAATCGTTATACGTTATCCGTTAATTGTTACCAGTAACCGGGCCTCAAACGGACAACGTATAACCTGTAACAATTAACGGTTCACGGGTTCTTGACAATTGCCGGTTAACTGCCGTATTTAGCCGCATGAACCTTGTTGGAAATTTCTGGAACGATATCTTTTTCGCCATCATCGTATTTGTGGTGGCTGTTATCATTGCGCGGGTGCTCCGTTATATTATAGGGCGGTTGGTAAAGGGCGCCTCTACCAAATTGAAAGTAGATCCTACCAAGTATAATTTCCTGAAAAATGCTGTCGAGTTTATCGTTTATATCATTGCACTCATTATTATTTTCAATTCCATACCCAAGCTCAAGAGTTATGGTACGGCCCTGTTTGCAGGTGCCGGTGTGCTGGCGGCCATCGTGGGTTTTGCTTCGCAGTCGGCTTTCTCCAATATAGTAAGCGGTATTTTTATTGTGATGTTCAGGCCTTTCAGTGTGGGCGATCGCGTTCGTGTAGGTCAGTTATATAGTGGTGATGTAGAAGATATAACGCTGCGCCATACTGTTATCAAAGACTTTGAGAACAGGCGTATTGTTATACCGAACTCGGTTATCAACAATGAAACCATCATCAACTCATCCCTGTCGCACGAGAACCTTTGTATTTTTATAGAGATGGGTGTCTCATTCGACAGCGATGTAGACCAGGCTATGCGGATGTTGCAGGAGGAAACGATGAAGCACCCGGATTGTGTTGACAACCGAACGCACGAAGAAATTGAAAGCGGTACACCCCAGGTAAACGTACGATTGATAAACATTACCGAAAGCGCGATGCAACTGCGTGCCTATGGCTGGGCCCGGAATCCTTCGGATGGGTTTAACCTGAAATGCGATGTACTGAAAAATACCAAGCGAAGATTTGACGAAGCCGGTATCTCACTCGCCTATCCGCAACGGATGGTCTATATCAAAGATAATAACGCTACCCGAAACTAAATGAACCCGCAAAACACTCCCACTACTTCCGAACCGGCAAGCTGCGAGATACTTGAGCTGATATCCTATAACCGGGAGTTGTATGATAAATATACCGCTACATCTGTTGATACGATCTTCACAAATATCAAGAAAGACCGGGTTAACTGGATCAACGTAGATGGTCTTAATAACCAGGATATCATTGAGAAGATACAGTCGCACTTCTGTCTGCATTCACTTTTGATCGATGATGTACTGAGCGATCAGCGCCCGAAGGCCGAAGAGTTTGACGACTATCTTTTCTTCACCCTGAAGATGTTATACCGTATTGAAGGTACAGCGATTGACTATGAACAGATCAGCTTTGTGCTGGGTAAAGATTACCTGATCTCGTTCCAGGAAAAAGAAGGAGACTGGTTTGATGGCTTTCGCGAACGCATTCGTCTCGACCAGGGCCGGGTGCGCAAGAAGCAAGCCGACTACCTGCTATACCGGCTCATCGATATCATTGTTGATAATTACTATAATGTACTCGATCGTATTGGTGACCTGATCGATGAGACCGAGGAAACAGTATATCAGAACCCGTCTACACGGACCTTTACTGAGATACAAAACCTGAAAAAGGAACTCATCTTTCTACGCAAGGCATTGTTTCCCCTGCGCGATGCCCTGAGTAAAATTGTAAAAGGAGAATCTGATTTTGTGAAAGAAGAAAACCTTCGTTTTTTCTCGGATGTATACGAACATGTGATACACATTACCGACTCGCTGGATACCTATAAAGACCTGGTATCCAACCTTACGGATATTCACATGAACGCGATGAACAACAAGATGAACGAGGTAATGAAAGTACTCACGGTGATCTCCACTATATTTATACCGCTAACGTTTATAGTGGGTGTGTATGGAATGAATTTCGATCACATGCCCGAGTTACAATGGAAGTGGGGCTACTACGGCGTATGGGGAGTAATGATCGCTGTAGTTGCCGTGATGCTGGCCTTTTTCCGGCATAAGAAGTGGTTCTAAAGTAGTGTGTTTAGGTTGGTACGTGTGTACGTGTTTACGTTTGGTATATCTCTGAACGTAAACACGTACACACCTAAACACCCACCAACGTTAAAGTTTCTTCTCTAACTCAGTAATCTTATCCTGGGCTTCGTTCTTGCCGAGGGAGAGAGCTTTCTTATAGAGTTCTACAGCTTCGCGGTATGTTTCTTTCTTCTTGCGCGGAGCAAGTTTGGTGCGGTTTGCTGCTTCCTCTACAGCCTGGCCTCTTGCAAAGTATGCATCGGCTTCAGACATTTTGCTCTGGATCATCAGCTCCTGTACACGCGCTTCGATCAATGCGAGCTCTTGTGTTTTAGCTTCGATCTGTGTTTGCTTGTCTGCCAGCTCAGCTTCCTGCATGCTTACCGTAGTGATCAGGTTTTGATTTTCGCTGCGGTATTTTTCAACCTGCTCCTGCAAAGCAGCTATATCCTGAGTCTTGCTTTCCAGTTGCTCGCGAAGGTTCTTGATCAACTTGGCATTAGCGCTGTTCTTGGCTTTGGAAGATGCGAGTGATTTGTCAAGTTCATCCAGTTTACGTTGTGTATCCTTCACATAGCCGTTAATGTCTTTCATCCGTGAAGTATAGTCTTCGTAGGTTGTTCCTTCAACCATATTAACCCGGAGGAGTTGACGGCTGGCATCAATAGAGTCCATCAGTGTACCAACTTCGGTTAACGTTTCAGCCATCTTCTGGCTGGTCTCAAGTTCTACCTTGAGCGAGTCTACCTGCGACCGTAACGCATCTTTTTCTTTTGTGTCACAGCTGGCTATCATAACAACGATAGGCAGGGCGTAAGCAAGCTTTCTAATCATAAATGATTTTTTTGAGGTTATTAAACAAAAATACACCTGATTTGGCAGCGTTGTAATTACCCCGTCACAAATTATTTTAGAACTGCGCCAAACAGACGAAAATTACGATGATCAGTCTCCTGAACATTCTTTCTTTTTCCTTTTTGTGATTGCAGGAAGGGGGTTAAATTTGCGACCGTTTTTAGAAACTTTCGCCCCTATATACATGCCCACGTTAATTACCACGCACTCGCGTATTGCAGATCCGGGCAAGCCCCGTGTCGTCATGATTGGTGGTGGTACGGGTGGACTGGGGGTACATAACGAATCGAAAGTATCAGAAAAACAAAACATTCCGGTAGTATATAGTCAATCTTCTCACCGCGCTCTCCTATACCCGGGCTTGCAATCTAACACTACTATAGTATCCTCTTTTTATACATACATCGGTAAGCAGAAACGTTCCCTGCGTCATCTTGTGGAAGCAACTCCACGGCTGGTACAGGGTATAGCTGGCAAAGCTTCACACAACACAGGGAAGTATCTCGTGCAGAAAGGAGTAAATGTATATATGATCGGGAACGTAATCAGCGGTAAAACACCAAAGATTTTCCCCGGCAATGTATCGAACTTTCATCCGGCCATGAACCGGTTGGTATGGAAGTTTACCCGTATGCTGCCAGTTACAAACTTCCTCGATAAACTCTTGGTCCGGATGGGACTGACGAGTTACATCCCGTACACCAAGAGCAACAGACTAATCATCGCGCGTCTTAAAGGCTGCGCACAATAAATATGGCTGATTCGGCAAATAAACATCTTACACCTTTATCCGTTGGGGGCATTCTCGTATCGCTGGGAATTATATACGGAGATATAGGTACATCTCCGTTGTATGTATTCAAAGCAATCGTTGGCACGCAAACTATAAATGAAGACCTGATCCTGGGAGGACTCTCCTGCG
Organism: uncultured Chitinophaga sp.; assembly: GCA_966211525.1. Taxonomy (GTDB): domain Bacteria; phylum Bacteroidota; class Bacteroidia; order Cytophagales; family Cyclobacteriaceae; genus Ohtaekwangia. The sequence continues at coordinate 9,771 of CBIHOZ010000033.1, read as the reverse complement.
TTTTCTGGACACTCACGCTCGTCACCACCCTTAAATATGTATACCTCGCACTCAATGCGGATAACAAAGGTGAAGGTGGGATTTTTGCTTTGTATGCACTCGTAAGAAGGTATAAAGCGGCATGGGTAATTTTTCCGGCAGTGATCGGTTGCTGTACCCTGATCGCCGATGGATTTATTACTCCGGCCATCAGTGTGTCGTCTGCTATAGAAGGGTTGCGTATACTCAACCCCGAAATACCAACGGTGTCCATTGTGATTGCCATCATGATCGCGCTGTTCGTATTCCAGCAGTTTGGTACCAGTGTAGTCGGCAAGACCTTCGGTCCCATCATGACCATCTGGTTTCTTACCATTGCTATATTTGGGATCATCCAGTTTTATGATCACCCGCAGATATTCCGGGCGCTCAATCCATACTATGCCTATCACCTCATTGCCGAGTATCCGAAAGGGTTCTGGTTACTGGGAGCGGTATTCCTCTGTACTACCGGAGCGGAAGCACTATATTCTGACTTAGGACACTGCGGAAAAGAAAATATACGTGTAGGCTGGGCGTATGTAAAGATTGCATTGCTCTGTAACTACTTCGGACAAGGTGCCTGGCTGCTCGATCACCAGGGTACGAAGCTCGGAGATAAAATTCCATTCTATGCCATCATCCCCGAAGGGTTCCTCATCTTCGGTATCATCATTGCCACCATGGCTGCGATCATTGCAAGCCAGGCATTGATCTCCGGTACATTTACACTGGTGAACGAAGCCATGAAGCTGAAACTCTGGCCTTCCACCCGTGTGCGCTATCCGAGCACCGTAAAAGGACAGATATATATACCGGCTATCAACTGGATCTTACTGGCCGGATGTATAGCGGTGGTATTAATGTTCAGAGAATCGGCTGCGATGGAAGGCGCTTACGGTTTGGCGATCATGATCAACATGCTCATGACTACTTCGCTGCTGGTATTCTATTTCATGACTGCCAAAAAATCGAAGTTCCGTTCGTTGGGACTCGCTATACTTTTCTTCTCACTCGAGGGGATGTTCCTCGTATCGAACCTCGATAAGTTTCATCATGGCGGATGGTTCACATTCCTCATCGCAGTACTATTCTTTGTAATGATGTATGTACTGCTGCATGCCCGCTGGCTGCGCGAACGTCACACCGAGTTTGTCGACCTGAAGCACTATGTGGGTATGATCCAGGACCTGCAGGCCGATACCACGGTACCGAAAGAAGCGAGCAACCTGGTATATCTCGCCATGGCCGACAGCAAGCGCTATATAGATTCAAACATTATATACTCGATCTTCAAGAAAAGACCGAAGCGGGCCGATGTATTCTGGTTTGTTCACGTAGATACGGTGGACAGTCCGTTTACCAGTAAATATGTAGTAGACACGATCATTCCCAAGCGATGTTTCTTCGTCCGGATCAAACTCGGATTCAAGACGAACCACAGGGTAAATCTGCTATTCAATAAAATCATTCACGAGATGGCCGATGCCGGTGAGATTGACCTTACCAGCTCCTACCCTTCCCTGCACAAGTATAGCATGATGGCGGATTTCAAATTCATTATCCTGCACTCATGGGCTTCTTCGGACAGCGAGATTTCTTCCTTCGATCGCCTGATTATACAAGGCTATAGATTGCTTAAAGAATATAGTCTCAGCACCGAAGAGCTATACGGTATAGAAGCCGCCAACCTCGAGGTAGAAAAAGTACCGATTCAGGTAGGACCACAGGCACGTGTGAAGATCAAGCGCGAGCGCGAAGACTGAAACGTGTGTATGTGTTTAGGTGGGTATGTGGGTACGTTTTTGTGTTGAGGTGTTGAGGTGTTGGTGTTAATGGAGCGCGTTGCGCGATTGTTTAATCCATAACATCAACACTTTTTTTTATACAGCTATATATGCTCCCTCCCTGATTTTTACATATATATATAACACCTGTGCGTAGCACTCCACCAACCTCAACACCTTAACACACCAACACCTCAACACAAAATCCAACGTAAACACGTACCCACGTAAACACCTAAACACATAGTCACGTAAACACCTAAACACGTCTCCTCGCTCCGCGAACGGCCTCCGCTGTCCACGGATCCTCGGGCCAGTGGTGCTTCGGGTAACGCATGCGCAATTCCTTGCGTACTTCATGATAGGTGGTTTGCCAGAAGCTTTTCAGATCTTGTGTTACCTGTACAGGTTTATAGCCCGGTGAAAGTAGATGAAGTAATACTTTGGTGCGGCCTTCATTGATGACAGGCGTCTCCGATAAACCGAACATTTCCTGTAAGCGCACTTCCATTACCGGAGCGCGCGCATCTTCAAAGTAATTGAGTTGTATCATGGAGCCACTTGGAACTTTTAGTCTTACCGGGGCAAGTGCATCGAGTTTGCTACCTAGTTCCCACGGCAGTAGTGAAGGAAGTATAGCATGCCAGTCGAGTCGCTGGAGCTCGCTGAGTTTGTTGATGTTTGTAAGAAACGGAGCCAGCCATACCGCTACTGTTTCCAGTAAGTTTTCTTCGCGCACATCAGGCCACGCTTCTTCCGGACGCCATTGTTTTATACTCATCACACGAGCCTGCCATTCGTATTGAGCATCTGTCCAGCCGATCGCTTTTAATCCTTTCGATTGAATCATACTGCACAGCACATCAATTCGTTTATCCTCGGGTATAGCTGCGAGTGGTTTACTTTCAAGCACCAGATTACCTACTCGCTTCTCTGTTATACCGATCACTATATTTCGTTCATCGTCCCAGCGGATTGCCTGCTGTTCGTGCGCCAGTTTTACCAGGTTTGCTGTCTGCAGTGCTGCTGCCAGAAATATTTTTCCTTCACCGCTTCCGGCATCAAGCTGTGCCGCGCATAACCACGACTCACGCATGAGCGGATCATGCTCCTGTAACTTTACGATGCGTCCGTTGGCGAGTTTATACCGCTCGCTATGTTTACCTTGCTGCTGTGCAATACGTTCCGGGTAAGCCGCTACGAGTAAACGTCCCACTTCCGTATCCTGCGGTATAGTATTGTCAATATCAACCTTCAGTATCCTTCGCCAGTTCGATGCGAGTCGTTCGATTCTTTCGAGTACGCTTCGGTCAGCAAAATGCTTTTCCCCTTTACGCCATTTTCGCAAGGCCTCTACACGCAATGCTAAATCTGCACCCGACTCTTTCGCCAGCGGATCGCGTTCTTCCAATATAGCCGCTATATCTGTTGCCAGAGAAGTCGATGCTTTACCCGATGCTTCTAGCAACAGGTGGGCTATACGCGGATGCGTAGGCAGCTTCAACATTTCTTTACCGCGCGTGGTAATTATACCTTGACTAATAGCATCCAGTTGCTGCAATAGTTCTTTCGCCTGGTTGGCAGTACCGGCCGGTGGCGGTGTAACCCATGTGAGCTCGCGCGGATCTTTAACGCCCCACTGACTCAATTCGAGCATGAGCGGTGCGAGATCAGCTTCTAAAATTTCCGGTGTACGATTCGCAGTTAATGTAGCCTGTACAGATTCGCTCCACAACCTATATCCTATACCGGCAGCCAATCGTCCGGCACGACCTGCACGCTGATCCGCAGCATCTTTCGTAACACGCACCGTGTCCAACCGGGTAAGTCCACTGCGCGGATCAAATTTAGGAACACGCGACAGACCACAATCAATCACCACCCGTATACCTTCTATCGTAAGCGATGTCTCCGCTATAGATGTAGCGATTACAATCTTTCGTTTACCATACGGATGCGGCAGTATAGCTTCCTGTTGCTTCTGAAACGGCAGGTCTCCGTATAGCGGATGCAGACTGGCATCTATACCTTCTGCTTCCAACTGCGTGAGTACACGCACAATCTCCCCTGCGCCCGGGAGAAATACCAGCACATCACCGTCTTCTTCGCGCAAGGCTTTCTGTACGGCTTTTACTACGCGTGTCGTTATCGGTGTATAGGGATCATCGCCCAGGTATTTTATCGTTACAGGAAATTGTTTTCCCTGCGATGTCACAATAGGTGCTTTCAGCAAGGATGAGAGTTGTTCGCCATCCAGTGTTGCCGACATAATGAGTATACGAAGATCATCACGCAGCAACTGCTGTGCCTGCAGACATAACGCCAGTGCCAGATCAGCATGTAAACTTCGTTCGTGAAATTCATCGAAGATCACAAGGCCGGCTTCTTCGAGGCTGTTATCCGTTTGCAACATGCGCGTAAGTATACCTTCGGTTACAACTTCAATGCGTGTCTGTTTACTGACGCGACTTTCGAAACGCACACGGTACCCAACACGCTCCCCTATATCTTCTTCGAGTATACCAGCCATACGCTGTGCTACCGATTTCGCGGCAAGTCGCCTGGGCTCAAGCATGATAATTTTCTTACCGTTCAGCCACGCTTCGTTCATCAGCTCCAGTGGCAACACGGTAGATTTACCGGCACCGGGCGGAGCCTGCAGAATAACAATGTTCTGATTTTCGAGGTGACTCCGGAGAGACGGTACTACTTCCAATATAGGGTAACTCGGAATTGACATGCATTTGTGTTCTGCACCTAAAAAGTATTTCATGAAAGCATCACAGCGCCATCATGTTTACTTCACAGAACACACAATATTACGAATAAGAATGCTATCAAAAATACACGCATATATTCTGCGCATCGAACAAACAACTCTCAGATAATTTACTTTATTTTAAACCTGGACTTAAACTATATATGAAGCCATTTACGATCGTACCGCTGAGTCAGATTTTCGACAAACTTCCCACCGATAGCCTGATGCGTACACACTGGAAAGCGGAAGACCTTGGCAGCAGTTTTGCCGCATACGCCAGCGGCAATATTGAAGTAGACGCCCTGGTACTGGATGAACCGTTTAACAATGAAAATATAGTTGTGGTTTTTGTTGAAGGGAACCTGGATATTAAGAAGTATGCATATAACGAAGAGACAGATGGATCGTGCGGCATTATCGTAACGGGAGATCTTTCTGCCGGTAGTCTCATTGTTGGCGGACAAGAAATATACGTTGGCGGAAATTTTGAAGTACGCGAATTGTTCTGGGGTCATTACAACCATGGCGACCTCACCGTACACGGTCATGCCCAAGCAAATGTTTTTATTGAAACGGATGAGTATCATATTAACGTAAACGGCAATAAGCAGTGGAGCACCCACATTTCCAATTGGGACGAAGATGGCAACTGGCAGGATATTACAACGGAAGACGTTGAGTCCATTTTACAGGATGGTTGTTATGAATATGATGAAGATGACGATTCGCTGATATTCCTGCGCACCGGTATGTATGCGCTGTTGCACAAAGGTAAATCACCTCTGAAGAAACGCAAACCGGTAGCACCTGTAGTCTCGGTGTTTGGCAACTTCGAAGCTAATGCTGCGAATATCAACAGGCTTATGGCTACCAAACTTATACCGAAAGATAAATATGAGCTGATACTCTATATCGATGACGTAAAAGCTACTATCACACGCCCGTATGATATGTTGGGACAACAGCGCGGCAACAGTATATATTTACTGCAGGACAATGTTTATTCGCTTTTCATCAAGCTGCAGGACGACAATGTTTCCATTATCTATAGCGATGATCCTGCTGAAGAAAGTAAGTGGTATACGTTGGATGCCAACGCTCCAGCGGCCTATCAGAATCTGGCGAGCCATTACTGGCCGGCACTTTTGAAACGGGTAGAATTCATTGAGAATCTCAAGAAGGCGAACGTTAAGAAGATAAACGATGCCATCGCGGAAACGGTAACGGTAGAGAAAATACAGAATATACTTTCGCTCCCGCTGATCAGAGACAAGTATAATGACTACAATGACGGTGAGCGTAATGGTTACTGGCAAGGTAATTTTCACTATGCATTTCGTGTAAACACAGATTACTACGACCGCATACAACTGATGGAACAACGAAGCAGTAAAACATTTCCGTTACTGCCAACCGTACAAGATAACTTCGACATGCAGGGGTATCAGTTTGACGTGGTGACTGATGATACATCTGCAACACCGTATGTGCGCGTGCGATATAAACCTCACAATCACGCTGGCGAATCTCCGTATTTCAGCAGTCGTTACCTCGAAACCTATGAAGTCGACCACCTGGAAAAAGCATTAAAGTATTGGAAAAAGTTCGAGAAAAAGATTTACGATGATAACGAGCGGTTCACCAATCCCGAAGATGTACTCAGTCACATTCTCGGCAGTAAATTCACGGAGAGTGATACGGAATCGTATTACGAAGAGCTTGCCCAACAGGAGGAGCTGACTGATAAATATTTTACATTTAACGGATACAGCTTCAGGGTAATTACGATCCGGCAAGCCGATGAACTTGTAAGAGATATACTCCGGCCGGGTACGTCAGACCCGGCCTATACATTACTCGAAGATATAGGCTACGGGCATTCCAACGATAAAGTATACTTCCTGCTGGCCGAAGACGATGTAACGATGGAAACATTTGAGGTGAGTAATGAAGGTGAAGAAGACTGGCATATTGCAGGCTTCATCTTCCTGAAAGACCTTAAAATCAACACTTACTTCTGGAGCTATGATACAGATTTCTCTCCATACATAATGGTAAAGGGAACGCTGCAAGCCAAGAATATATACCTGGCGGGAACTGCGTTCTACTGTAACCGCATCCATTGTGAATTACTCTACGGCTTCTATAACCACGGATCACTCCAATGCAATGAAGTAGATGCCACGATTATCTTTGCCGATGATTTTGAAATGTATCTTCGCAAGATCGAAAATGGATTCTTTGTGCATACCCATTGTATAAAAACTATAATCCAGTTTGCAGACGATGATGGCAATATAGAAACACTGCATGAGCACCCGGTGCCGCTTACACATCCGATACGGGATGTTTTGCCGAACGAACTATATAGCTACGATCCGAGTGAAAAACGTGTTAACAGTCACATCGACCGGGACAAGCTATATGACTACTTTGTTGCCAACAAAAGTGCTGTTGATGAATCGGCTCTCGGTTTATATCCCGATGTTCCCCAACAAGCCATCGAAATATTCAATACTATATTTTCCAGCGATGAGATCAAAAAACATAACACAGTCAGGTTTGATTCGCTGGTGATCGGAGGAGAAGTAGTAGAACAAGTATTCTTCGAGACATTCGAGATGGAAGACCAGACAGGTCAGCAGATCGGCCTGTACGATTTCCGAAACGCAACTACCATGCGCGTAGTACACAACATCGGCGACAACACCTGGTGGTGCTGCTACGATGTATACTCCAAAGATTTCACCACCCTTCAATATTCAGTCGAAACCGAAATAAACGACATCACCCTCGAGAACATCGGAGTACGCTACGGTTTCGTGAGAGCAGCAAAAGCATGGAGGAGTGTTTAGGTGTTTAAGTGTGTACGTGTTTAGGTGTGTATGTTGTTTTTGTGTTGAAGTGTTGAGGTGTTGAGGTGTTGAGGTTGGTGGAGTGCTACGCACAGTGATATATAATATATACGTGAAGTGTTGATGGTATGTAATAAACAATCGCGCAACGCGCTCTATCAACACCAACACTTCAACACATGAACACATCAACACACATACGTACACACGTATCAACGTGCACACGTATCAACCAGCTTCTCCAGGCATTCCGTCATATAGTCTCCATTGCCGGGGCCGTACCAGTTCATGAGGCGGGTTTCGTAGTGGTCGCGATCATAGTATTGGTCTGCGGTGATATAGCCTATATATCCCCCGTTGAAACTTGTTACCATTACACTGACACCTTTTTGATTTGCGAGTGAATCGAGCGGTGGTGTGAGTTCTCCGGAGTAATCGCAAGGTGTACCCATCATGATGATGTCGCCTATGCGAAGGGCTGTGAGATACGTTTGATATTCACCGAAAGCTGCTTTGAATAACCACGGACGAAGCTGCCAGTCTTTGGCGATCTTGGCTTCGGCAGCAGGAAGTTCGAGGGGAACACGCAGCATGAATAACGTTGAATCTTTCACAGGCTGTAATACGGTATGCTTCGCTATATATTTTGATTTTATCTCATCCGCCATCCACTCAATACAAGGTTTACCATACTCAGGCGGATTACTCTTGTGACTCCCGACAGCACCAGCCATAAACATAGCAAAGCGATACCCGGATGCTTCCATGTCATCTACTAATTCTCCGGGATAGTCGCGGGACAATTCAAGATCACGTGAGAATAAACAGGTTGCATGCGCGGTATAGCTCATGAGTAACAACTTTGAGCTATCGCTTCGTTGTACTTCAATCACGCGAAGTAACGAATCTATACCACCGGTTTTGATCAGTCGGTTTCGCACTGCATTGGGCACTGGTATAGATCCTTTACGAATGGATGCCGGCAGTATATTTTGGGAGGCACGTACTATACTTTTCTTGATTCTGTCAGCGATAAAGTGAACGATGGAATCTTCATAGTCGCCATACATAATACCCGTTACACCTTCGCCCCAGTTACCAATACTGTTATGCGTATGTATAGCACCGAGATATGTGTTATTGATCGAGAAATCTATAGCAGGTAATTCTTTTTCCAGCAAAGCCGTAACCGTAGGAGGAATAATCAGAAGATCTGCACTGACAATAGCCACACGTTGCACTCCATTGTCAACTACCAGCGTGCGTACATAAATCGAATCGAGTATAGAAGTATATACTTTACCCAGGCGATTGCCATAGCCGGCCAATGCTACCGGAGCAGCCGGTGTTATACTTTCTTTGGCGAAGCCTACCGAAAAACCTTTTGTGCTCCGCGCAATCTCCGGATGCAGACTGTCCAACCGGCTCATCATGGTAGTATACGCGGGCTTCTCTTGTACCGGGGTACGCTTCAACGGAACAACGCTGATGCCTACAAACACCAGCAGCAGTACGATGACCGAGAGGAGTACAATTAAAACGAAACGCAGAATCTTCTTAAACACCATACGGTGCAAGATACAGATTCTGCGTTGATGATAACGAAGTTATTGCGTTGGCGGAGTTATTCTTCCGTGAAGAAATACCGGGTCTCCGAAGTTGTTGTCACGCCATCGAACAATACGGAAGCATCCTTCTTTACCGGGTAACCTCCTGCATTGTATGTATAGGTAAACGTATACTCTGTTTTACCAAGGCCGGCAGCGTTGGTGACAATCATCTTACCCGGATTGTTTTTTCTGAACTTTACATACGGATTATACGGATGTGGTGAAAAGAGATCTTCTGCATTGGGCTGCGTGTCGTAATCACTCATTCGCGACACCGTAAGCAGCACAAAGTCTTCCTTACCGGGAGAGTAGTAATAATAATCATGCGCAACCAGGTTATCGCGTTCATCATATAGATATGTACTTTTTTGCACGGGTGTTATTCCACCTTCTTCCGGTATATCCTGCAACCTGATTGATTCCTTCAGTCTTCCCTTCTCATCGTATGCGAATGTGTGGCGCTCTACCCAGGTCTCATTGATATATTCTTCTGCTCGTACAATTTTATCACCCGTATACTTGAACGACACGCGGAAACCTGCATCGCTGGCAGCACTGTCTATTCTTCCATTTTTATAGATATACTCCAGGGTACTCGTAAGCACCACATCGTTCAGCGCCTTTTGCTTGGTTACGGAGTGCGTCAATTCACCGGCTGCGTTGTATTGAAGTTCAACCGATGTATCACCGGCTTCCATCTTCACGGGTGTATATTGGGTTTCGCGAACCGGATCATCATC
>CBIHOZ010000032.1:0-52227 GCA_966211525.1 uncultured Chitinophaga sp. | reverse complement strand
CATAAAAAAAGTGGACGTGAAGATTTTTTTTCTCCATCGTCCACTCAGGTCGGGGCGACAGGATTCGAACCTACGACCTCCACGTCCCGAACGTGGCGCGCTACCGGGCTGCGCTACGCCCCGTGATTAAATCAAATTTAATAAAACGTTTTTAAAAGTATATATATAGTTTACTCATTGTCTTTAACGCAGCGGAAACCGATGTGCGACTGGCCGCTGTCAAATGCAGTGCCTTGTCGCGCGCTCGGGCGGTAGTTGAGACAGTAGTTGTTGGCGCATAAAAAAGAGCCGCCTTTTGTTACGCGCTTCTGTGTGTATGGTTCGTTTGGGTCAAAGGATTTTGCAGGTCCTTGCGGATTTACGGTTACTGCATTTTGTGCAAGTGTTGTGTAGTAACTGGGATCGTACCAGTCGCTTGTCCACTCCCATACATTGCCGATCATATCGTATAATCCGTATTCGTTCGGAGGGAAGCTCTTAACGGGAGACGATCCTTCGAAGCCATCTTCTTTCAAATTACCGGAGGGAAAACTTCCCTGAAATGTATTCGCCATTAATTTCCCTCCAGGTTTAACTTCATTTCCCCAGCTATACCTTGTTTGTTGTTTGCCGCCTCGCGATGCGAACTCCCACTCTGCTTCAGTGGGCAATCGCTTGCCAGCCCAGGTCGCGTAGGCTGCTGCGTCTTCGTACGCTATATGTACTACCGGATGTTGCCATTTGCCTTCGAGGTTGCTCTGCGGTCCTTCGGGATGTTTCCAATCGGCACCCTTTGTCCATTTCCACCAGAGACTTAAATCATTCAGCATAACCGTACCATGAGGCGCTTCGAACACCAACGCTCCAGGCACCAGTAAACTGTCGGGTGGTTTGGGCGTATAGGGAGGGAGTTGTTTTTGGAGTTCTTCCCATTCGGGTTTTCGTTCGGCTACTGTTATATAGTGCGTAGACTCTGCAAAGATGCGGAATTGTTCATTGGTAACTTCGGTCTCATCCATCCAGAAACCCTTTACTCGCACACCGTGTGCAGGGCGTTCATGTTCATAGGTGTCAGGCTCATCGCTGCCCATGGTGAATTCTCCGCCGGGTATCCATACCATACCGACTGGTTTTTCGGACGATGTATTTGCAGTTGCCGGCCGTTCAGAGTTTTTCTTTGCACATGCGCTGAGTATAAATGCAAGAACAAGGAAAGATGCTATATATACTTTCATGTGAATATATAATTAGTTAGCCGGTACTGTGCGAATGGCTTTGAGGTATTGCTGGTAAATCTCGTCAGGCGGTTCAGGTTGTGATTGTAATAGTTTTTTTCTTTTCTGTGTGTCGCGTTCCCAGCGGTAAAACCACGAGAATCCATACGGACCAGCATAATAATCATGCTGCTTGTACACGTCATTCTTTAATGCTGTGGAAAGATCTATAAAAGTATATCCTTTCTTTTGAAGTTGTTCGATCAACGTAGTGAAACAATCAGCATGAAGCGCATTAACGTGTCCAAGAAAAACCTGCGGGACCTGGCGTTTATACTGTTGTTGTGACAATGTCTCGAAGTAATCGAATGAAGCGATGGTATAACTGATATAGGCATCTGCTATAGCTTTTGCTCGTGTCTTGTCATTCTTATCAAGCGCCTGTTGATAGAGCGTATTGAAAAGATAATCGGAGCTTTCGATGGTGAATGGGGTTGATATATAGCTTTTCGTTTTCAGGAAATCCTGCATAACAGCTTTCGTTATACTGTCGCGGCCAAGGGCATTGAACGGAAAACGGAAATACTGCAATGTTCGTCCTGTGCCTTCGAGTATTTTTTTTGTGACTACTTCGCCTTTAATGATTTCGTCCTGAAATGCAGATGCATCCATGTTGGCGTAGTTGGGATGGCTGTAAGAATGATTACCCGGAGTTATTAGTGGATTGGACAACCATTGTCTCAGTATCTTGATCCGCGCATCCGTTTCTCCTTCTTTTATCAGCGTATTTTCATTGATAAAGATGCATAACGGAACCGTATAGCGGTTGATAGCATGAAGTATTTTTGTATTCGCGTCTTCAAGGACTTTGAGTGGTGTGCGTTCACTCCAACTTGAAAACGGTGCATCGTCCAATGTAATCGCTACTTGCTTCTGTTGCGCGAAGCTGACTTTAAACAATAGAATAAGTAGAAGTGAGAGGAGGTATCTTTTTGAAATCATCTCTAAAAATAAAAAATGAATCGGCCATAAAAACGACCGGTCATCATTTTCTATGAGGTAGCTTTAGCAGACGATTTGAAGAACGTTAAAAACAGGAAGGCACATGCTGCTAGAAAACTGCACACGCTGAACGTAAAAGCAAAGTTGGCAGCGTCATTACTATAGATCAGGCCTGACATAAATGCCCCTACACCAATTCCTAATTCCATAAATATATATAGTGAAGCAATGCCGCGGCCTTTGTGATGTGCGTGACTCAGATCGGTTGCCCACGCGAGCAGCGTAGGAGAGGTGGCGCCTTGTGCGAAACCATATAGCGTTACGCCTGCAATGAGCATGAGTTTGGATTCCGCAAAAGCGATGATCAGCATGGATACAACGATAAGGCTAGTGGACAAACGAAGTACGGGTTTGCGTCCCCAGAGATCAGAAGCCTTGCCACCGATAAGCCTTACAAGAAAAGATGCTACCGTCAGATATGTAAAAAGTAAACCTTTGTTTTTGATACCCATAAATTCACCAAGATCTGGTATAATGGTGAACATAGCACCGTAAGCATAGGCGCTCAATACCATCACTATACACGGAGCCAGTACGCGTGGTTCGAACAGATCGCTTGTCTCAACTTTCAGAATTGAAACATGAAAGGTTTGCTTTTCCTGTAAAGTCTCACGAATGCCCGCGAGTATAAGAATGGAAAGTATACCAAACGCAGATGAACAGTAAAACATAACATCGAGTCCAAAAGCATTTGCCAGTGTTCCGCCAATAGCAGGGCCGCTTGCCATACCCAATGTGCCGGCAGTTCCAAGCAACCCCATAGCCTCTCCTCTTCGATGTGCAGGAATAATGTCTGATAAATATGCGGTTTGTCCTGTAGGCGTAAAGCCGGTTGAGAAACCGTGTATTAATCGGAGTAGTAAAAATCCTGCAACAGATGAGAGTATAGGATATACCAGGCTGCAGAGAAAACACACTCCGGAGCCAAACATCATCACCGGAACACGTCCTACTTTGTCTGCCAATCTTCCGCTGAATGGCCGCGATATCATCGCAGTGAGTGTAAACAATGAGATGATGAGTCCTTTATATTCTGCACCGCCCAGTTTAGTAAGATATGCAGGCAACTCCGGTATAATCATGTTAAAGCTTGCAAAGAACAAGAGCGAGCTTGTACATAGAAGCCAGAATTGCGTATTGTAAATCTTGGTGTTTGTCAAGGAAGTATAAAGAAGCCTGCACGGTATATATATACGGTGCAGGCAGGTTGATGCAGAAATATTAAGCTTGTTGTGGTTGCTCCTGGGCGCCCAGCAAAAAAGCTTTTATGAAATCGTCAAGGTCGCCATCGAGCACGTTTTGCGCATCATGACGTTCGACACTTGTCCGTGCGTCTTTCACCAGTTTGTATGGATGCAATACATAGTTTCGTATCTGTGAACCGAAATCTATTTTCATTTTTCCGGCTTCGATCTTGTCTCGTTCAGCATGACGTTTCTCCATTTCAAGCTGATATAGTTTTGACTTCAGCATTTGCATAGCACGCTCACGGTTGGCGTGTTGTGACCGTTCTACCTGGCATACAATTACGATACCGGTTGGCTTGTGTGTTAACTGCACTTTCGTTTCAACCTTGTTAACGTTCTGTCCACCGGCACCACCTGATCGTGATGTTTGTATTTCAACATCGGCAGGGTTTACATCAATCTGTATAGAGTCATCTACTTTCGGATATACAAACACAGATGCAAAAGATGTATGCCTTCGTTGGTTGGAGTCGAAAGGAGAGATGCGCACCAGGCGGTGCACGCCTATTTCAGATTTAAGTTTCCCGTAGGCAAACGGACCATCGATCTCGAGTGTAGCAGATTTGATTCCGGCTACATCACCACTCTGGTAATCGATCTGCGATACCTTGTAATCACTCTTCTCACCCCACATTATATACATGCGGTTCAGCATATCCGCCCAGTCCTGGCTTTCGGTTCCACCAGCGCCTGGGTTAATTTCGATAACAGCACTTAGCTGATCTTCTTCTTTGCTGAGCATTTTCTTGAACTCCAGTTCTTCCACAGCTTTGGAAGCTTTCTGGTATTCAAGTTCGAGTTCATCTTCACCAACATCACCGGCTTCGTGAAATTCATTCAGGACTTCAAGGTCGTCCATTAACTTGGAGACATGCTCGAAGGCATCGGTCCATACTTTTTTTGCACGGATATTTTTTAGAATTACTTCAGCCTGCTTGGGGTTGTTCCAGAAATCGGCTTGCTGGGTTATAAGTTCTTCGTCACGTACTTCAAGGCTCTTACGATCGTAGTCAAAGATACCTCCTCAAGGCGCTAACACGAGCCTTCAAATCTTTCAACTGTTCAGTTGTCATCCAGATTTTGTTTAAATTAGGTGGCAAATATATCCCATTTATGAGGAATACTTTACTGTTGTTTTTTATTTTGACATCTCTTGCTGCCAATGCCCAGGTAAAGCGGATCGCTCTGAAAGCCGGAGCCAATCGTCCATTTATCAATGATGTCACCAATACTTTTACACTTGTCTCCACTAATCCTTCACCGCTCGGCAATGGTAATGCCATTACCGTAGCAACCTTTAATGAACGGTATGATGAAAAGATCGGAGCAGACTTCTCTGCCAGTATGGATTATACTGTATGGAGAAAAGTTTTTGTAAGCACCGGACTCGGTGTTAATTACAATCGCTTCAAGCGTGACGGCATGATTGTGGGACTTGATGATTTTGCCAGTGGAAATTTTGGTTCTTATCCGATCAAATCCGGTGTACCCATAGGCTCTATTTATGGAACAACGTTAGAGCCTCGCCTTACTATACCACAGGGAAAGATGAATAATCTTGGTAAGACTGACCTGGTATATATACACCTTCCGCTGATGGCGGGGATCTCTTTATTAAAAGATAAACTTTTGGTGCGCGCGGGCACAACCTTATCGACCCTGGTATATGCCTCTGAGTATGAATCGCGATACAACGATTCTGATAATTCGCTTTATGAACATCGCAGTACAAGCAAAGAAAAATATAACCAGTTGCTGGCAGGTGTCACGCTGAATGCCACCTATTATATTATCCCAGGGTTAGGTATTGATATCTCAGCTAACAAGTCGTTAACACCTATTTATGATCTGGATGACGAAGGAACCGAAAAGGCAAAAATGACCTTACTGTCGTTAGGATTATGTTACGCCATTGTTAAATAAACTTCGGAAAGTTGATACCGAACTAAAAAAAATGTCGTTTTGAGAGTCACTTTGTGATATTTAATAGTGTCAACGACCGATTTCTGGAAAATTTTCGTTTAGATTTGCCGGCAGTATGAAGAGTGAAATGGAGAAAATGAAGCCGATCGTTGGTCTTTTCCTGGAAGGACTGATGCTGGTATTTATTTTTGTTTACTCTCATAACACACTTGCTACAGACACGCAAGACACACATGACTCTCCGCTGAAGAACGGATTTTCACTGCATGAAGTTGTGATTCGTTCGGGCTGGTCATCCGAGTCACTCAGTAAAATAACTCCGCATTTACCCACCATACTATCTAATATATTCCCACCGGTATCCAGAGACAAAGCGAGTACATCTATAGCGATGTGTGATGCTCTTTCGGTAAATTCATTTGAGCGAAATACATTCTATATTATAGCCTCGGATAACGTTCCGTAACCCCGATGGCCATTCTATTGTTGCGCTTTTGTAAAAAACATCTATTTCCAAACTGAAAACTTATATATTTAAAATTCTTTGGCTAACAAGTATTAGCTAAGTAGATATGATTTCAACGGCTTTTTTATTTGTAGATCTGTTTAATCCGGAAGAGATAATTAAGTGGGGTGGATTGGCTCTGCTTCTCTTTATTATTTTTGCCGAGACAGGTTTGTTCTTTGGTTTTTTTCTTCCGGGTGATTCACTATTATTTATAGCGGGTATCTTAAGTGACACAGAATACTTATCTATAAATGTATGGTTACTGATTCTTCTCCTTGTTATATGTGCTGTAGCGGGAACATGCGTAGGCTATGCCTTTGGTCGCTGGGCTGAAAAATATCTGAAGAGGCGAAAGGAAAATTTCTTCTATAAGAAAAAATACATGGACATGGCGCAAGACTTTTATTCGCGCTATGGAATGATGGCATTTATCTTGGGAAGATTTTTACCCATCGTTCGTACTTTCGTACCGATACTGGCGGGCATGGTACGAATCGATTTTGGAAAATTTTTCTTTTTCAATGTTGTAGGGGCAGCAATCTGGATTGTTGTCATGGTGTTATCCGGCTATTTGTTGGGGAATATGTTCCCTGCTATAACCGAGCATCTTGAAATAATTGTCGCGGGAATGGTTTTACTCACAGCGATCCCGCTAATAATTTCATGGAGCCGAAACCGAAGTGTTGGAAAAAAGGGAACAAACTAAAAATTGAAAAAATAATTATTGTATTTCTGTGACTATTGCACACTATTTAAATTATTATAACACGCAAAATTTCCTAAACTAAAAACCATTAACAATTAACATTCACTATGAAAACTACACAAACTTCTTCTTCTTCTTCTTTAGCTGAGAGCCTGAAGTCTGGATTTGCGGCATCTGTGATCCTGATCGAACTTTTTATAGGATTTCTTATCTGGAAATTTGTATTGGGTAACCCAGCAAACTTCCAAGGTAACGATCCGTCATCTCACCCGCTGGAAGGAAACTTCTTAGGTATCTTCTATAAAGGAGGTTATCTGGTACCTCTGGCGATCGGTCTGTTGCTGATGGTTTTTACATTTGCTATCGAGCGTGCTTTCACAATCAGCCGCGCTAAAGGTAAAGGTAGTGTAAAGGCTTTCGTACAACGCATCCGCTTATTAGTAGCTGGTGGTAACATCTCTCAGGCTATCGCTGAGTGCGACAAGCAAAAAGGATCTGTAGCAAACGTAGTTAAAGCAGGTCTTTTGAAATACAACGAACTGGTTAACAACAATGCGATCGAGTCTGAAAAGAAAATTGCTTTGATTCAGAAGGATATCGAAGAAACAACTCAGCTTGAATTGCCAATGTTAGAGAAGAACCTGGTTATTCTTGCAACCATCGCTTCTATCGCGACACTGATTGGTCTGTTGGGAACTGTATTGGGTATGATCACGGCCTTCGCTTCTATGGCACAAGCTGGTGCTCCTGACTCGGTAGGTCTTGCTAACGGTATCTCTGAAGCGCTTATCAATACAGCTCTTGGTATCGGTACATCTGCGGTAGCGATCATTTTCTATAACCTGTTCACAAGCAAAATCGATGCATTGACGTATGGTATCGATGAGGCTGGTTACAGCATCGTGCAGAACTTCACTGCTACGCAAAAGCACTAAGAATTAACTAAACGAATAAGTGACGTATGGGAAAAGCAAAAGTACATAGGACATCTCCTTCATTGGATATGACGCCTATGGTGGATTTGGGCTTCCTGCTGGTAACATTCTTTATGTTGACAGCAACGGCTGCGCCTGATGAACCTGTGGCGGTGGACATGCCTTCGTCTGTTTCGGAAATCAAAATGCCAGAGACAGATATTCTCCTGATCACTGTGGCTGATGATGGAAAGGTGTTCTTCAACATGGATGGTAAATACAACCGCCAGGAATTGTTGAAGAGTATGGGCGAGCGCTACAACGTTCAGTTCTCTGATGAAGAGGTATCACGTTTCGCGGTAATGTCAACGTTCGGATTACCGATCGGACAGTTGAAAGAGTTTATAAATCTGCCTCCGGATGAACGCAAGAAGGTTAACCAACCTGGTGTGCCGGTAGATTCATTGAACAATCAATTGAAAGACTGGATCATCTTCTCGCGTATGGCTAATCCAAAACTTCGCATCGCGATCAAAGGTGATTCGGATACTAACTATCCGGTAGTTGAAAAAGTGATCAACACGCTGATTGATAATAAAGTCAATCGCTTCAACCTGATCACAAACATGGAAAGAAATCCTTCATAACATTAAACCCTACAAGAAATGGCAGAAGTAAGTCAAGGCGGTGGCGGTGGTGGTCATAAAAAAGGTGGTAAAGTTAGAGCCAAGAAAGCGTCAACAAAGATTGATATGACGCCTATGGTGGACTTAGCCTTCTTATTGTTGACCTTCTTCATGCTCACCACGACTTTCAATAAGCCTCAGACCATGGAGATCACCATGCCTGAGAAACCCAAGGCGGAAGATAAGCTTCCGGAAGTGAACGAAAAGAAAGTAGTTACGCTTGTTTTAGGAAAGAACGACAAGATATACTGGTACCACGGTATAACTGATCCTAAGATCGAGGTGACTGATTTTTCACCGAACGGAATCCGTAAAGTGTTGATGACACAGAACTCGCAGATCCCGGGCATGATTCTTCTGATTAAACCTTCTGAAGAATCGCGTTACAAGAATATGGTAGATATACTCGATGAGATGAATATCACCAACATGCAGCGTTATGCCCTGGTGCCGATCACACCAACGGATAAAGAACTCATAAAAGAATCTAATTTATGAAAGCAGAACAGTTAAAACCGCAGCGTTGGGAAGACATAGTCTTCGAATATCGCAACAAAGAGTATGGCGCGTATGAAAACCGCAGATCTTACTCGAAGCACGTAGTTCTTGCTGCTATCATAACCGTTCTATCGGCAGCGCTTGTATTAGCGTATCCTAAAATTGTGGAATGGATAAAAGGTCAGCAGGAAGAGGAAGCACCGGTGTTGAAGACTGTAAAATATACAGACCTTGCACCGCCTCCACCAATTCAGAATACACCTCCGCCTCCACAGGTAAATATACCACCTCCGGTGAAGACGATCATCAAGTATCTTCCACCGCAGGTAACGGATAAAGAAGTTGTAGAAGAAGAAGAAATGCCAACCATCGAAGAGGTAAAACAAAACGATGTAGGCTCAGAGAACATCGAAGGTACGGGTGAAGTAGTATTCGATGAACCTGTACAGGAAGTTGTTCAGGAAACAACAGAAGATGAAGACAAAATCTTCATGGTTGTTGAACAGCAGGCTGAGTATCCAGGTGGTCTTGAGTCAATGGCGAAATTCCTCCAGAAGAACGTTAAGTATCCTGCAGCAGCACGAAGAATGGGTATCGAAGGTTCGGTATTCGTGAGCTTCGTGGTAGACAAAGAAGGTAAGATCAGCGATCCTCAGGTAGTGAAAGGTATCAGCGCAGAGTGCGATAAAGAAGCGATCCGCGTTGTAAACCTGATGCCACCTTGGAAGCCTGGTAAGCAAAACGGCAGAGCTGTAAAATCGCGCTTCGTGTTGCCTATCAAGTTTAAGCTGGCAAGCTAATGGAAACAGAAACTGACGAGTATAAGGTGACTGGTATGGATATGGTCATCAAATACTTTGGACTAATTATGGCAGCGGCCTATATAGGTATAGGCGCTGCCCTGATTACTCGCCCTGATTTGATTAATATTAATGGAGCTTATGCTTTGCCTTTAGGAATTCTTCTTATTGCGTATGGTTTATTCAGAGCATTTAAAGTATACCAGCGATATTTTCAGAAGTAGATATGAAGATTGTTTTTCATAGTTTCATAATAGCATTATTCATAGTAATAGCTGGAGCCTGTACGCAGCGTGATAAAAAGGGAAAACCTTTGGATACGGCTACGTCAGGCTCCATCACTATTGCAGTAGATGAGTCTTTGAAACCTTTGTTCGACACAGAGGTCGATACATTTATGGGGCTCTACAAACGAGCCAATATTAAAGTGATCTATACTTCAGAGGCTGATGCCATGACTCAGCTTTTACTCGACAGTGTACGCCTCGCGGTTGTTACACGCAAGCTTGAGAACGAAGAGATAGAAACATTCAAGGCGCAAGCCATCAACAAACCTCGCCAGGTAACTGTGGCGAAGGAGGGGATAGCACTTATACTGAATCGCGCGAACCAGGATACAACTATTACTATAGCACAGTTAAAAGATATACTGGCGGGCAAGATCAGTAAGTGGAATCAGCTTGATCCAAAAGGTAAAGCAACCCCGATTGAAATTGTATTTGATCAGCCGACCTCAGGCATATTACGATATTTAAAAGACTCGCTGGCCATCGATTCATTGCCGGCAAACTGTTTTGCAGTCAACAATAATCCCGCAGTTGTGGATTATGTCACCAAAAAAGAAAATGCTCTTGGTCTGATCGGTGTAAGCTGGATCAGTGATGATGACGATTCTACGGCTAATGTATTTAAAAACACCGTGCGGATTGCCGAGCTTTCAAACGATGGTGTCGAATTTTTCAAGCCTTATCAGGCATATATTGCTCAAAAAAACTATCCTTTGGTGCGTGAGATAACGATAATCAGCAGAGAGACCCGCACAGGGCTGGGAAGTGGCTTTGTAGCCTTTGTAGCTGGAGAAAAAGGCCAGCGCATTATTCTAAAGGCAGGGCTTGTTCCAGTGACCATGCCGGTCAGGATTGTAGAAATTAATCGCCAACCACTATTTTAGCATTCAGATTGTCCGTAATTTCATTCTCC
Organism: uncultured Chitinophaga sp.; assembly: GCA_966211525.1. Classification (GTDB taxonomy): domain Bacteria; phylum Bacteroidota; class Bacteroidia; order Cytophagales; family Cyclobacteriaceae; genus Ohtaekwangia. Next base: position 41,490 of record CBIHOZ010000032.1, on the reverse strand, counting down.
AATGTCGCATACAACAGAGTAATGAGGTATGGCATCGTGTTTGTTTACGTAACATCTAAACTTAAAATAAACTCATGAAAGAATTAATGAAACGAGCATGGAGCGGAGGGATAATGCTCTTATTCTTCATCGCTGCTGCTACACTCGCTGTTGCGCAGGAGCTGCCGGCTGTAAAGCAAGCACGTCAGCAAATGGAAATCGAACAGACTAACAAAGCAGTTGCTACGTTGAGCGAAGCTGTAAAAGCAACCCCGACTGATGCATCTTTACTATACTATCTCGGTATGGCACAAATCGCCAACGGTGAAAAAGAGAAAGCTGAGATATCATTTCAAAAAGGTTTAGAAGTAAATGCGAAGGAAGCCTTGAATCTTGCAGGTAAAGGTTATCTGCGTATGATCGAGAACAATGTTGCTGAAGCAAAGACATTGCTGGATCAGGCATTGGCTCAAACAAAATCAAAGAATGCTTCTGTATTGAAAGCTGTAGCACAGGCTTATCTGCAAAATGATAAGTTCACTGCTGATGCTTTGACTTTATTGCAGAAAGCTAAGTCGATCGAGAAATCAGACTATGAAACTTACATTTTGTTAGGCGATGCTTATACAAAACAGGTAAAAGGTGGTGAAGCTGTAAGTGCCTTCGAAACAGCTGCTACACTTGATCCAAAGAGCGGAACACCACAGTATAAAATTGGTGTAGTATACCAGCGCTCTAAGAACCTGAGCTCAGCAGAAGAGCACTTCAACAAAGCCATTGCTGCTGACCCTAACTATGCATTAGCATACAAAGAACTTGGTGAATTATACTATGCACAGAAGAAAGCTCCTGAAGCTGTGAAGGCTTATGAGAAATATCTCTCATTAACAGAAAGACCAGAGCCCGCTCAACTTCGCTATGCATTCTTCCTGTTCATGGCGAAAGATTATAAGAAAGCCAACACGGTATTCGAAGGTCTGACTAAACGTGCAGATGTATCGCCAACCGTATATAAATATTATGCTTACTCATTGACAGAAGCAGGTGAACTTGCTAAAGCAGAAGAAGTATTCGGTCAGTATTTTGCAAAAGCTCCACAGACTGAAATCCAGGCTAGCGACTATACATATTTAGCGAAGTTGCTGCAGAAGCAGGCTAAAGATTCATTGGCTCTTGAAAACTTTAAGAAGTCTCTCGCGCTTGAGCCGAATCCTGAGATCGCTCAGACTATAGCAGACGCTTACTACAAGCAGAAGAAATATCCTGAAGCTATCGAAGCGTTCAAGCAATTACGTACTGCTAAAAACAATAAGCTTTCTTCACAGGATCTGTTTGCGTTAGGTCGTTCGTACTACTTTAACAAGCAGTTCACCGAAGCTGATACTACATTTGCTGAGCTCGCAGTATTGCAACCTAACATTACAATTCCATACGCATGGAGAGCACGTTCAGTGGCCAACCTGGATCCTGAGTTGAAACAAGGTTTAGCAAAACCATACTTTGAGAAAGTGATTGAGATCGCTGAGGCAAATCCGGATAAGAGCAAATCTAAACCTGATCTGATCGATGCGTATTCGTATATGGGATATTACCATGATACGAAAGGAAACTTTACCGCTGCTAAGGATACATTTGAAAAACTGAAGGCGCTTGATCCAACAAATGAAAAGGCAATTGCCTATTTGGAAGCGATAAAGCAGGCCAAAGCCCAAAAGCAAAAAGCTAAGGCAACTAATTAACATTCTGCAATAAATAACACGAAGTACGCGTTCTTACCCAAAGAGAATTTTTTACAGTACTTCAGTCATTAAACAATATAAATAGCGATAGTAGCAAGTAATTTGCTACTATTGCTATTAAATATAAATCCCAGTCTCTCCAATGCTTGGTATCCTCACTATTCTTTTACAGATATCCACGTCTGTAGACACTACTGCTGTAACAACATCTTCGACAGACTCATTATCACTTCTTGATATGGTAATGAAAGGTGGCTGGATCATGATCCCGATAGCCTTCTTAGGGTTTGTAGCCTGCTATTTCTTCTTTGAACGCTATCTATACCTCAACGCTGTTACCAAAGAGAAGAAGGAACTCGTATCATCCATTAAGCAATACCTCAAGAATGCCGACATCAAGAGTGCGCGCATGTATGCAGCTCAGGATGGTTCCGCTACAGGTAAAATTCTGCAAGTAGGACTGGAGCACATTGGAAAGCCCATGAAAGAACTGGAGAGTATGATGGAATCTGCCGCCAACATTGAAGTGGCCGAGATGGAACGCAACATGGGATACCTCGGTATCATTGCCGGTGTGGCGCCAATGCTGGGGTTCATCGGTACGATCGGTGGGATCATCCGTATCTTTTATGACATATCACAAACCGATAACATTACCATCGGTATTATAGCCGGTGGTCTTTATGAGAAGATGATCACCAGTGGTGCCGGTCTTTTCGTAGGTGTAATATCTTACTGCGCATATCACATTCTTCAACAGCGTGTAAACGTATTTACATTGAAGATGCAGAAAGACGTTTTTGATTTCATGCGTTCAATCCTTACTCCTGAGTCATGAAGATCAGACACCGGAAACAGTTTGCCCATGAAGTAGCGACCTCATCGCTCAACGATATCATGTTCTTTCTGCTGTTGTTCTTCCTCATCATATCAACCGTTACGAATCCGGCTGTTATCAAAGTACCATTGCCAAAGTCGGGCGCCAATCAAAGTGTTAATCGTTCGCCCGTTGCACTGGTCGTTACGGAAGACAAGCGTTACTATGTCAACAAACAGCAAGTACCTTTCGGTCAATTGGAGTCAACCCTCATTAAACAATGTGCCGGTATGAATGACCCTACCGTGGTGGTTCACATTCCGTATGGTGCTACCGTTCAGGATCTCGTTAGCGTTGTTGAGATCGGAGCCAAGAATAAAATCCGAATGGTATTGGCTACTGAGAAGCCGAAGTAAATCTTTACTGTCTCATTCTATATTTCAGTTACAACGTGACGGCTAAGGGACAAGTCATGTTGCTCTAATCACATTCTAATACTGTCCTAACTATATAGATGGTTATTTATAATCAATCTATATAACCTGCTAATTGTGTCTATAGCACACAATCTCCCGAATTTTATTTCCTCAAATCATCATTCTGCAAAGACAATTTTTTGCTCGAAGCAATTAGCGTCCATCTTTATTCTTTGCCCTGTTGGTGTTTGAACTTTCTGAATATGCAGAGTGTAATATTTCATGAAAGATCGTGGCGAAAAACCGGTAAATAATTGTTCGCCTTTTGTGGAGTTTGAAGGATAAAAAACGAAATTTACCCCATTCTAATTTGCTATGGAGAATTCAGATTTAGCACAATACTTTCCGATTGCTTTGATGTTTCTTTTCGCGATGGGGTTCATTGTCGTAACCATGATCGCCACACACGCATTGGGACCGAAGCGTAAAAGCAAAGTGAAGCTTGATACATTTGAGTGTGGTATCGAATCAAAAGGTAATGCCCGTGTACCGTTCAACATTAAATACTTTCTGGTAGCTATCCTGTTTGTTTTATTTGATGTCGAAGTGATCTTTATGTACCCCTGGGCTGTTAACTTTAAAGAGCTCGGAGAACCCGGGTTTATTCAGATGATCACCTTTATAGCATTGCTGCTGGTAGGCTTTTTCTACCTGATCAAGAAAGGTGCTCTCAAGTGGGAAGATTAGTGAAGTTGTGATTTAAAAAAGTGAAAGCTATGGAATCAACAAGCATACAACAAGGTGTAACAATCGGTGCGAAGCCGGAAGGCTACGAAGGCGCAGGTTTCTTTGCCACCAGTTTGGACAAGGTAGTAGGACTCGCCCGAAAAAATTCAATATGGCCGCTTCCTTTTGCTACTTCATGCTGCGGCATTGAATTCATGGCGACCATGGCGTCTCACTACGACCTCGCCCGTTTCGGTTCTGAGCGTCTTAGCTTCTCGCCACGCCAGGCAGACTTGCTGATGGTAATGGGAACGATCGCCAAAAAGATGGGACCGATCCTTCGCCAGGTATACGAGCAGATGGCAGAGCCACGCTGGGTAATCTCCGTAGGAGCCTGTGCCTGCAGCGGTGGTATATTTGATACCTACAGTGTGCTTCAGGGTATCGACCGCATCATTCCCGTAGATGTATATGTACCCGGTTGCCCTCCGCGCCCGGAACAAATTATAGATGGCATTTTGAAAATACAGCACCTCGTAGAGACCGAATCACTTCGCCGAAGAGATTCACCTGAATACAAGGCTATGCTGAATAAATACGGAATGGAGTAATTGTTACCTCGCTATACCTTGATCATCCAAAGGTGTAACGGATAATAATTATCAGTAACATAAACAAAACCGAAACCGAACCAATGGAAGGTTCTACTCAGGACAACGTCATCAGTGCGCTCAAGGAAAAGTATGAAGACCAAATACTTCATATAGACACACCTTATAATTTTCTTACGATCTCTTTGAAGCAGGAGAAAATTGTCGAGATCATTCAATACCTGTACAACCACCCCGATACAAAAATGCAATACCTCACAACACTGTGTGGTATACATTATCCCGAGTTGAACCAGATCGCTGTGATGTACCAGCTTCATAATCTGGCAACCAACACACGCGTACGCCTCAAGATATACCTTCCGGCAGAGAACCCGGTAACGCCAACCATCACACCTATATTTTCAGGTGCGAACTGGCTGGAGCGTGAGACTTATGATTTCTTTGGGGTAAACTTCACAGGACATCCGAACCTGAAGCGAATTCTGAATGTGGAGGATATGATCATCTTCCCGTTGCGTAAAGAATATCCGCTGGAAGACCAGAGACGCGAAGACAAGAACGATACTATGTTTGGACGATAATTTTATGAATGTGAATCAATCGGTCATCGAACAGGAAAAAGCAGGAGAGAAACAATACTCATACCTGAACCTTGGTCCTACACACCCGGCCACGCATGGTATATTTCAGAACGTATTGAAGATGGATGGTGAGATCATCGTTGAAGCTGAACCAACCATCGGATATATACATCGTGCATTTGAAAAGCTTGCTGAACGCAGACCTTTCTACCAGATCACGCCACTGACGGATCGCATGAACTATTGTTCATCGCCCATCAACAACATGGGGTGGCACATGACAGTTGAAAAACTGTTGAATATAGAAATACCGAAACGTGTACAGTACCTCCGTGTAATCATCATGGAACTGTCGCGTATATCAGATCATATCATTTGTAATACCATCATTGGTCAGGATACCGGGGCAACAACCGGCTTCCTATACCTCTTCCAGATGCGCGAGCGTATCTACGAAATCTTCGAAGAGATTTGTGGTGCTCGCTTAACAACAAACATAGGTCGCATTGGTGGTCTTGAAAGAGATGTACCTCAAAAGGCTTGGGATAAGATCGATAAATTCTTAGTTGACTTCCCGATAGCATTTAAAGAATTTTCCAACCTGCTGGAGCGTAACCGTATCTTCATGGATCGTACGATCAACTGCGGCCCTATATCTGCGGAACGTGCGCTCAACTATAGCTTCTCTGGTCCGAACCTGAGAGCCGCCGGTGTCGACTACGATGTACGCGTTATGAACCCATACTCATCGTATGAAGAGTTTGATTTCATTATCCCGGTAGGAACCAATGGTGATACTTATGATCGCTTCATGGTGCGCCAGGAAGAAATGTGGCAAAGCCTTAGCATCATCAAGCAGGCTATAGAAAAAGTAAAGAAAGAACCTGCCGGTATATATAGCGCACGCGTTCCTGAGTTCTGTCTTCCTCCAAAAGAAGAAGTATATAACGACATGGAAGCGCTCATCTATCACTTCAAGATTGTGATGGGTGAAACTGAAATTCCAAAAGGCGAAGTATACCACTGCGTAGAAGGCGGTAATGGCGAGTTAGGTTTTTACCTGATCAGCGATGGCGGCCGTACTCCGTTCAGATTACAATTCAGAAGACCTTGCTTTATATACTATCAGGCGTATCCGGAAATGATCAAAGGATCGATGTTATCCGATGCCGTGATCACCATGAGTAGCATGAACGTAATAGCAGGAGAACTTGATGCATAAAACCGTTATCAGTTATCCGGTAACGGATAACGAATAACCAACAACGATTAACGGACAGAAGATGAGTGAACAGATAAAACCGATACAATTTTCAGCCGAGACCATGGATCTCGTGCAGCGCATCATAAAACGTTATCCGGAAGGAAGACAGAAGTCAGCTTTGCTGCCCGTGCTGCATATAGCACAAGCCGAATTTGATGGCTGGCTCAGTACACCGGTAATGGATTATGTTGCATCGATACTTTCCATCAAGCCGATTGAAGTATATGAAGTTGCATCATTCTATACCATGTTCAATCTCGAGCCGGTAGGTAAATGTCTCATCGAAGTTTGTCAGACGGGTCCGTGCTGGTTAAGAGGTGCTGATGATATCGTTGAACACTTCGAGAAGAAACTGAATATAAAAGTAGGAGAGACAACAGCAGACGGAATGTTTACCCTGAAGACTGTTGAGTGCTTGGGCTCCTGCGGAACCGCTCCGATGTTACAGTGTGGTTCTGATTACTATGAAAACCTCACGACTGAAAAGGTTGATACCTTAATTGAAAAATTAAGAACTTCCAATCAGCGCAGTACATATATGAAATCTAACATGCAGGAGATCTAATCATGGCAAGACTTTTAGAACATATAAATGTACCGGGCATCAATACATTTGATGTATATAGAAAACACGGTGGCTATAAATCGGTAGAGAAAGCGTTGAAGACGATGACTCCCGATGAAGTCACTGAAGAAGTTAAGAAGTCTGGTCTTCGTGGAAGAGGTGGTGCAGGTTTCCCTGCCGGTATGAAGTGGAGCTTCCTCGATCGTAAATCAGACAAGCCACGTTACCTCGTGTGCAACGCAGATGAAAGCGAGCCAGGAACATTCAAGGATCGCTACCTGATGGAAAAAATCCCGCATGTACTGATCGAAGGGATGATTACCTCAAGCTATGCGCTGGGTGCAAAAACATCCTATATCTACGTGCGCGGAGAGTATATGTATATCATCCGCATTCTTGAGAAAGCTATAGAGGAAGCACGCGCGAATGGTTTCCTGGGTAAAAATATATTGGGAACAGATTATTCACTGGAGCTATATGTACAACCTGGTGGTGGTGCCTATATCTGTGGTGAAGAGACAGCCTTGCTGGAATCATTGGAAGGTAAACGTGGTAATCCACGCCTCAAGCCGCCATTCCCGGCCGTAGCAGGTTTGTACGCCAGCCCTACCGTTGTAAATAACGTAGAGACTATATCGGCAGTTTGTTCGATCGTAAATGAAAGCGGTGATGAGTATGCCAAGATTGGTGTTGGAAAAAGCACCGGTACAAAACTGATCTCTGCGAGCGGACACATCAATAAACCCGGTGTATACGAAATTGAATTAGGACTTCCTGTTGAAGAATTTATATACTCGGATCAATACTGTGGAGGTATATGGAAAGGAAGAAAGCTGAAGGCTGTTGTTGCCGGAGGTTCTTCTGTACCAATTCTTCCTGCAGACCTCATACTCAAGACAGCCAAAGGTGAACCACGACTGATGTCGTACGAGTCATTGTCCGATGGCGGTTTTGCTACCGGAACAATGCTTGGTTCCGGTGGTTTTATAGTAATGGATGAGACAGCATGTATCGTTCGTAACTTGTGGACCTTTACACGCTTCTATCACCACGAATCGTGTGGACAATGCAGTCCATGCCGTGAAGGCACAGGCTGGATGGAAAAAGTTCTCCACCGCATCGAGCATGGCCATGGTCACATGGAAGATATAGACTTACTCGTAGACGTAGCGAAGAAAATAGAAGGAAACACAATCTGTCCTTTAGGAGACGCAGCCGCCTGGCCCGTAGCCAGCGCGATCCGCCACTTCCGCGAAGAGTTCGAATATCACGTAAAGTATCCGGAAAAGGTGAAGAACCCGAAGCACTTCGAGGTTGAGCCTTTTGTGCCTTCGCCTAAGGTGCTCGTAGCGTAGGGGCGTTATCCGTTATTTGTTAATCGTTATCCGTAGGTTTGGTTGCGATTAAGGTAACAGAAACGAGAGTTGTTAAATGATGATATATACCGTTAGCTGATGAAGACATTTGAGGAGCTTGATTGCTGGAAAAAGGGAACTGAACTTCGGAGAAATCTTTCGGCACGTGTTAAAAGATTTCCTCCGGAAGAAAAATATAGGTTAACTGACCAGATCATCGCGCTGCGAGATCTGTGACGGCTAACATAGCTGAAGGGTTTGGCAGATTTCATTATCAGGAATATGCCCAGTTCTGCAGACAAAGCAGAGGATCGCTATACGAATTAGTTGATCATCTGATTACAGCACAAGATGAAGGATATATATCCGTATCTGAGCTGGAAGATTTTAAAAGTAAAATTGAAAATTGTATAGCTGTTCTAAATGGTTTTATTAATTACCTGCTGCGAGCAAAGTCTCAAAACAGCGTTGTAAATGAGCCTGAAGTACACTACCGAACGGATAACGATTAACTTGTAACGGATAACGATTAACGGACGAATGGCTAAAGTAACAATAGATGGTATTGAAGTAGAAGTTGCAGATGGAACAACCATTCTGAATGCAGCCCGCCAGATAGGCGGTGAGGTTGTGCCTCCGGCAATGTGCTACTATTCTTCCTTGAAAGATACCGGCGGTAAATGCCGCGTGTGTTTAGTAAAAGTAACACAGGGATCTGCCAAAGATCCACGTCCTATGCCGAAGCTCGTAGCATCATGCCGCACTCCGGTAATGGATGGTATGGTAGTGCAGAACATTACTTCACAGGAAGTACTCGAAGCACGTAAAGGTGTTGTTGAGTTCCTGTTGATCAACCACCCGCTGGACTGTCCTATATGTGACCAGGCCGGTGAGTGTGATCTGCAAAATTTAGCATACGAACATGGTGCTGCGAAAACACGCTATGAAGAAGATCGCAGAACATTTGAAAAGATTGATATAGGAGACAAGATCAAGTTACACATGACGCGCTGCATACTTTGCTACCGCTGTACATTTGTAGCCGATCAACTTACCAACGAACGCGTTCACGGTGTCATCAATCGCGGAGATGCATCGGAGATCAGCACCTATATAGAGAAAGCAGTTGATAATGAATTCTCCGGAAACATGATCGATGTTTGCCCGGTAGGAGCATTGACTGATAAAACATTCCGCTTCAAGAGCAGAGTATGGTTTACAAAGCCACTCGATGCGCATCGTAATTGCGATAAGTGCTGTGGTAAAGTTGTACTGTGGACCAAAGGTGATGATGTACTTCGTGTATCAGCTCGCAAAGATCAGTACGGTGAAGTGAAAGAGTATATCTGTAACGAATGTCGTTACGATCACAAGAATATGAACGATTGGACAATTGAAGGTCCGCGTCACATCGACAAACATTCGGTGATTTCTCAGAATCACTATGAGAAGATCGACATGCAAAAACTGAAACTTGATATCGAACGTCAGATTCAGTTCCAGAAGGGAAAACAATTACCGGAAACTAACCAGTCACCAGCATGAGCGAATTCCTGATCTATAAACTAATCCTGGTAGGCTCGGTGTTTGGTATAACACTTTTCGTAGCAGCTTACTCTACATATGCAGAACGTAAAGTTGCTGCCTTCTTGCAAGATCGTGTTGGTCCGGACAGAGCAGGACCATTCGGTATATTTCAACCGCTTGCCGATGGAATGAAGTTCATCTACAAGGAAGAGATCATCCCGGTAGTATCCAATAAATTCCTTTTCGTATTAGGACCTTGCCTCGCCATGTTAACCGCGATGATGGCAGGTGTATTGATTCCATGGGGAAATACATTGATCATTGGCGACCAGACCTATTCATTGCAGATTGCTGATTTGAATGTAGGTATACTATATGTATTCGGAGTTGTATCGATCGGTGTATATGGTATCATGATCGGAGGATGGGCTTCGAATAACAAATTCTCATTGCTGGGAGCGATTCGTGCATCAGCACAGATGATCAGCTATGAGATCGCGATGGGTTTATCCATCATCGCGCTCATTATCATGACCGGTACATTAAGTCTTGGAGAGATCAGCGCCCAACAGGCTGGTGGTGTAGGTGGTGACTGGAATATGTGGAATGTAGTATATCAGCCACTGGGATTTCTGATCTTTATTGTATGTGCATTTGCAGAGTGTAACCGTACACCATTCGATTTACCGGAATGTGAAACGGAGCTCGTAGGTGGTTATCACACCGAATATAGCAGTATGAAGCTAGGCTTCTACCTCTTCGCTGAGTACATCAACATGTTTGTGTCTTCAGCAGTAATCTCAACGCTATATTTTGGCGGGTATAACTTTCCGTTCATGAACGACCTGGGATTGGATCACAATACGATCTCGATCATCGGAACGGTAGTATTGTTTGCAAAAATTTCATTCTTCATCTTCTTCTTCATGTGGATCCGCTGGACAATCCCGCGCTTCCGTTATGATCAGTTGATGAACCTGGGCTGGAAGATATTGATACCGCTCGCGGTCTTTAATATATTCCTTACCGGATTGGTAATGATACTGTTCAAATAAAGTTGATTCGATTAATACGGATAACTGATAACGATTAACTAACGATGTTAACAAATAGATCAAAGCTTGTAGTAAAGAAAGAGATGACCTTCGCAGAGAAGATATATCTCCCGGCAATTCTGAGCGGAGTTGCTATTACGATCAAGCATTTATTCAGAAGAAAAGCAACCGTAAAATATCCGGAGAAGCAACGCGAGATCGCCGATGTATGGCGCGGCCAGCACGTGCTGAAGCGTGACGACAAAGGAGCCGAACGTTGTACGGCCTGCGGACTGTGCGCAGTGTCATGTCCTGCGGAAGCAATTACTATGGTTGCGGCTGAGCGTAAAAAGGGCGAAGAGAATTTATACCGTGAAGAAAAGTATGCAGCAACATACGAGATAAACATGCTGCGTTGCATCTTCTGCGGATTGTGTGAAGAGGCTTGTCCGAAGGAAGCTATATTCCTGACCGACCGCATTGTCTCAACCGACTACGGAAGAAACGGATTTATATACGGTAAAGATAAGCTTGTAGAACCGGTGAACGAACGCGTTGATGTAAGCAAGCGACAAACACCAGCCGTGTTGGCCTTCAAACAGCAGAAAAGATTAAGTCATAATAAATAACTGAATTCAGCAGTGGCGCTTAACGCATTCTACTTCCTTTCATTCCTGGCCATTATGTCGGCCATCATGGTAGTATTATCCAAGAACCCGGTATATAGTGTACTATACCTGATCATTACTTTTTTCTGTATAGCAGGACACTATACGCTGATGAACGCGCAATTCCTCGCGATCGTGCACATCATTGTATATGCCGGGGCGATCATGGTGTTGTTCCTCTATGTGATCATGCTGCTCAACCTCAACAAAGAATCCGAACCTCATAAGAGTAATATTCTGAAATTTGCAGCTACTATCTGTGCCGGCCTTATCATGCTGGTGTTGATCGGTTCACTGAAAGGCACGGAGAATATGTTGCAGCAACAACCGGCTGCTGCTGATATAGGACTTGTAAAAACGTTGGGTAAAGTAATGTTCACTGAATTTTTACTTCCCTTTGAAATAACATCGGTGTTACTGCTTGCCGCGATGGTGGGTGCTGTAATGCTGGGTAAACCGGAGAGCCGATAAACGTTATCCGTTAATCGTTATCGGTGAAATAGCAGTAACGATTAACTAATAACGAGTAACTGATAACGAATAAAGAACAATGGTAAAAACCGTACCGCTTGATTATTACCTGTGGCTGGCCGCTGCACTCTTCACGATAGGTGTGCTGGGTGTGCTATACCGCAGAAATGCTATTATCATTTTTATGTGCATTGAATTGATGCTGAATGCTGTGAATCTTTTACTAGTGGCATTCTCAACTTACCTCAACGATGCCTCCGGCCAAGTATTTGTATTCTTCATCATGGCAGTTGCCGCGGCAGAAGTGGCTGTGGGCCTTGCTATATTGGTAATGATGTACCGTAACACAAAATCGGTTGATATTAATATTTTGAATCGCTTAAAATGGTAAGTACAGATCTATTGGTAAGCCTGGTGCCTTTGTTTCCGTTACTGGGCTTTTTGCTTGTTGCACTGAATACACGAAGACTCACACACGGAGTTACTGCATTTATAGCCTGCGGTTCAGTACTATTATCATTCATCGTTTCCATCGCGCTCTTTTCTATACTGCTGGGCAGACCAGAAGACGATCGTATTATTTCAGTAACACTCTTTAACTGGATTGCTGCCGGAGATTTCTCTGCTTCACTCAGTTTCCTGGTTGATCCGCTGTCATCACTATTCTTGTTGATTATAACCGGAGTTGGCTTTCTCATCCATGTATACTCGATCGGGTATATGCATCACGATGAAGGCTTCAACCGCTTCTTTTCCTATCTCAATTTGTTCGTGTTCTTCATGCTTCTACTCGTTATGGGTGCGAACTATCTTGTTATGTTCGTAGGATGGGAAGGCGTAGGACTTTGTTCATATTTACTCATTGGCTTCTGGTTCAGGAACCAGGAGTATAACAACGCTGCCAACAAAGCGTTCATCATGAACCGTATTGGTGATTTGGGAATGTTGTTAGGTGTGATCTTGATCTTCGTTCACTTCGGAAGCATTCAGTATACCGAAGTGTTTGCAAAAGCAACATCACTGGATACAAACACATTAACACTCATTACCATGTTGCTCTTTGTAGGTGCTATGGGTAAGAGTGCACAGATACCATTATATACCTGGTTGCCGGATGCGATGGCGGGTCCTACACCCGTGTCGGCTTTGATACACGCGGCAACCATGGTTACGGCAGGTGTATATATGGTGTGTCGAAATAATTTACTTTATGCACTGTCTCCCGATACATTGGAGTTGATTGTGATTGTTGGATTGGCAACAGCACTCTTTGCAGCAACAATAGCCGTAGCACAAAACGATATCAAGAAAGTACTTGCATACTCAACCGTAAGTCAGTTGGGTTTGATGTTCCTCGCGTTAGGACTTGGTGCTTTCACCAGCGGTATATTTCACATGGCAACACACGCGTTCTTCAAGGCGTTGTTGTTTCTCGGTGCCGGTAGCGTTATTCACGCTTTAAGTGGCGAACAGGATATTCGTAACATGGGTGGACTGAAGAAGTATCTGCCGGTAACATACCTCACATTCTTTGCAGGTGTATTGGCAATCTCAGGTATACCTCCGTTCGCTGGTTTCTTCTCAAAAGATGAAATTCTGGCAAGTGCCTTCGCTGATAATAAAATAGTATGGGCAATCGCGGTAATCGCTTCGTTGCTTACAGCGTTCTATATGTTCCGTCTATTCTTCCTCACTTTCTTCGGAAAGGAGAGAGCCAGCAAACATGCTATGGAACACATTCATGAATCTCCAAAAAGCATAACCATTCCATTGACTGTACTCGCTATACTGAGTGTTGTTGGCGGATTTATGGGCGTGCCGGAAGCATTGGGTGGTTCACACTGGTTGTCGCATTACCTGCACCCGGTGTTTGCTGCTTCACATGATCTTGTACATGCACATCATCTCAGTCACACAACAGAGTATATATTGATGGGTACCGTGGTTGCCTTTACGATTGTTATGATCGTCATCGCGTATGTACTCTATATAAGCAAAGAACAAGTGCCGGCAGCAGAAGGTCAGCCAACCGGTGGTGTACAACGCCTGCTTGCCAACAAGTATTATGTAGATGAACTATACAATGCTATCGTAGTAAAACCGCTGTACTGGTTCTCCGGTATATTTGATTCGATCATTGAGAAACTGGGTATCGATAAACTGGTAAATGGCTTGGGTGGAACTGTGGTTGCCGGTAGCCGCGTAGCACGACTCCTGCAAAACGGAGGTATAGGATACTATATCTTCATGATGGTGATAGGCATTGTACTGATACTGGCATACGCTGTCATCCGCTGATATTTACCGGATAACGATTAACGAATAACGATTAACAGATAACGAACAACGATAACGAAATGCTAACGCTACTTCTTATATTCTTTCCACTGGCGGCAGCGCTGTTGCTCTTTGTATTCAAACCTCAGAATGCAAAATCCATAGCACTGACAGCAGCATTGCTTGAACTGGTTATTTCACTGGTAGTTGTAGTAGAGTTTAACAAAACAGGTGGACCGCAGTTTGAAGTAAATATACCCTGGATCACTTCGCTTGGATTAAACTTCTCGGTAGCGATTGACGGCATCAGCTTGTTGCTGGTATTACTGACCACTGTACTGGTTCCGCTCATCATTCTTTCATCGTTCAGCAAAACATACGATAAGCCTTCTACATTTTATGGATTGATCCTTACCATGCAAATGGCACTGGTAGGTGTATTTGTAGCACGCGATGGTTTACTCTTTTATCTCTTCTGGGAAGTTGCATTGATCCCTATATATTTCATCTGTCTCATCTGGGGCGGTGAGGATCGCGGAAGAATTACATTCAAGTTCTTTGTATATACACTGGCGGGAAGCTTGTTTATGCTGGTGGGCCTGGTATACCTGTATTTCCAGACACCGGGCGCACATACTTTTGACATACAGGCTCTATATGATGCAGGTCGCTCTCTTTCATCAACAGAGCAATCACTAATCTTCTGGGCGTTGTTCGTAGCCTTCGCTATCAAGATGCCGGTGTTCCCATTCCATACCTGGCAGCCTGATACGTATACTGTGTCTCCGGTTCAAGGCACCATGCTGCTTTCGGGTATCATGTTGAAGATGGGTATATATGGTGTTATCCGCTGGTTGATACCGGTAGTGCCGGGTGGCGTTGCCGAGTGGGGATTAACAGCCGTGATCATTTCAGTGATCGGGATAATTTATGCTTCCTGTATCGCCATCGTTCAGAAAGATTTTAAACGTCTTATCGCATATTCATCCATAGCACACGTAGGGTTGATATCTGCCGGTATATTTACACTGGATGCAGTAGGTATACAGGGTGCTATGATCCAGATGCTGAGTCACGGTATAATCGTGTTCGCATTGTTCTATATCATTGAGATCATCTTCGATCGCACCAAGACCAGGACATTATCTGAATTAGGTGGCATACGCAATGCAGCGCCTATTCTTACAACTGTATTTATAATCACCATGCTGGGCAGCGTTGCTCTTCCATTCACCAGCGGTTTTGTTGGCGAGTTTTTGCTGATCAACTCACTCTTCCAGTATAAACCAGCTCTGGGTGTTATAGCAGGTGTAACCATCATTCTGGGTGCAGTATATATGCTCAGAACATTTCAGAAGTCGATGTCGGGTGAAGCGAATAGCAGAACAGCTTCCTTCCTTGATCTGACAGGACAAGAAAAGCTCGTGCTATACCCGGTGGTATTACTGATCATTATTATCGGTATATATCCTGCTCCATTGCTGGAGATATCAGAATCGGCTGTCAATACACTTTTACAATCAATTTCAGCAGTTACTGCTTCCGCTAACTAATATATGAACGCATTATTTGTTATCACCGGCTTAGGTATCGTTTCGCTTCTTGCAGAATTTGGTAATCTGAAAAGATGGCTCACAGCTTTGGTGCTGGTTGGCCTGACAGCAGCGGTTATACTCGCAGCGTTAGACTGGAACACAACGCAGCGTTATTTCAGCGATATGCTGGTGTTCGATAACCAGGCACTTGCCTTTACGGCACTCATCTCCGTTTCAACTATACTTTGGTTCTGGTTGTCGGCTGATTACATTGCCACACAAACACATCGTACCGATCGTACATCACTTGTAATTTTTGCAGTGGTTGGTTCGGTGATCATGGCATCGTTCAACAACATGGCCATGCTTTTCCTCGGAATTGAAATTCTCTCCATGTCGCTATATGTACTGGCCGGAAGCCGGAAAGATAGTTTATCCTCTACCGAAGCTGCGTTCAAGTATTTTCTCATGGGGTCATTTGCAACAGGCTTTCTGTTGTTTGGTATAGCGTTGATCTACGGTGCTACCGGTTCATTTCATATTCATACCATCGCACAAACTATAGCAGCTAATCCTGCAGGTTTACCTACATTCTTTTATGCAGGCGTACTGCTAATGCTGATTGGTCTTGCATTTAAAATATCAGCTGTGCCATTTCACTTCTGGGCGCCTGATGTTTATAGCGGTTCGCCTACTACCGTAACAGCGTTTATGTCAACCGTTGTGAAAGTAGCTGCGATTGGTGCGTTCATTCGTATCTTCTCGTCATGCTTCGTAGCGGTGGAATCAACCTGGAACCTGGTTTTACAGGTGATCATGATACTCACGCTGATTATACCGAACATCACTGCCGTATATCAGAACAACGTAAAGCGTATGCTCGCATACTCCAGCGTTGGACACGTAGGCTATATATTGCTCGCATTCATCAGCAGTCCGACTGAAACCGGAACTATATTTTACTACCTCACTACGTATTCAGTTTCATCGCTTGCTGCATTCAGCGTGCTTCATTTAGTAGAGGGTAATTCTGAAGAGATCACCGTTGATTACTTCAATGGCCTCTTTAAAAAGAATTCATGGCTTGCTGTTACATTAACAATCGCGCTACTGTCGCTGGCAGGTATACCACCGCTGGCCGGCTTCTTCGGAAAGTATATGGTGTTTGCGCAGGCTATCAACCATGGTTATACCAGCCTGGTAATTGTAGCAGTCATTACGTCCCTTATCGGTGTATACTATTACTTCCGCATTATTATAGCGATGTATTTCAATGAGTCGTCAGCACCATCGATAACATTAACGGCTTCGCAGAAATTACTATTGTTCGTACTCATCGCGCTCACATTTGCGCTCGGTTTATTCCCGGATGCAATCATGACGCTGTTCCGCGCGTAGTTAATATCACGATATTTTCCATAGTCAATAGCCCGTTTGCAAAGACGGGCTATTTGCTTTTTATACCTGAAAAACTTATCTTCAATCGATTGCTAAAACTTATACTATGGGAAAAGTAAAAGATATCCTCGATTTCAAAGGAAATGCGGTCTATCATGTTGCACCAGATGTTACCGTTTACCACGCCATCGAAGTGATGTGCGAAAAAAATATTGGCGGTCTCGTCATTGTTGAAGATGGTAAAATGGTCGGCATCTTTACCGAGCGCGACTACGCCCGCAAGCTCATCCTGAAAGGTAAATCGTCTAAGGATACACCGATCAGAGACCTCATGACCACCAAAGTATTTACGGTTACACCGGATACTTCCATTGAACAGTGCATGAGAATGATGAGTGATAAAAAATTCCGTCACCTTCCCGTAGAAGAAAATGGCGAACTGGTGGGGGTTATCTCTATCAGTGATGTTGTGCGATCCGTGATCAACGAACAGAAGTCGATAATAGAACACCTTGAGCAATATATAGCCGGACAATAGCGGAATTATTCCATTGTCTTGCAAAAATCAATTCTTTCGTCTCTTTTGGGAATGAAAGTATAGATTTCTTTGTGTTATTTTTTCGATATGTAGTATACCACAAATCGGCTTTAGCGGTTTTCTAGATTTTCGCAGTTACACCGATATTTATGATTCGTCCGCGCATAGGTATATAATACCCGTCAATGCTGAGTGGGAATATATTGGTACGATCGAATAAATTTTGTGTCAATGTATAAAAACGAATGTTGCTGCTCGGGCTATAGGATAACGACAGATTGGAAACGAATATGGAACCTGACGCTTCACGTGTGTTGATTACGTAGCTTGCAGGCATAGGTCGTTTCCCCCGGAAGTAAGAAGTAAAGTTTATATCCACAGATTTTACTTTGATGTTAACACCTCCGTTAACATATACCGATGGTAAAAAATGAACAGATGTTTTTTCGGCAGTTTTGGTACTGAGCTTGGCTGCATTGAAAAAGATATAGGAATCTTTATTCACATAATAGTTTACGCTCAGGTCGGCTCCCCACACATTGGTTTTACCGGCATTGGATGCTTGTGTAGTGTCACGGTCCGATAAATTTTTATCGATCGGCAGGTATATGATCTGATTGTTATATATCTGATTGAATGCACTGACCTTCACTTTTACATTGTTGCGCTTGTATATCATGTTCGTCTCAAAGTTGGTGATGTGCTCCATTTTCAGATTAGGATTACCGTAGAGTGGCAGCAGTGTTTTACCAGTAAGCTCATATAATGTAGGAGGCCGATGTGCTATCGCGAAAAGCGCCTTCATGGTCAGATGTTCGGTTACTTTATACGATACTCCTACCCGTGGATTTGCCGTTGATATTTTGGTGTCAGCGAAATTGTGATAGTGATCGAAACGTAAACCGGCGAGTATAGAAAGTCGTGAAGTGAGAGTCCAGTTATCATCCACGTAAACCGAACTCACATTTCTGCTTTCATTGGGTGCGAGCGGATAGGCAGTTGTATCGCGGAAGTCATTGATCCTGTCATCCCAGTAATACGATACATTTCCGGTTTGTCCTTCGCGTTCAATTTTTCCACCTGCCAGTACTGCGTGTTCTTTGCGCTTGCCGAGTTGATTGGTGTAAATCGCCTCCAGGTATGTATCAAAGTTGGTTTGTGTGTTATAGAATGGAAATCCGGGATATGCCATGTTATCCCACATATAGCCTGCGGTCACATCCAGGTGCTTGGTGGCTTTCCAGGTCAAATAGCTTTGTAGTTGTTTGCCGATATAGTTTTGTGTATAACCTGATGTCCAAGGTAATATACCGGACAGGTATCCGTCCTGGTTGGCAAATTTATACCATGTACCAAGCTCAACTTTTTTGTTGGGTGATTGTACATTCAATGTAAAATTATAAGCAGCCTTGGTGCCATCGCGCATATACTTGGGGGCAGGTATCAAACTCCCACTGGACCCGGTGCCCGATAGCGAGTTACGCTTCACTCCTTTGTCGTCATAAAATTGTAATGAACCTCCTATATGCCAGTCGCTGACATTTTTACCGTATACAACGGTTGTTTTTTTGTTCAGCAAACCATCTTTAAAACCTGTATTCAAAAAGACCTCCGTGCCGTCCGCTGACTGATCGCGTGTTACCAGGTTTATAATAGTAACAGCGCTTCCTCCCTGCAAGGGCACTGGCGATGTACTGATCTCTATTTTTTCTATAGCTTCCAGTGTAAATTCGATAAACCCGAGCGGTTGTCCGAAGGTGGTTTCGTTGAATTTGTTTTTACCGTTATACAGGTATAGGATCTGCTGTGAAAAATCGGAGTTGATACCACGCGAATATACAGTCTCCACACGATCGCCGTATTTCATAGAAGCCGGTAAAGCATCCATACCGGGTACAAATACATTCAGCACGTCTTTTAATGTTCGTGCATTCATATCCATAATTTGCTGACGGGTAATTACGATAGTATTCCCCGGTGCATCATCTATACTCTGTTCAACTTTGGTGGCAACGGATACTTTTATATTCATGAGGTCCTCCAGGCTCATGTTCAAATAGTAATCCAGACTTGTGGTATCCGTTTCCTGCGCATATACTGCCGGGATTGTTACCAGCATACATAACAGGAGGGTGTATAGTTTACCACTGCGAAATATATAAGGTAGAGCTGCGCATTTTTTTGTCATAGACTACGGTTTATCAGGGAGAGCAAAAAAAACAGATATCTTCATCAGTCAATGTCAGTTTTAGTACACAGCCTCCTAAAAGGAAATGCTTATAACTGCATCTGTATTTTTACGGACGAATAAATCTGATTAACCGTACTAACATGAAAAGCGTTTTTTTAAATATAATATCGATACAACATTTCACGTGGTTTTGTTGCCAAGGAATATTAAATAGGATTTACATATACTTCTTGATTCAGTATTGTTCATGGAAATTTTAAAGAAGTAAAGGAGGAGATGCTTTGCAGATAGGTATCCTGACTAGCTATACCTCCATTAAATCTTTCATATCTCTTTCTTGCTTCGCGCTTCCTGATGTGCTGTGATACTGGATTTTTATTGCAGCATCACGATGTAAAAACTTGAAACAAAAATCAGAAATGTGGTTAAATTAGTGAGGCTGGTTAGCCGGCGGTATAACAATCACTACAACTATAAACCATGTATCGCAAAGACATACGGATAATGTCGCGCGGTGTGCATCTTGTATATGGACAAATATATTCTCGCACTAGACCAGGGCACCACCAGTTCGCGTGCCATCGTCTTCGATCAGCAAGGAACCATTCAGTCGGTTGCCCAAAAAGAATTTCAACAGCTGTTCCCCAAGCCCGGTTGGGTTGAGCACGACCCCAACGAGATATGGGCATCGCAGGCCGGGGTTGCTGCCGAAGCAATCGCCAAGATTGGTATCAACGGTAAATATCTTGCTGGCATTGGTATAACCAATCAGCGAGAAACCACCATCGTGTGGGACCGTGAAACAAGTCAGCCGGTATATAATGCCATCGTGTGGCAAGACCGCAGAACCTCTTCGTACTGTGACGAACTGAAAGCTCAGGGCCTCTCCGATACCATCAAACAAAAAACAGGTTTGTTTATCGATGCATACTTCTCTGCTTCCAAGATAAAATGGATCTTGGATAATGTAGCCGGTGCACGCGTGAAAGCCGAACAGGGTAAACTTGCCTTTGGTACCGTTGATACCTGGCTCGTGTGGAAGTTGACAAATGGTAAAGTACATGTAACAGATGTTACCAATGCCAGCCGCACCATGCTGTATAATATACATACACTTTCGTGGGATAAAGAATTGCTGAAGATATTTACAATCCCTGAAAGCATGTTGCCCGAAGTACGTTCGTGCAGCGAAGTATATGGCGAGACGGGTACAACTATATTTGCAAGTAAAGTACCGATTGCCGGAATGGCAGGCGATCAACAGGCTGCTTTATTTGGACAGGCATGCTTTGAACCCGGAATGATCAAGAACACATATGGTACCGGTTGTTTTATAGTAGCGAACATCGGAACAAAACCGGTGGTAACAAAAGACCTGCTTACTACCATTGCGTGGAAAGTAAATAACGAAGTGACCTATGCTGTGGAAGGGTCGATCTTTATAGGCGGTGCTATAATTCAATGGCTGCGCGATGGACTGGAGTTATTTACGTCTTCAGCACAGGTAGAAAAATTAGCGCAGCGTGTTGACGATTCAGATGGAGTATATCTTGTACCTGCGCTCTCCGGTCTCGGTGCTCCGCATTGGGATCCGTATGCACGTGGTCTCATCATCGGCCTCACACGCGGCACAACCAAAGCACACATCAGCAGAGCGGCACTCGATGCTATTACGTTTGATGTTAAGAGTATAACGGACTGTATACTGGAAGAAGCCGGTATATCTTTCCGTGAGCTTCGTGTAGATGGTGGTGCATCGGTAAACAACATGCTCATGCAACTGCAGGCCGATGTAATGGACCGCATTGTAGTACGCCCGAAAATTACCGAGACAACAGCACTCGGTGCCGCCTATCTTGCCGGACTTGCCGTTGGTTACTGGAACGATTTGGCCGAGATACAGAAATATTGGAAAGAAGATAAACGATTTACACCCGGTGTAAATAAAGACAAACAACAGAAACAATTCAAAACCTGGAAGCGTGCTGTAGAGCGTGCCAAGAACTGGGCGAACGAAGAAGAGTAAGCTTAGAAATATATACTGCGATGAAAAGACCCGACATGATCAGCGCCATAGAACAACACGGAAATATACCGTGGGATGTACTCATCATCGGTGGTGGTGCTACAGGGTTAGGGGCTGCCGTAGAGGCAGCATCGCGCGGGTATAAAACATTATTGGTAGAACAACACGATTTTGCCAAAGGTACATCAAGCCGCAGCACGAAACTCATTCACGGTGGCGTCCGCTATTTGCAGCAGGGAGATATAGGACTTGTGCTGGAAGCATTACACGAACGCGGGTTATTGCGGCAGAACGCTCCGCATTTAGTACGCAATCAACAATTCATCATTCCCAATTACGAGTGGTGGAACGGTCCGTTCTATACCATTGGCATGAAGGTATATGATATGATGGCGGGTTCGTTGGGTCTCGGTGCTTCGGAACATATATCGAAAGAAGAAACGATGCAGGCCATTGCAAACCTGAAAGAAGATGGCTTGCGCGGTGGTGTGATATATTATGATGGACAGTTTGATGATTCGCGTCTCGCTATTAACCTCGCACAGACTGCTGTGAACGAAGGTGGTGTTGTGATCAACTATATGAAAGTAACATCGCTGCTGAAAGATGAAAAGGAATCAGTGAACGGTGCGGTGATCGAAGATCAGGAAACCGGTAAGTCGTATACTATATATGCGAAATCAACCATCAACTGTACCGGAGTATTTTCCGATGCTATACTTCGGATGGACGATCCGCAGGCAGATCGATCCATAGTGCCGAGCCAGGGAGTACATATTGTATTGGACCGCGAATTCCTGCAAGGCGATGCAGCTATCATGATACCGAAGACATCAGACGGCCGCGTTTTGTTTGCTGTACCGTGGCATGATAAAGTTGTAGTCGGCACAACGGATACGCTGGTGGAAAACGAAAGTCTTGAACCCCGCGCGCTGCAGGAAGAGATCGATTTCATTCTCAATACAGCAAGTCTTTACCTTACCCGTAAACCCTCGCGCAATGATGTGAAGAGTATATTTGCAGGATTGCGCCCACTCACAGCAACAAACAACAAGCAGACGAAAGATATATCACGCAGCCATAAGATCCTGGTGTCACTTTCCGGACTAATCACGGTAGTAGGAGGTAAGTGGACAACCTATAGAAAGATGGGGGAGGATGTAATTGATCGTGCCGTAATGGTGGGCAACCTGCCGGAGCATAGTTCGGTAACCAAACAACTTTCCATACATGGTGCTGTAGAAATTGCCGATGCAGATGATCCGCTATATTTCTATGGCAGCGACAAAAAGTATATAGAAGAAATTATACAGGAAGACAAAAGTCTGGCAGCGAAGATCCATCCATCGCTGAATATAATTAAGGCAGAAGTTATATGGGCAGCACGTGCAGAAATGGCCCGCACCGTTGAAGATGTACTGGCCCGAAGAACACGTGCACTATTTCTGGATGCAGCGGCCAGTATAGCGATGGCTCCGGTGGTAGCACAGTTGCTGGCGCGCGTGCTTACGCGGGATGAATCTTGGCAGCAAGAACAAGTAGCCCAATATACAGGCCTTGCAAACGGATACAGGTTATTGTAAAATTATTATAGCGAACGCTGGCACACTTCTTTGTTGTGTAGTCATGATAACTCCTTAATATTGCATTGAATTAAATAAGGCAGCATGAGTACAAAAGCGTTTATATTCGATTTGAACGGAACCATGATCGATGACATGCATTTTCATTTGAAGATATGGCATGATGTATTAACAAATGATCTCGGTGCAAAACTTACCCTGGAAGAAACGCGAAGTCACATGTACGGGAAGAATGATGAATTGCTCGCACGTGTATTCGGTGAAGGACATTTTACTCCGGAAGAAGTAGCAGAGATCTCACAACGTAAAGAAGATAAATACCAGGAAGCATTTAAACCACACCTTGATCTTTTGCCGGGGTTGTTCGATTTCCTGGAAGAAGCACACCAGCATGGTATACGCCTGGCGATTGGTTCGGCAGCAATTCCCTATAACATTGATTTCGTGTTGGATAATCTGAACATCCGTCACTACTTTAAAGTAATTGTCAGTGCGCATGATGTATTGCAAAGTAAACCTCACCCGGAAGTATTTTCAAAAGCAGCAGAGTTACTCGGAGTACCTGCACACAATTGTATTGTGTTTGAAGATGCTCCCAAAGGTGTAGAAGCTGCTGATAAAGCGGGTATGCAAACTGTAGTAGTTACAACTATGCATACACCGGAAGAGTTTCACAACCGCGCGAACATCCTGATGTATACCAAAGACTATAGAAATCCTTTATTAAAGGAATTACTGCTTGGGTAAATCCTGAAACATTTTTTATACTAAATGATAAACTTGCTAACGGTTTATCATTTAGTATACTCTCCCAATGGTAGGTTATATTGCAGATGAAAGTAATTATTGTTGCAGATTCACGCTGCTAATTTTTATCCGGTAACTCGTACTTCTTCCACCACCTTCTTCTTTTTCTAAAACGCCTTTCTCAATTAGGTCCTGTATATCTCGGAGCGCGGTATCTGGAGAACACTTGGCAATCTTTGCCCACTTCGATGAAGTCAACTTACCTTCAAATCCATCCATGAATTTGTTAAGCATTTTTCGTTGCCTGTCATTCAGCGATATCGCCTGATGTCTTTCCCAGAATTTTGCCTTCTGCGTTACGGCTGATAAATTTTCTTCTGATGATGAAATTGCTCTGTCAAGACATTCTAAAAACCATAACAACCAGGCTGTTATATCCAGGTTTCCTTTCTGTGTTTTCTCCAGGATGTCGTAGTACGCACTCCGTTCGCGTTGAATCTGTGCAGACATACTATAGAAACGTTGG
This sequence comes from uncultured Chitinophaga sp., assembly GCA_966211525.1. Taxonomy (GTDB): domain Bacteria; phylum Bacteroidota; class Bacteroidia; order Cytophagales; family Cyclobacteriaceae; genus Ohtaekwangia. The sequence goes on along the minus strand of CBIHOZ010000032.1, from coordinate 16,913 downwards.
TGGCTCTCATCAGCTCTAGCTAATTGCATGTCGGCGATTGCCCTTGCTATACGGCCGTTGCCATCATCGAAAGGGTGAATGGTAACAAACCAAAGATGTGCTATAGCAGCTTTCAGTACAGGGTCAATCGATGTAACTTTATTAAACCACTCAATAAATGTACGCATCTCAACAGGAAGTCTTGCTGCTTCCGGTGCTTCATAATGAACACGTTCTCTTCCAATAGCGCCTGATACAACCTGCATCGGACCTCTCGCATCATCGCGCCAGCCGCCTACTTGTATTTTATACATTCCACTTCGTCCGGTTGGAAACAGCGATGCATGCCATCCGAATAAACGCTCATCTGTCAATGATAAATTATAGCGTTGTGTTGCATCAAGCATCATCTCTACTACACCTTCAACATTTCTGTTACTGGAAACTTCTCCTGCTATTTCAATTCCGAGACGTCTGGCAATGGATGAACGCACTTGATCAACGGGTAATTTCTCACCTTCAATTTCACTTGACTTCGTTACATCAAGTGTCAATGTTTCCAACGAGGCTTCTTCTCTCAATCGAAAACCCAAACCCTCCAGCTTTCCAAGAAGCCGACCTTGTTTATGTCGCACAGTAGAAAGAAGGGATATAATCTTATCACCTTCCCATGTGAAAGTTGGCCAATCGTTTAATAAATGAACGTAGTTATCCATTCTCCGCAAGATGTGCGGTAAATAACGCCATTAATCTCCGCATTTTCAAGTTATTCTCCGCAATAGATGCGGAGAATACAATGAATAATCTCCGCATATTTCTTGAATTCGATGTCTCGAATACCAGTCGATCCCTTAAATCAGACGCTCATAAAAATTTTCCTGTTTTTTTAAATGTTGATTATACACTTATAAAAAATATTGTATCTTAGCCAACGTTTCAAACGATTGATCATCAAAAGTATGTCGAAGGGTTATGTCATTGGAGTGGATTATGGAACGGATTCCGTTCGCTCCATTATAGTAGATGCTGCATCGGGCGCTGAAATAGCGTCTTCCGTTTTTTATTATCCGCGATGGCGCGATGGATTGTTTTGCAATCCTGCTAAAAATCAATTCCGGCAACACCCTAAAGATTATGTTGAAGGACTCGAAGCCACGATCAAGCAATGTCTGCAACAGGCAGGTGCTTCGGTGCGCAACCAGGTAAAAGCTATAGCAGTTGACACAACAGGATCTACACCTGTAGCGGTTGATAAAAGCGGAACACCACTCGCACTTATACCAGGCTTCGAAAATAACCCCAACGCTATGTTTGTGTTGTGGAAAGATCACACTTCAACAAAAGAAGCCGCAGAGATCAACGAACATGCCGAACGATTTGATGTAAACTACCTGCAATATGTAGGCGGTATATATTCTTCCGAATGGTTCTGGGCAAAATTACTCCATGTACTGCGCGAAGATGAAGCCGTGCGAAGAGCATGTTACTCATGGGTAGAACATTGCGACTGGATTCCATATTTACTCACCGGTGGAAATGAGGTACATGCACTGAAACGCGGTGTATGCTCGGCAGGTCATAAAGCGTTATGGTCAGCCGACTTCAATGGTTTACCTCCCGATGAATTTTTCAGTTCACTTGATCCACTGCTGAAAGGATATACCTCGCGATTATTTACGGATACCTATACATCTGATAAACCTGCAGGTAAACTTAGTAATGAATGGGCTGAACGTTTAGGACTCGCCACGGATGTTGTAGTGGGTGTCGGTGCGTTCGATTGCCACATGGGCGCTGTTGGTGGACAGATAGAACCGTATCACCTCAGTAAAGTAATGGGTACATCTACCTGCGATATGATGGTAGTACCTGTAAATGATATGGAAGGTAAACTCGTGCGTGGTATATGCGGCCAGGTAAATGGTTCTATTATACCAGGTATGATTGGCCTCGAAGCAGGGCAGTCCGCATTTGGTGATACGTATGCATGGTTCAAAAATTTACTGGCATGGCCGGTTGAGACACTGCTGAAATCATCATCCATCGTAACACCGGATATAGCTGAGAAACTGAAAGCAGAATTGCTCGATAAGATAGTACCGGAACTAACACGACAAGCTGCAGCCTTACCGTTGGATGAAGGCAGTGAGCTTGCTATAGATTGGTTGAACGGAAGACGAACTCCCGATGCAAACCAGGAGTTGAAGGGCGCTATAACCGGTTTGAATTTAGGAACGGATGCTCCACGACTTTTCAAAGCGTGGGTGGAAGCTACATGCTTTGGTGCCAAGGCCATTGTTGATCGCTTTAACAAAGAAGGTGTACCGGTAAAGGGTCTTATTGGTATGGGCGGTGTAGCGAAGAAGTCGCCCTATATTATGCAGGTAATGGCCGATGTTATGAACATGCCGATTCGCATTCACAAATCAGAACAGACCTGCGCTGCGGGTGCCGCCATGTTTGCTGCTACCGCTGCCGGTATATATACCCGTGTAGAAGACGCCATGAACACGATGGGACAAGGCTTCGATGCTGAGTATAAACCCAATGCAGCGGCAGCCGCTATATATGCCAAGCGCTATAAACAATACCTGGAAACAGGTCGCCAGCTTGAAAAGGCGCCTGCACCGATTTCCGTAGCACTATAATTACGACATACAAATCTATCATACCCGTCCCTATATTTAAGAATGAGTAAGTACGATTCTATAAAGCAGTCAGCTTATAACGCTAACATGCAACTTCCAAAACTCGGCCTGGTAATTTTTACCTTTGGAAATGTGAGTGCAGCCGATCGCAAGGAAGGAGTTTTCGCTATCAAACCCAGCGGTGTTCCCTACGAAGACCTATCACCCGATAAAATGGTGATTGTTGATTTTGACGGAAAAACTGTAGAAGGAAAATTGCGTCCGTCATCTGACACCAAGACGCATGCTGTACTTTATAAACACTGGGAAAAGATTGGTGGTATAGTCCATACACATTCTACATACGCAACAGCCTGGGCACAGTCGCAGCGTGATATACCTATATTTGGTACGACTCATGCGGATCACAATACAGTAGATATACCCTGCGCTCCACCCATGGATGATAAAATGATTCAGGGGGATTACGAATATGAAACCGGTTTCCAGATCATGAACTGCCTGCAGGAACGTAAGCTTAGCTACGAAGAGATCGAGATGATACTCGTAGGCAACCATGCCCCGTTCACCTGGGGTAAAACTCCTGAGAAGGCAGTATATAACAGTGCCGTACTCGAATCAGTAGCACAGATGGCGTTGCTCACCGAGCAGATCAACCCAAAAGCACCGCGATTAAAAGATGCGCTCATCAAAAAGCATTACGAACGCAAGCACGGTCCTGATTCTTACTATGGTCAGAACTAACTATATATACTGATCATTCATGTCCAACCCAATCACTAGAATCATGAAAAAGCTGCTTTTAATTTTGCTGTTGCTGCCAGCGTTACACGTGTGGTCGCAGCATCGTGATTATCCCATCCAGGCCGTGCCTTTCACGCAGGTAAAGCTATCGGATAATTTCTGGTTGCCGCGTATTAAAACAAATCATACAGTAACGATACCAGCATCTTTTGAGCGCTGTGAAAATACCGGTCGCGTAAAAAACTTTGAGATGGCCGCTGCCAAAAGCGGAAAGTTTTGCACGGTGTTTCCATTTGATGATACGGATATATACAAGACTATAGAAGGCGCTTCATTCTCGTTGTCGCTATATCCTGATAAGAAACTGGAACAATATATTGATACATTGATCATGAAAGTGCAGGCAGCACAGGAACCTGACGGATATCTATATACTGCACGAACTATTAACCCGGAAGAACCACACCACTGGTCGGGTAAAGAACGCTGGGAGAAAGAACGCGAACTCAGCCATGAACTCTATAACTCCGGCCACCTGTATGAAGCAGCCGCTGCACATTACCAGGCCACCGGCAAACGCAACCTGCTGAATATAGCACTCCGAAATGCCGACCTGGTGTGTGCTACATTTGGTCATGATAAGAAACACGTGGCGCCTGGCCACCAGGTTGTGGAGATGGGACTGGTAAAACTATATCGCATTACCGGTAAGCAGGAGTATCTGCAAACAGCAAAGTATTTCATAGAAGAACGCGGACACTTCAATGGCTATGATGCCAAGAGTAAAGATCTGTGGAAGAACGGAGCATACTGGCAGGATCATATCCCGGCAGCCGATCAGCGTGAAGCGGTAGGACATGCCGTACGGGCAGCGTATCTGTATGCTGCCATGGCAGATATAGCAGCACTAACCGATGATAAAGGTCTTCTGAATGCCATTGACTCGATCTGGAATAACGTAGTAACGAAAAAGATATACGTACAGGGTGGTATAGGTGCAGTAGGTGATGGTGAACGTTTCGGTGAAAATTATGAACTTCCAAACGCAACGGCTTACAATGAAACCTGTGCAGCCATTGCCAATGTATACTGGAACCACCGCATGTTCCTGTTGCACGGTGAATCGAAATATATAGATATACTGGAGAAGTCTTTGTACAACGGATTGATTTCTGGTGTGGGTATGGATGGTAAATCCTTCTTTTATACCAACGCTATGGAGATTAAAAACAGTCATCAGCACAAGCACATGGAAGCGGAACGTTCCGGATGGTTCCCATGTTCATGCTGCCCGACAAATGTTACGCGACTCATTCCATCGGTGCCAGGCTATATATACGCGCAGAAAGGAAACGATGTATATGTAAACCTCTTCATCAGCGGTACCTCTTCGCTTACAGTCAACAACAAACAGGTACAGATCGAACAAAAGAATAATTACCCATGGGATGGTAAGCTTACGTTCACGATAGCTCCCAAGGCAACACAAGCATTTGGCTTACTGGTTCGTATTCCGGGATGGACACAAGGTCAGGCGATGCCATCGAATTTATATACCTTCGAAAATGCATCGGCCGGCAAAGCAACCATTACGATAAACGGAAAGCCTGAGAATTATACGGTTGTGAATGGTTATGCAGTACTGAATAGAAAATGGAAAAAAGGCGATGTAGTAGAAGTAAATTTACCAATGGACGTTCAGCGCGTCACGGCCAATAAGAAGGTAGAAGACGACCTCGGTAAAGTTGCCATACAACGTGGTCCGCTGATATACTGTGCCGAGTGGCCTGATAACAACGGTAAAGTAAGCAACATCATATTGCCAAAAGGCACTGCACTTACACCCGAGTATAAAGCCGATCTGCTGAATGGTGTAACCGTATTGAAAGGCGAAACCACAGCCGTAAAAATTGATAGTAAGAACAACACAGTATCAACTGTAAAACAAAATTTCACAGCGATACCCTATTACGCCTGGGCACACCGTGGTAAAGGCGAAATGACCGTGTGGTTCCCTGAAACGATTACCGATGTGAGCATTATTTCCAAATAGCATTTAAAAAAGTATAAAACAATTACGTCAATGACCGATCTGAAAAAATTAGAAGTATGGTTTGTTACCGGTAGCCAGCATTTGTATGGTGAGGAGACCCTGAAGCAAGTAGCCGAGCATTCTCAGCAGATAGCCCGAGCGTTGGATGGAGCAGCTGCCATACCGGTAAAAGTAATATTCAAGCCTGTACTGAAAACACCCGATGAGATATACCAACTCTGCCAGGAAGTAAATACGGCAAAGAACTGTATCGGTATAATAGCATGGATGCACACATTCTCGCCAGCGAAGATGTGGATCGGTGGATTGAAAGTACTGCAGAAGCCACTTCTGCATTTGCATACGCAGTTCAACCGCGATATACCGTGGAAAGATATCGACATGGATTTCATGAACCTCAACCAGAGTGCGCACGGTGACCGCGAGTTCGGTTTCATCATGTCACGCATGCGTTTGGAGCGCAAGGTAGTTGTAGGACATTGGGAAGATAAAGGTGTACAGGAACGCCTCAATGTATGGATACGTGCGGCCAGCGGTTGGCATGATCTGCAAGGTGCAAAGTTCTGTCGCTTCGGTGATAACATGCGCCAGGTTGCCGTTACCGATGGTGATAAAGTAGAAGCCGAGATTAAGTTCGGTTATTCTGTAAACGGATATGGTATAGGTGATCTTGTAAAAGTGATCAACGCAGTATCAGACGATGCGATCGGTAAACTTGCCAGCGAATACGAACAGAAATATACCCTGGCCGCTGCGTTACGCAAGGGTGGAGATAAACACAACTCGTTGCGCGAAGCAGCCAAGATCGAAATAGGACTTCGCGCATTTTTGCAGGACGGAAACTTCAAAGGCTTTACCGATACATTCGAAGACCTGCATGGCCTCGTTCAACTTCCAGGTATAGCTGTACAACGTTTAATGGCCGAGGGCTATGGCTTCGGTGCAGAAGGAGATTGGAAAACAGCAGCATTGGTTCGCGCGATGAAAGTAATGGGTTCCGGATTGAAAGGTGGTAACTCGTTCATGGAAGACTATACCTATCATTTCGATCCTGCCAACCAGATGGTATTGGGAGCACACATGCTGGAGATATGCGAGTCTATAGCAGACGGTAAACCTTCATGCGAAATACATCCGCTCGGTATAGGTGGTAAAGCAGATCCCGTTCGCCTGGTATTTAACAGTGCACCCGGTGCAGCATTAAATGCATCGGTAATAGATATGGGCAATCGCTTCAGACTATTGGTAAATGAAGTGGAGGCCGTAGCACCATTACACGATCTTCCGAAACTTCCGGTAGCACGCGTACTCTGGAAACCATACCCGGATATGCCAACCGGCTGTGCCGCATGGATTCTCGCAGGCGGTGCACACCACACCTGCTATAGTCAGAACCTTACTTCCGAGCACTTGCAGGACTTTGCCGAGATGGCCGGAATCGAATATGTACTCATCGGCAAACAAACCAACCTCTACCAGTTCAAGAATGAACTGCGGTGGAATGAAATATACTATAAATAGCCACTGGCTACTGGCTTCTGGCCGCTAGCAGCTTGAAGCTAGTAGCCAGAAGCCATAAACTAAAACATACTAATCTCGCGGCTCAAAGCTCGCAACTCACAGCTCAACCCTAAGATGCCATGAACAAAACCCTAGTCTTCTCCGATTACCTTGTATTTGTCATATACTTTATCATCGTTGCCGGTTACGGGTATTGGGTATACCAGCGAAAGAAGAAAGCGGTTACCGATACGAAGGATTTCTTTCTGGCAGAAGGATCGCTTACCTGGTGGGCTATCGGGGCGTCACTGATTGCTTCGAATATATCGGCTGAGCAGTTCATCGGGATGAGCGGTGAAGGATATTTTGTAGGTATAGCGGTAGCAGCTTATGAGTGGATCGCTGCCATAGCGTTGATCATTATTGCTGTATGGTTCATTCCAATATACCTCAAGAATAAGATCTATACCATGCCTCAGTTTTTGAAGACGCGTTATAATGAAACGGTAGCGCTGATCATGGCTGTGTTCTGGTTGTTCCTCTATATCTTCGTTAACCTTACTTCTATTTTATACCTCGGTGCCGTTGCTATCAACGGACTGGTAGGAGGGGAGTCGCTGCATATACTTATGATAGGACTTGCCGTATTCGCATTGGTAATTACACTCGGTGGTATGAAAGTGATTGGCTATACCGATGTGATCCAGGTAGGTGTGTTGATCATCGGTGGTCTGGCTACTATATACCTGGCCTTGACAATTGTAAGTGAGAAATTCGGAATGGGATCAAGTGCCATTGCCGGTTTTAAAATTCTGATGCAGGATGCTCCCGATCATTTCCGCATGATCCTCGCGAAGCCGGGACCGGATGCACCGCAAGAGTATATCAACAAGTATCTCGTGTTGCCTGGTATAGCGATGTATTTCGCAGGACAGTGGATTGTAAATTTGAACTACTGGGGATGTAACCAGTATATAACACAACGTGCACTTGGTGCTGATCTGCAGACAGCACGCACCGGTATTTTGTTTGCTGGTTTGATAAAGCTGATGATGCCGATCATCGTTATGCTACCCGGTATAGCAGCGTATGTACTCTATAAGAATGGACATTTACCACAACTCGAAGGTGGCAGTAAAGATGGTGCTTACTCTGCGATACTCGGTTTTCTTCCCAATGGCTTAAAAGGTCTTTCGATTGCTGCGCTCACGGCCGCTATTGTGGCATCGCTTGCAGGTAAGCTCAATAGTATATCTACCATTTTTACGTTAGATATATATAAGAAATATTTCAACACGAGTGCTGATGAAAAGAACATGGTATGGATCGGTCGTCTCACCGTGTTGGCATCGATGGTGCTCGCGCTCATCTTTACATGGGAAGATCTCCTGGGTATAGGTGGCGAAGGAGGTTTCACGTTCATTCAAAAATATACCGGGTTTATTAGTCCCGGGGTGTTTGCTATGTTTATACTCGGTATGTTCTGGAAACGTACTACGGGTGCTGCTGCTATAGCAGGTGTTGTAACCGGTTTTGCACTGTCGGTTTTCTTTAACCAGTTTGCTCCGGCCGTGTTAGGCAACGAAACAATTTTCTATACCGCGTATCCGAATGGAAAGGGCGGCTATGAAATTCCGTTCCTCATTTGCATGGGACTCGCCTTCTTCTTTACCATGATCGTGATGATCGCGATGAGCCTTGCCGGACCAAAAGTGAACCCGAAAGCCTTCGACATAGACAGCGAAATGTTCAAGGTGAAACCTTCAACACTGGTACTCATTATACTAACTCTTGTGATTTTGGCAGCTTTATATGTTAAGTTCTGGTAATATTTTAGATATTTCAGGACACTTAGAGCTTTTAGCCAATGGACATCAACAAGTATAAGAGTCATGATCGCATCCTGGTTGCTGTAGATTGTATCATTTTTGGCTTCGATGGTCAGCAATTAAAAGCATTGCTGATCAAGCGCGGCTTCGAACCCGAGAAGGGTAAATGGTCGCTTATGGGAGGATTCGTGAGTAGAGATGAGAGTACCGATGAAGCTGCAGCACGTGTCTTGCACCAGCTCACCGGTATGCACAATATATATATGGAGCAACTGCATTGCTTCAGCGATGTTAACCGCGATACGGCCGGTCGCGTTATATCGGTAGCGTACTTTGCCCTCATCAACATTGCAGACTATAGCGAACAACTTCAGACGGAACACGAGGCGCGCTGGTTCCCGTTGAATAAAACACCCGAGCTCATCTTCGATCACAAAGAAATGGTGGCACTGGCCAAAGAAAGACTTCGGCAGAAAGTATCCAACCATCCCATCGGATTCGAATTACTTCCGGAGAAATTTACACTGCCTTCACTTCAGAATTTATATGAAGCGATCTACGAAGAGCCTCTCGATAAAAGAAACTTTACCCGCAAGATTCTCTCACTCGGCATTTTGAACAAGCTTGATGAGAAAGAGAAGGAGACTTCACGTAAGGGAGCCTTCTACTATATCTTCGATAAAGGCAAGTATAATAAACTCCATCAGGAAGGTGTGAAGTTTATCTGATCGATTCTCCAATAAACATTTGTGTTCCATAAATCTCACAGGCTCTCCATCAAGAGGAGAGCCTGAATTTTTTTTACCATTCCGCTCGCGTAGTAACCTTCTAAAGAAATTTCTGCAATCGTTTTAAAAAAGATAAGTGTATTATATACATTTCAACTTATTAAGTGTAAATTGAATTGTTATTAACGCCACACCGGTCTGTTACGCTACCCGTGGTAACAGGTCAGTGTTCATATATTAGTGTACATATCAATTAAACTTAAACCAGTAATGAAAAAGTATTTCGTATTGTACTGTCTGCTCCTGGCACTTGCATCGCAGCATGCATTCAGCCAGTCGCAAGCCAAACTAAGTCTGCAGCCGGGCACGCCCCAGCTCACGATCAATAAACATATCTATGGAAACTTTGCCGAGCATCTTGGTAAATGTATTTACGGAGGTTTCTACGTTGGCGAGAACAATACAAAAATCCCTCACACAAACGGAGTTCGTAACGATGTTGTCGCAGCACTTAAAAAATTAAAAATTCCGAACCTGCGCTGGCCGGGAGGTTGCTTTGCCGATACCTATCATTGGAAAGATGGTATAGGTCCGAAAGATAAACGTCCTGCTATCGTAAATCGCTGGTGGGGAGGTGTTACCGAAGACAACAGTTTTGGTACACATGATTTTCTGAACATGTGCGAACTCATCGGCACGGAGCCTTATCTCGCAGCCAATGTAGGAAGCGGAACGGTAGAAGAACTAACGGACTGGGTACAGTATGTAAACTTTGATGGTGTTAGTCCGATGTCGAAGCTGCGCGCTGAGAATGGAAGAGAGAAACCCTGGAAAGTAAAATTCTGGGGTGTAGGAAATGAAGCCTGGGGTTGTGGTGGTAACATGAAGCCCGAGTACTATGCAAATATATACCGTCAGTATGCTACGTTTATGGCTGACTCACCCGAGCAACCACTGTATAAAATTGCTTCCGGTGCAAGTTCATCAGACTATAACTGGACAGAAGTATTGATGCGCGATATACCTCACAACATGGTGTCGGGTCTGGCACTTCACCATTACTCGGTAATAGACTGGAACAAGAAAGGACCAGCTACAGGTTTCTCCGAAGAAACATATTTCCGTACGATGAAGTCTGCACTCTTTATGGAAGAGCTCATCAGCAAACACACTGCCATTATGGATAAATATGATCCGCAGAAACGTGTTGACCTCGTTGTAGATGAGTGGGGTGGATGGTATGATGTTGAGCCGGGCACAAACCCTGGTTTCCTCTATCAGCAAAACACCATGCGCGATGCCATGATTGCAGGTGCTACACTGAATATATTTCACAAACACTGCGACCGCGTACGCATGGCAAATTTAGCACAGTCGATCAACGTACTACAGGCAGTTATTCTTACGAACGAAGAGAAAATGATTCTCACACCAACGTATCACGTGCTCGAAATGTATAACGTACACCAGGACGCAACACTTCTTCCACTGGAATTGCAGACCGTTGACTATACATTCGGAAGCGAAAAATTACCCGCTATATCTGCATCTGCATCCAAAGATAAAAATGGTGTAATCCATATATCACTGGTAAATATTGATCCTAAGAAAGCACAGGACATTACGCTTACGCTGGATGGCAAAGCCACTGCGGTTACCGGGCGTATACTCGCTTCGGCTACCATGACCGATCACAACACATTCGAAAATCCGGAGAAGATCAAACCGGCTGTATTTAAAGGTGCCCAGTTGAAAGGCAACAACCTGCAGGTAAAATTACCGGCATGTTCGGTGGTTGTATTGGAACTTAAATAGTAAACATCATGAATATATATCGGTATTGTAAAATTCTACTGGCTATAGGTATAGCGTTTGCCGGTGTTGCTGCGCAGGCTCAAACAACGGTGCTTACGGTAAAAGCCGATAAACCCGGTGCTGCTATACAGCCAGCCATGTGGGGTATATTTTTCGAAGACATAAACTTTGCTGCAGACGGAGGTATATATGCCGAAATGGTAAAGAACCGTTCGTTTGAATTTTACGAGCCGATGATGGGCTGGAAGGAACAACGTGACGGAGGCGCAACGGGGAGGGTACTGGTTTTAAACCAAAGTGCTACCAAACCGGCCAACCCGCGTTATGCTCATTTCGAGTGGGATGCTTCACAGGGTGCCTATACACTTGCCAACGAAGGCTTCCGCGGCATCGGTATCAAGAAAGATATGCAGTATAATTTTTCGCTGTTGGCGAAAGTACCGGGAGGCGATGTTAAACTGAAGGTACAATTACTCGCAGCCAACGGTACGCCTATTGGCGGCACAGAAGTTACGATCTCAGGTAATGACTGGAAGCGACACACCGCTTCGTTTACAGCAACGGCTACCGAGCCGAAAGGAAAATTACTCATTACGTTTCAAGGTAAAGGAACGCTTGATGCTGATATGATCTCGCTGTTCCCGAATGATACGTGGAAGAACAGGCCCGGTGGTTTACGCGCAGACCTGATACAATTACTGGCCGATCTTAAACCAGGCTTTGTTCGTTTCCCCGGTGGATGTATCGTTGAAGGACATGAATTGGACACACGCTATCAATGGAAGAAAACCGTTGGTAATGTAGAGAGTCGCGAGTTGATCGTTAATCGTTGGAATACGGAATTCAAACATCGTCCTGCTCCGGATTACTTTCAGTCATTCGGTGTAGGCTTCTTCGAATATTTCCAACTGGCAGAAGATATAGGAGCAGAGCCGCTGCCGATCATCAACTGCGGCATGGCATGTCAGTTCAATACATCCGAAGTTGTTCCGCTCGATCAGCTTGATCCATACTTGCAAGATGCACTTGATCTCATTGAATTTGCCAATGGCGGTACGGATACGAAGTGGGGTAAACTTCGCGCAGATATGGGACATCCCGCTCCGTTCAATTTAAAAATGCTGGGCGTTGGTAACGAGCAGTGGGGACCACAATATGTAGAGCGCTATAAAGTATTTGCAACTGCTATCAAAGCGAAGTATCCATCGGTAAAGATTGTGACAAGCGCAGGACCATCACCAGACGGACCGTTGTTTGAATACCTCAACCCGGTATTGCGCAGTCTCAATGTTGATTTTATAGATGAACACTATTACCGTTCACCGGAGTGGTTCCTCAAGAATGCAAGTCGTTATGATACTTATGATCGTAAAGGACCGAAAATATTTGCCGGTGAATACGCAGCACACACCGAGAAGAAAGTTCAACCGGAAAACAAGAACAACTGGGAAAGTGCACTTGCTGAAGCAGCTTTCATGACCGGACTGGAACGCAACGCAGATATAGTACAGATGGCTTCGTATGCTCCGTTGTTTGCGCACGTGGAAGGCTGGCAGTGGACACCCGACCTGATCTGGTTTGATAACCTTCGTTCTTTCGGTACACCAAACTACTATGTGCAAAAGATGTTCTCAACGAATAAAGGAACAAATGTACTTTCTATTCTCGCAGGTAATGAGACAGTAGCGGGCAAAAACGGTTTATATGCTTCGGCTGTGGTGGACAACAACACAAAAGAAGTAATTGTTAAAGTGGTTAACACAAGCGATAAAGAACAGGCGGTTGATATACAGATACCTGGTGTTAAGAAAGCTTCTGCTGCAGGTACCATTACGGTACTGAAGAGTACAAACCTGGAAGCGGTTAATACATTGGACAATCCGTTTAATATAAAACCGGCCGAGCAAGCCGTTAACCTGAAAGGTAAAGCTCTAAAATCAACGTTACCGCCTGCATCGGTAACGCTTATAAAAGTAAAAGCGCTATAGTATATATAGCACCGGCGATGAAGAAAGCAATCTATATACTGGTTTGTATTTATATTGTTACTTCATCGCTGCATGCGCAGGATATTCGTGTACATGATCCTGTGCTGGCAAAAGATGGAAATACCTATTACCTGTTTTGTACAGGGGTGGGTATTTCTGTTTTTTCATCCACCGATCTTCAGCACTGGCAAAAAGAAAAATCGGTGTTCGATTCTCCACCTGCATGGGCTGTAGAAGCTGTGCCGGCTTTCAAAGGACATATATGGGCTCCGGATATAGCCTTTCATAATGGGCTATATTATTTATACTATTCCGTTTCTGCGTTTGGAAAGAATACTTCATGCATCGGTGTTGCCACCAACAAAACACTTGATCCGAAAAGTTCAGAGTATAAATGGACAGACCATGGTAAAGTAATTGAATCTATACCCGGTCGTGATTTGTGGAATGCGATCGACCCGAACCTTGCCTGGGACGAGCAACGCCAACCGTGGCTTACTTTTGGTTCGTTCTGGAGTGGTATAAAGCTGGTGAAGCTACATAGTAATCTTACTGCCATAGCGAATCCACAAGAGTGGTATACCATCGCCAAGCGTAGTCGTGACTATAAAACAGCAGATGCCAACGGAGGGGATGCTGCTATAGAAGCACCGTTCATCTTTAAAAAGAATAATTATTACTATCTCTTCGTCTCATTTGATTTTTGTTGCAAAGGTGTTGACAGTAACTATAAAGTGATGGTTGGTCGCTCAGAAAAAATACAAGGTCCGTATCTCGATAAAGACAGTGTTCGCATGGATGCCGGTGGAGGAACGCTTGTGCTGCAAGGCAATAAAGCATGGCCCGGGGTAGGGCACAATTCGGTATATACTTTTGATGGTAAAGATTACCTGGTGGTTCACGCCTACGATGCTGTCGATAACGGGAAACCCAAGTTGAAGATACTTACGCTGCAATGGGACAGTAACGGCTGGCCACAGGCTTCTCTTCCCTGACTATATAGTACTTAGTACTCGTACGATTTTATGCGTGCATCGTGCGTGAGAAACACATTGAAAGCCGTCAGCTTTTTCTCGCTGCCGAACACCTCATATAGCAATATATAGTCTTCCGTATTTTTCATGTGGCGCTCCTGCAGAAATTTCAACTTGAGACTTGTTAGTTCTGCTTCTAATTGTTTTACGAGCGAATCGTCTTGCGGGATAGTAATCTTGTAGGTACGCGCCTGGTGAATGCGACTGATCACCTGCTTGGCATTTTCAAATACGGTGAGTACGATAAGCACCACCACGGAACCCGCGAGTGCTATAAAATATTCACCGGCACCTACTGCCATACCGAGCGCGGCAGAGATCCAGATCGTTGTAGCCGTAGTGATACCGCTGATGGTAAGATTATCTTTAAAAATTACTCCGGCCCCGAGAAAACCTATACCGGTAATAATATTGGATGCAATGCGATCGGGCGAAGAAGCTCCAATGGAAATTGATATTTCGGTAAAGATCGTTGAGCCTAAACAGATCATGATCATTGTGCGCAGGCCGGCTGCCTTGCTTCGGTATTCCCGCTCAATGCCAATCGCAGTGCCTATAAAGAACGACAGCAGCAATTGTATAACTGTCTCATATTCGATTGTAAACTCCGTATCCATACCTAAAAGGTAAGAAAAAAGTATGCCTTGTGAATACACTAACAAAAAAGGCAGTCTGTCTCAAACAAACTGCCTTTTGCTGCTATAGTATATAGCACTATATATTTTCTGCCGTTACATCTTGCGGACTTTACCGCTTCCGGCCGAATGGCTGCTTAGTTTTTTAGGATCGCCCTTGTAGAGTACGCTGCCGCTGCCGCTGATGTTGGCGTCAAGTTCATCGGTAACGTTAATCTCTACATCGCCCGATCCGGATATACGCACATCGCATTTGCCGGTAACAAGATCGGCTGCCAGTACTTTACCTGAACCGCTGATAGCTGTTTTAACAGCCTTCGCTGAACCGCTTGCTTCTATCTTTCCGGAGCCGGATATACCGAAGTCAGCGAGCCCGTTAACTGCCAACGCGAGGTTTACCTTGCCTGATCCGCTTACATCGCTGTTAAAATCTCTGCATGTACCTTTCACAATAACATCGCCGGAGCCTGATACATCTGCTTCCAATGATCCGGTAACTTCTACTTCAATGCGCATGGAACCTGAACCACTTACCTGCAGGTCGAGATCCTGTGATTTGATTCTGGTCTCTGCGATCAGATCTCCAGAGCCACCTACATTTAAACCTTCTATAGTCGGCATGGTGATATATACATTTACATTATCATCATCATTCCAATGCCAGTTAGACCATTTACCTTTTTTACCAATCACCAGCTTGGAGCCTTCTATTTCAGTTTCAATTTCCTGGAGCAGTTCTTTTTTACCTTCCAGTTCTACTTTCGTAGTGTTGCCCTGGCGCAGATAAAATTTGCCAGGCACCCGGAATGATACTTTTGTAAATCCTGACACGTTTCGTGTTTCGCGTGTTTGTGCGAAAACGGACGCGCTTGCCAGGAGAATAATGAGTAACAGGGAAGTATATCGTTTCATAATCGTTGGGTTGATACTTTTTACAGACTTATTTCACAATGCGAAGGTTGCATCGCGAAGCTTATAATTTTTTTTATTCTTTTCTTTGACGGCACAATTGAGCCAGTCGTTACATGCCGGTATATGCTTATCGAACTATTCAGCAACCTGCTGAAGGTATTTATAAAGAGAAGGGAAGCAAGTTCCTGGCATTTGCATACCCGGTAAAATCAGAAGCAGATATTCGTGAAAAACTGGATGCGTTGCGTAAGGAATATTTTGATGCGCGCCATCATTGCTATGCGTGGATGTTAGGGCCGGAACGAAAAATGTATCGCGCGAATGATGATGGTGAACCGAATCACTCGGCAGGCGATCCGATCCTCGGACAAATCCGTTCGAAGGAATTAACAAATATACTGGTGGTGGTAGTGCGTTACTTTGGTGGAACGAAGCTCGGTGTTGGCGGTTTGATTAACGCGTACAAAGTGTCTGCAGAAGATGCCTTAAATCATGCAACTATAATCGAGCTTGAAGTTACAGAGCCGATAACTATTCTATACGATTATGCCTCTACACCAGAAGTAATGAAACTCGTAAAGGATTTTGATCTGAAGATAATCAATCAGGATTTTTCTAACGGCTGTAGTATGGAAGCTGAGATCAGGTTAAAGGTGAAAGATAATTTTACAGATAAAGTAAAACTTATGAAAGCACTCGGTATTGCGATTGATGTACCAGCCCTGCCGTTGTAACGTCACGTTAAGCGTTTCACAATCGGGTATATTTCAAAAGAGTGCAAATATTCCCCAAATGATGATGGACATTACCATCCCGATGAGGATACTGAGATTATTTAAATTCCTGTTCGTCATAATACTTCAATTCTACTGGATAGATTATTAAAGATCGTGCCCGTGAATAGGTTGCTGCTATAATAGTTGTGTATATACGTAACGAAATGTTGTGGAAAAACGTAGATGATTTTTCGCTCCCGCAGAAGGCGCAGATTTTCCTTTAGATTTAAATCACTATTTATACTTAGCACTAGTTATAGTAGTGATTTTCT
>CBIHOZ010000031.1:0-52343 GCA_966211525.1 uncultured Chitinophaga sp. | reverse complement strand
TGGCAAGGCGAGACATAAATGTCGCACGATGTATATTTCTGGATATCCCAAATCATTCCATTCACTCTGGAAGGGCTGGTTGTGGATGGCCATTGAATCCTCGTTCAAAAAGAGAGCCATCTGTATAAACAACCTGTCCATTCACCATAGTCAATACTGATTTTATTTTAACAAAATCATCTGGTGGTATAGAGAAAATATCTTCTGACAGCACGACCAGATCAGCTAGTTTCCCCTGGCAAAGCGATCCTTTGACATGCTCTTTAAATTCTGCATACGCGTTACCATACGTATAGGCTCGGATAGCCTGTTCTACCGTTAGGTTTTCCTTCAACGTACTCTGTTCACTTGTTACAATCTTTAGATTTACAAACGGGTTAACCAAGCCATCCGGTGCAATGCCAACAGGTACTCCCATGTTTATCCACGAGGCTAATTTACTGGCATGGCCATACTGCGGTGTGTGCATCATCACAATGCCCAATGCCTTTACTTCCTCCATCTGTTGACCTGTTATATACCTTGTCGAATTGTGCTCGATGCGCAGCCGTTTCTTGCGCCAATCAGGATCACACTGCATTGATTTCATCAGCTGCAATACAATAGCCAGTGTGCTGTCGCCAACAATGTGTAGCAACGTTTGCTGGTCGAGCTCAAGCGCCTCCCGCAGAATTTGCGCTATGGTATCGCGAGGAAAATCAAGTCTTCCGTACCAGCCTCTTTTATCCCGGTACGTCCGTGTTAACAAAGCGGTGCGATCGAGTGGAGTTCCATCAAGAAGGTACTTCACTCCGCTGACGCATATAGCAGTGTCTTCGACGGTATGAGAAAGTTCCCGCTTTAACCGACCGTCCTTATCAGAACCAACCATGGACACCAGTCTGCAGCGTGTTCGAAGTTTCGCCTTTTTAAATAAGTCCAGGGCCCTTGCCGTAGGCTGCAGTATATTCATTTGCTGAAAAGACGTTACTCCATGTTCTATAAAGTGGCGATCGGTTTGTTTGAGATCGTTTATGAAAGTAACTGTGTCACTCCACGTCAGTGCATTCCAGAAAGGCCACTGCGCATATTCATATATAGCACCGCTCAACTGCTGCGATCCCTTGATCCGCTCGTACCACCCTCCGACCGGATCAACGGCATCGGTTGCTATACTGAGTTGTCGCAGCGCTTCAGTGTTTACAATCATCCCATGTCCCCACCATGCCTGAAGGACAACCGGGTTATCAGCTGCTATACTATCTAACAACTCTCTTCTGAAACCAGAAGAATCATATAGCGCTGCAAGACCAACTGTTCCATATATCCATTCGCCTTTATCAGACTTATTCACGAGAACTCGTAAAGAGTCAATAATGGATTGTTTAGGCAGCCCGTTTATCGTTGGACAATTATATTGATAGGTATTGCCGGATTTCGCATTCCATCCTGCATGCGCATGCGCATCATTAAATCCCGGAATAACTGTTTTACCTGCGAGATCAAGACGTTGTGTAAATTTACCAGCCATACTTTCTATGACTCCTGTACTACCGGTAGCCACAATTCTATTACCGGCTATTGCGATTGCCTCCACATACCGGTTAGTTGAATCCGCTGTAAATATCTTTCCATTGATCAGAACTATATCGGGCGCTGTTCCGCGACACGCAGCCAACAGTATATATAGTATACCTATACCGGATATCTTGCCAAATGATAATTTCGTTTGCATTGCTTCTTTTCTATGCAAGAAAGCAATGCCAAAGCTTACGAGACTAGATCAAATGCGACATTATTGCCTGTAAACGCAGCGGACTTCTGTCTAAATCTCTTTGCAACTGAGAGGGCACTGTCTCGGTAAAAAACTTAAAATCCCGAATCATATGCATCTGATCCACATACATACTGGCGTGTGCAATTTCGTTCCATGAAATATCTGGATTTCTTTCACGCATATTCCATGCGCGTGAAAAACGAACTGTCCTCATAAAGACCTTTGGACTAGTACCGATGCGCTCTAGAAATTGACGCTCCAGTTGTCGCACGCTGACACAAGCCTCTGATGCTAACATATCAATGGTGGGCAGATTTGAATGTGACAATACATTTGTTAGAACCTGATCAATGGGCAACGCGCGTTTCAGTTTATTTACTTTTGATAGTAACAATTGTTCTACCACCTGAACCTTTGATAAATCGCGATGCATTTCGTGCGTGCGCTGTATTGCCTCATTTATATCACGATTTAAAAAAAGTGTCGAGTCGAACGCACGCCCCAGCAAATCCTGCATGGGGATACCTAGCAGCCTGTATAATCCACCAGGCAAAAAACCGACATGTATTATTTCTGTATTATGGCCGATACTTAGATTTACTAAAGAAGTTTGTGGGCCAACGACAATGCTGGCAGGGAGCGGTGCTATAAATTCCTTCGCCACGTTATGGCAAATGACTTTATCATGTAAGTAAAAATATAGCGAGTGTTCCGGCTGCGGAGGGAACGGATTTAGCGGGCGCGATTGCTCGGGATCAAGTTGGTATCGTATAAGTCGTATGCGGCTGACAAAATCCTGTAACGCCGGATGCACAGTATACTCCGATAATAATTCAAAATGAGCCTGCCCACTGGAAGATTGTTCACTAGAGGCCATCGATTAATAGGGTTAACATGGTTGACTAAAATAGCAAATTTTTGCTAAGGATGTTCGACGTGAATGAAACACCGGAGCGGATATTAATTTGCGCTTTGCATGATTGACGTAACCCCATGTTAAACCATGCCTGACAATTGTATCAGGTTGTCGACATTCCTAACACACCGTCTTTAAATATACTGTTTGGCAGCTATACCTTTTCATAGCTCACCTTGAACATGAACATGCTGTAAGTATACTTCGCCAAACGATACTATATTTCGTGCCTAACAAAAAGGCCCATGAAATCCCGTCTGGAATCATCGGCCTTCGATCCTAACCTGCCTACCTGTAGTTAATAGGCTGGAGGTTCAAATATACAGTCAGAATGTATACTTTTTTACATCAGACTGGTCATACGATTATCAAATCCGGGTTTTCCCGGATAACGTTAAGTAATGATGGCGGTAACATAAGACAACCAAGCTCAGTAACTGCAATCATATGTCATTTCAATCACCAGAATGAAATCATTCTTGCAACAGCTTACAGAAAATTCGCTCAGGCCAGGAGTTAAATTGTCGGGGCGTTTCGCGAGCTTCGCCTTAACTCAAAACAAGTCAGACAATGACGAACTTATTGGTAATATCAAATTTATTTGGTCGACTTCGGCAACCAGTTATCTGCGAGGAAATACCTTGCTACTTCGGAAGCTGTAAATTGGATTTATCTTACCTCACACAATCATCGTAATGCATGTAAAGTGTCGTATATCTATCGCAATTGTTTTGGTGTCAGTGCTTCATTCGGCATGGGCACAGTTACCGTTGTTACAGTTCGAAACCATCACCACACGTGATGGTCTTCCCAGCAGCACGGTCTTATGTGGAGCAAAAGACAAGGACGGTTTCATGTGGTTCGGTACGCGTCTGTGTCCGGTAAGGTATGACGGTGCAACCTTTCAGAGTTTTCTCTCACCTGAAACGAATTTAGTCTCTGGCCTTGCGGTCGATAGATCAAACAACGTCTGGCTATCTTCGGATCCGAACGGCATCGCGAAAATTGAACAATCACGGCTAGCACTAAAGCCGGTCCTCCGGGAGGTAAAAGAACACGAAACAGGATTCTTCTACATCGACAAATATGATCACGGATGGTATAGCGACTTTCATGGCGTTAACCGCGTCAATCTTAAAACGCAGCAAGTAAAACATTATCCATTGAGACAATCCACCTATGTGTGGGCGAAGGCTTCGTTTGTAGAGGATTCATCCGGTACATTATGGGTTGTGGGAAGAGACAACGGATTGTTTCGATACGACCGGGAAAAAGATACTCTAATATGTGAATTCGGAAAAGACAGTGGAGAAGTTGCCAAAAGAAAAGAACTGATATTCGCTAAAGCATGTTCGGATGCTGACGGCTTTTTGTGGTTAGCCACCGTCAGTGATGGTCTGATACGGTATAACACAAAAGACAACACGTATAAACTTTTTGGATCCGGAAGAGAGAATCCTTCCATGCTGAGCGTTGCCAGCGGCACGGATGAAAATGGAGAACACATTCTTTGGATCGGTCATCAGGATGGCCTAGGAATCTTCAGACCCGATCAGGAAAATTTTTACTATTTCGAAAATATATTTCCGGTCCACTATGAAGTAAATGATATCTATAGGGATCCTGATAGTGGCATCGTGTGGGCGTGTACATCATCGGGAATAATCAAGTATCACCCCAAAACGAATTTCTTTAAAACCATTCATTTGCCCGATGCTTTTGCCGATCACGCTGCAACGGTAAATGCGGTTGTCCAGGACAGGTATAGTACCAATGAAATTTACTTTATGGGATTATCGCATACCGGAATGCTGCGATGGGATCGCACTGCAAATACATTCCAGATCATCCCCTATCCCGAAGGCCGTTCCGCAGAGACACGGTGGATGACTCAACAGAAGGACGGCACGCTCTGGATCGGTACTCATCGGTGGGACTATCTATCTCCCGGTCTCTTTGTATACGATACGAAACAACAACGCTTTATCAATACCGCTATAGCTCGTCTGGCGCATCAGAAATTTTCGGTTCCGTTTTTTTCCTATGGCCGATTCGATGATCAAGGCAAACTATGGACAGGCAATGCAGAAGACGGGTTAAGTATATTTGATGAGCGTGAACAAAGCGATGTAACGCCGTGGACCAAAGAACAGCAACGACTGATATTCAAGAACAACAGCTTTATAACAGACATCAGGATAACAAAAAATAGAAATATACTTGTTGGTACCAAGAGCGGTGTATTTTCATTTGATAGCGCCAGCAAAACACTCCGCACACTTGATCACGGTCTTCACGATTCAATACGATGGCGATCGGTAAATAGTTTGTTAGAGGATAGCCATGGAAATATCTGGGCTGCACGATGGGGATCGCTAACGCAGATGTCACCGGAAGGTCGCCTACTTAAAATGTATAGTGTTGCCGATGGACTTTTTGATCAGGAATGTCATGGGCTGGTGGAAGATGCATCTGGAAATATTTGGATGGGAAATTATGAAGGCCTGTACTATATCAACCCTGCAACAGGCCGCTTGATTCGATTTACAATGAATGACGGGTTGATGAGCAACAACACGGCAGGTCGAGTCTTCATCAGCAACAACGGCAGCGAGTTGATCATCGGTCACCAGAATGGATTTAACATCGTGAAAATTTCAAAGTCTCTTACTCCGATGGATCCACCCCATCTTGCGATCAGCTCATTTAAAGTGCACGGCAAGACTATACCTATAGATATAGGAAACACCATGACACTTGAACGTGATGAGAATGCGTTTAGTGTTGATTTTATTGCTTTGAATTACCGTAAAGAACAAGACAATCAATATGCATTTTATCTCGAGGGTTTTGACAGGGATTGGAACTATAGTGGCACAAGGCACTCCGCCTATTACACGAACTTAAGTCCCGGAACCTATATACTTCATATGAAGGCCGGAGACTCCTTTGGAAACTGGAACAATCAAACGATCGACATTACCATTATTATAGCTCCGGCTTTTTATGAAACCTGGTGGTTTGAGATAATGGTTGCAGTCGCTGCGGTGGGTATCCTATACGGCTTGTATCGCATTCGCGTGAACCAGTTGCTTCGGTTACAAATGATGCGTAACCGGATATCGGCAGATCTTCATGACGAACTCGGATCGTCCTTAAGCAGCATCGGCATCATGGGGAAGCTCGCCCAAAATAAACTATCCGAACAACATCCCTCCGCTCAGTTTGTAGATCGGATCGTTGAAGAAGCACAGCAGATGAGCGGCAGCCTTGACGATATTGTATGGAACATCAGTCCAAAGAACGATGCACTCTCGAGCATGGTAGCGCGCATGACGCGTTATGCTTCTGAAGTCTTCGAAGCGAAAAAGATCGTATACAACATAACGATGCCTGAACATATTGAAGAAGTTACACTCTCCATGGAACAGCGCAGAAACATGTACCTGATCTTTAAGGAAGCCGTGAACAACGTGGTAAAGCATTCGCATTGCACATTTGCCTCCGTTACAGTAACGGTGGCCGAAAAGAAATTCCAACTCGTTGTACATGATAATGGCGTGGGCTTTGATCAATCTATACAGTACGACCGTAATGGACTCGTTAATCTCCAGGAGCGGGCCAGCATGTTGAATGGAAACATCGAGATCAATTCGAAACCGGGACGCGGTTCTTCCATTAAACTGATCTTTCCGCTTCGCAGTAGTCACCCGAAAGGGTTATTGAACAATTCATAGTTTATTGATTTTTTTACTATATGCGGGAGCATAAATCAATCGGCGTTTCCATTTACGAGGACAATAGTAAACTTCGCGATTTGCTGGAGTTATTAATTTCAACCACGGAAGGACTCCACGTTATTGGCCGTTTCGAAAATTGCATTCATGTAGTAAAGGATACAAAAGCCAGCCGGCCGGATGTAGTCATCCTGGATATCGATATGCCAGGCTGCAGCGGCATTGAAGGTGTACGATTGATCAAAGAGGTTGACCCGCAGGTTAAGGTGATCATGCACACTGTTTTCGATGATGATGATAAACTTTTTGCATGCCTTACCAACGGAGCAGACGGATATCTCTTAAAGAAGGACACTTCAATATACCTGATCGATGCCATTCGCGAAGTAATGGATGAAGGAGCTCCTATGTCCCCCGGAATTGCAAAGAAAGTATTGCAGGCATTCCGGATGGTAAAGCCTGCCACAACCGAGTATCAAATTACGCCAAGAGAAAAACAAGTACTCGAATTACTAGCCAAAGGTTTTTCGTATCGAATGATCGGTCAGGAATATTCCATCTCACCCGAAACCGTCAAACGACACCTCAAGCATATCTACCAAAAGCTGCATGTTCAATGCGGTCCTGAAGCTGTAGCAAAAGCCATTCGCGAAAGAATCATTTAACAACGTACTGGCTACCGGACGTTGTACCCTAAAAGGTTATTGTGCGCAGGCACCAGGACTTGTTGCTTTACGCAACCTTAATGGCTGACGTTCCTGATCCCGAAGGAATGTTGACGTGTTAAGGTGCCGCCATGTGGAGAGCTGTTGTCTTTGCGACCCAAATTTTTCTATAACCATGAAACAAAACTACTTCTTATATACCCCCAAACACTGTTCCGACAATACCCACGCGCAACGATATGTGATCCGGAAAACCGTTATGCTGGTGATGGTAATCGTTGTTACGCTTTCACTTCACACCCATGTATGGGCACAATGGAGCAATACCCAAAATCTCTTTACGGACAGCTTGCACATGCCTGTTTCAAGGGCTAACTGGATCCAGGATAATAGCATCGTTGTAAAAAGTTTTCCTGACATGGGATACTTCATTATTTGGGAAGACAAACGCGACTATGCAAATAAGAGAACAGACATCTTCGCGCAGAAGTACGACAAAGACGGCAACAGGCTTTGGGCTGAGAATGGAATCGTAGTGGCCAGCGGCCCCGATGAGCAGACGTTCTCTACGCTTGGTCATGCATTCGATGAAGACTTCCGAAACTATTCGTTCGCGTGTACTGACAGCGCTGGTGGCTTCTATGTTACCTGGGCCGATGACAACAGCGTTGGTACGATGAGTACTGTAAAGTCGCGCATTGCTGTGCAGCATGTCAAACCTGACGGCAGCCTCGTCTTCCCGCAGATCGGATACATTATCAGAGAGCCCGTGCATAATGACGGAAGCGAGTATATCAACCCGCAACTCGTACCCGATGGACGAAAAGGATTTTTCATTTCATTTTTGAAGACTGGTGTAAATCTTATTGAACTACACTGCTTCCGTGATGAAGGCGGAACGCTAAAACATTATGGTGGCAATGTGATGAACCGCTATGCCGTTGAGGTTAAAACCGGATCACCATGCGGAGAACAGACACTTGTAGAAGAACGAAGACCAGACGTGCTGGATTACTATATCTGGCCTGACTTATACAGCGGATGTAACATCGTGATGAGTCTCCGTGTCAACAGCGCCGTTGATGGCGCTATACTTGCGTTTAATCGTCTCTTCCGTGTCAGAAAAGATATTACAACAACGGTAAACAGAAGGGTTTCCGATATTGCTTCCTATCAGACGCTACAACGCTTTTACAAGAAAGATAGCGTGGTAGCGTTGCATACGCTCACAAAATTCAGTCACACCGTTACATGCAAAGGCGCTGACCTTGTAACGATTTACCAGGTAACATCAACGTTCATTGAAAACTTTGGCGAGGGGTATAAATCCATTGCAACACCTGCCTACGACTTCAACTTCAGTAAAGGTGTAACGCTGCCAACCTCAGGTAACATTAATGTTGATGTTTTCGCCACCCTGAAGCGCGACCTGAAAACATCCATTACCAATCCTACAGTCATCGTTGTGTCAGGTATATCAGAAAAATTCGATGCTATCCCCTATCAATGGGCATCTGACGAAGATCCATGGCGCGCCATTCGAACCGATACACCTCCGGGAATCCGACTGGATCGTGTCAACAATCTCAAGGATACAATCTTTACACCTGGCAAATTGCATTACGATTTTGCCTTCCGTGAGAGCGGAGATAAAATATATGCGGCTGCTGGCATCAACCTTCCTGGCGAAACTGTAAGAGGAATTTATCTGCAGCAATTGAAACTCGAAAAAGTAGCAGCAGACTCCTTTGCACTAAAGATCAATACGCCTTCTGAAAAAGGAATACTTATAGGGAAAGAAATATACTCAGGCTTTGCATCAACCTCCATTCAATATGATCATCCGCAGGTCCAAACAGATCATGCGGGTGGTGCCGCTTTTTACATTACAGAAAAAAATTACTCAACGCGCATAAGTCCCATCGTTAACGCAACGGAACTACACTGGGGAGCCATGGGTAAACCTATTGGCACAGGCGTGTTTAATAACGCACGATATCAACCCGAGCAACCATACCTCCGGGTAGATGACGATGGTACGGGTGTGATTACCTGGACCGATGCACGAAATTCCGGCTTGAATTCGAATGCTGATATTTACATGCGACATATCGACAATGCCACAGCAGGTGCCGTGCCGACCTATAAGACCGTAAAGAGTCTCGCTAAAAACACTGCATCCTCTGCCATGATCGCATACCTCACGGGAAGCAGTAAAAATTTCTCAACATTCGAAAGTGCAGTGAGCAGCACGAATCCTTCAACACCGTTGGTCGAAATTGAGGATGTTCAAAACCTTGGGAAAGTCGAGGTCAGTGTTTACCAACACGGTGGGCCTATACGCAGGCATCAGGATTCAGCTTACCTTGATCGCAATTATCTCATTACCGTTGAGAGGCAGCCTTCCGGAACTGCAGTAGGTGTAAGACTTTTTCTGACGGAAGCCGAATTCAAAACGCTCCAAGCGACTGACGCACGAATTATCAATCCAGGATACCTGGCGGTAATTAAGCAAGCCAGCACGTCTTCCAGCGCGCCTGCAACTTATACACCAGCGGCGGGCGAAGAAGAGATCCCACTCAGCCGTTGGAAAATAGTACCGGGTGGTTATTACATTGAATTTGCTGTGAAAAGCTTTAGCAATTTCTTCATCAAGAAGAACAGTAAACCTTCAACCGTTATTCCCGATCCTGACGTTGTACTGGCCACTCCCGACATAGAAGATGAAGTCTATATTTATCCTAACCCGGCCGGAGACCAGGTATATATCAAAGGCTTAAACCAGCGCGCGCAAATCGAAATTATTGATGTTACTGGTAAAGTATTGGTGACGGCATCTTCTCAAGACAAAATTCCAACAGATGAACTCAGACCGGGACTATACTTCATACGGATTACGTGCGGCTCTCAGATACGGGTCCTGCGGTTTGTAAAAGCTTAAATCATATTTTTTTAAACCTACATTTTCACTTGCTATGATGAATACGTTAACATCGCTTCACGGGAAAAAAATAACAATGGCAATTATCACATCGCTTTCTCTATTGATCGCGTGCTCCGATGAAAATGAAAAAAATGTACCGGCAATAATTTCAATTGAGCCGCAGACAGTATTTGTCGGCGACACACTAACCATCAGAGGAAAAAATTTCAGCAGCGATGCTGCCAATACTATTGTTCAAATCAACAGTAAAACACTCACCGTGATCGCTGCTTCTGCTGAAGCAATCCGGGCGAAAATTCCGGACGGAACTACCTCGGGTATATTATCACTGACGACAAATGGATCTACCATAACCAGCACAGATGAAATCAACGTCTTTGGGATACCCACCGTTATCGACATGGTCCCCGTAACCGGATCCAAAGGCTCAATCGTAACGATTTACGGTAACGGCTTTAGTGATATAGTGAGTGACAATAGCGTAACATTTAACGGAAAGCCAGCCGTAATAACTAGTGCCAGCGAAACATGGCTAAAGGTGATTGTTCCTCCTGCCGCAGGCGATGGCCCCGTATTGGTTTCAGCGCGGGGAAGAGCAATTGCAAAACCGTTGGATTTCAAGTTTCAATGGAGCCAGGTTGTAATAATGCAAACACCCAGCTTCCCCGAATCGCTCGCACTGGATAAAAACGGTGACTTGTATTTTTTCAATAACAGCTTAGGCATCTTTAAAAGAGTTGGCGCTAATGTTATAGCACCAATCGCCGGAAATAACGAAGGTGGACACCAGGATGGCGTTGGATCTGTTGCCCGATTTTTCGATCTCAACGGAATGGCAATTGATGAAAACTTAACCATCTATGCGCTTGATGCCACGCGCATAAGAGAGATCACACAACGCGGTGTACTGGTCGGCGTCAATACCATCGCAGGAAATACCTATGGCTTTGCCGATGGGAAGGGTTCAGCTGCAATGTTTTCGTATCCAAGAGCTATCGTTGTTGGAAAAGATGGCAACCTATATATAGCGGACCGCGACAATCATGCCATCAGAAAAATGACACCTGATGGGGGGGTGTCGACATTAGCAGGGGGAACAGTTGGTTTCAAAGACGGGAAAGGCACGAACGCCCGCTTCAATTTTCCGTATGGGCTGACGCGCGATGGAGACGGTAATCTGTACGTACTAGACTCATACAATAACTGTATCCGTAAAGTAACCATGGATGGCGATGTCACAACACTAGTTGGAAATGGACTGCCCTATATTAAGGATGGCCCGCTGTCAGAGGCATCGTTAAGTAGTGGAGGGATGAGTATCGTGTGCGATAAATACAACAACCTCTATTGGGCTGAGTCGCCATCAACCACCGAGCATTTTGTTCGGCACTTCTCGCCTTCCGGCATCGTCACGACAATAGCAACGAATAAAGACTACAACTATTTCGGCATTGCGGTGGACAACGAGGGTGCGTTATACGTTACCGTAAATGATCAAATCATTAAAATGGATTGAATAGTTACTTACAAATATTGCAGAGAAGGAATGAAGCAGAAAGGCCGTGTGCTTTTGAAATCAAATAAACTCTTTAATATTGGCATGTGCCAGAATGCGTTTGACCTTAATTTTTCGCTACATGGGTACGCGCTATATATAGCTTGTTAATAAAATTTTTATGAATCGTTTTGTATTCTGCATGTTTATATTGTTCAGCACCCATGCGAACAGTCAACAAAAAGTGACACTCATGGCTGATCAGAATATCTTGCCCATAAATGTTATTATCAGCAACGAAAAATACCTCGGTAAAGAATCATTAAAAGTATTGGACACCGCCCAAGGAATTACTCCTGAATTGAAGTTTGCAAAGCTGGTAAGTATACCATTTCACAACGGCCGCATTGAAGTGGAGGTGGCGGGCAAGCCACTGACAACAGCACCGGAGTCAGCGCGCGGATTTGTAGGCATAGCTTTCCGCATCAATAACGATAACACGAAGTTTGAATGCATCTATCTTCGTCCTGCTAACGGGCGTGCCGACGACCAAGTTCGCAGGAATCATAGTGTACAGTATATATCCTATCCCGATTTCCCCTGGCAAAAACTTCGAAAAGAAACTCCGGAAAAATATGAAGCATACGTGGATTTAGAAGTGGGTGTGTGGACAAATGTAGCGATTGAAGTAAAAGACGAAGTTGCCAAACTATATATACATGGTGCATCGCAGCCAACGCTCATTGTTCATGATCTTAAGTTGGGCCCAGATGTTAGCGGTACTATTGGTTTGTGGGTGGGCTCCGGGACTGAAGCACACTTCCGAAACCTTCAGGTAACGACTACCCCGTAGAAAGCCTGAACAATATATCTACTTAATTCTTTATTTGTGCAAAGGTTTTGTTTAGTTCGATTGGAGTCTTACCAATAGTCTTTAAACGATTTATCACCCGTACTTAAGCATAGCGGCGTCAATAAAAATAAGTTTGGCTTAGAACGTTAGCTACATCACAGCGTCCTTGGGATGCTGATTTTCCTGTGTAGTCAACTCGCTCGTTATGTACCTTCCCTACTTTGTCACTTGCATACAACGCAACGGCTGCAACCTTGCATCAAGCCACTTGTATTTGTATCTTAATTCGCAGTCTCACATCCACAATATGTCAACATCGACCTGAAAGTAGTTGTGTTAATTAAAATAACAGAATATGAGTGATGAATTACGGATGAAGGAATTAATGGCCTATCACATTTTGGATACCCCGCCCGAAAAAGAGCTTGATGAAATAGCGCGAATCGCTTCAACAGTCTGCAACACGCCTATGTCGTTGGTTACCTTCATCGATTTACATCGTCAGTGGTATAAAGCAAAAAAAGGTGTAAACATGACCGAAGTAAATCGGGCAGATTCGTTTTGCCAGTATGTATTGAATCACCCTCACGACTTACTGATTGTCGGCGATCCCAGTAAGGACGAGCGATTCAGAAATAACAAATATGTTGTAGGTGATCCACATATCCGGTTCTATGCAGGTGCACCGTTGACGTCTCCCTCCGGATGTGTACTCGGTACACTTTGCGTAATGGACAGCAAGCATCACAATATGACAGAAGATCAAAAGGAAGCACTAAAGCTTTTGGCCGATAAGGCTATGCAATATCTTACTATGCGCAAGACTTTGATTGAGCAAGGGCTCTTCATAGAACATAGCGCTGAAAAGCTCAAAAAACTTAGTGACCAAGCGCCAGGCGTTATGTTTCAAATCGAAACAAAACCCGACAAAAAAGTTAAGCTGGTTTTTGTAAGCCGTGGAATCGAACAATTGCATCCCCACCTTACAACTGAAACCGTCACTGAAAATCCGGAGCGCTTCCTTAGTCTCATCCACCTGGAAGATCGTCTACGATTATTAACGAGCATAGAGGGTTCATTCACTGGTAAATCCTCGTGGAGCGAGCAGTTTAGAATTACCAATCCAGACAACGGATATACTTGGTACTCCGTCAACGCAACTATTGAGCATGAAGTTGATAGAGTAATTATGTATGGATCGCTACACAACATTTCCGCTTTAAAAGAATATGAGGCTCTACTTCACCAGGTTATTCACGATGTGTCGCATGTAATGCGCAGACCCATAACAACCATGTTAGGCTTGGTTTCCGTAATGGAATCAGAAGAATTCGATCGCATACTGGTGCAAGAGTACATGCAGCATGTGAAATCCGTATTCACCGAACTTGATGCCTTCACACGAAATCTGAATCGTGAGTATACCGAAAAGATGACTAACTATAAGAACACTCATCGTCACCATCCAGCTGATTCATCGTGAACTCCAAAAAACAGGACATGATAATAATTTTTACGAAGCGCGTTGTATTGTACATGATCGCAATTCAGTGCATTAAGTAATAAAACACATTAACCATAAAGTAGCGCAAATCCTGATTCGTAAAATCACCCATGTAGTAATCTATAGCATGCCCTACACTAAACCATATTGAATGAAGGTTGATACCGATGAACTTTCAACGCGATATTCAGGACAGGTATCAGAAGTGCACCAAAATCGCATCCAAGTGTTAGTATCTTATAGGCGTGAATCCGGCTTAAAATATTTTGAAAGGCCAGCGACAGCTTCCGCCATTGTATTTGGTTTCACGAGATAGTCAATAGCGCCTAATTGCTTACAGAACGTAATATCCTTAGGGGCACCGCTCGTAGAATAAACAATTACAGGTATGGATGCAATACGTGGATCTTGCTTGATTTGCCTGAGACAGGCCTTGCCGTCCATCGCAGGCATGTTAATATCGATGACTATATAATCAGGGAGCCTTTCACATTTTTCTAAAAATTTCAGTGCTTCGACTCCGTTGGCAGCGTTAACACATTCAATACTTGGATCAAACGAACGTATCACTTCACAAAACAATTCAAAGTCATCGATATCGTCTTCAGCATACAGTATTGACATAAAGCGTACTGGTATTTTGCAAGCATGCACATTAACTCAATTGCCAATCGCTATAGTATAACAACCATGCCATCAACCGTAATTATATATATAACCAGTCGTATCCATGCCTCATTCGTAGCGAATGATACCCAGAAAAACACAATTCGCAGATAAAAACAACATTCAACTTAGAATATAGTGGACACTTAACTAACGAACACAGCGCATATAACTCTATTGACCGGTATCGAACAAACCTTTGACTATATATAGTATACCACAACAACATACAGTGCATCACACCCAAACCATCACAATATATAATATCAATCAGACCCAATACTTTCACAATATATACATATTCGCAATTATGCAATTAAACAACAGTATACTGAACCCCATACCGATAAATAAGTACCAGATCGCTTCCTCATATCAACATTTAGTTCCTGAACAGCTTAAACAATATAGTGCAGCACTAAAAATACACACTAGTTCTACGACGCGAGATGTTTATATAGCTTTTAATTCATCAAAGACATCTTTTTTAGATGTATAGGTATATATTGTAAATCTACTAGTTAAATTTCTGTGACTATCAAATAACTGATTTTACCCATCGAAATTTTACCGCTCCGGTTCAATGTTTAACGGAAGGGGCTTGAGAGGCGCAAAACTACAACCCAGCTATTAAGTCGGTGTTAATTAAGCATTACTCAGCCGTGAATAGGACGGGACAAAAAATATTGAAGACATGAGGCTGTTCCAGAATTAATGATATATAGTAAGTTTCGTTTTTGCGAACATGCGTCTACCATTGATAGTAACTGTCTCCAGACACCTTAACCAAATATAGCATCACTACTGATAGTATATTTACAAAAGACGTATAATTTACTTGCAATGAAACACCAGTCGTAAGTTGATTGTGGTCAAAAAATAACTCTGATTGGTTTTAGAACTTTAATAATCACCTCTGCTAATTGGAGGGATTAAAAGAGGGATCTTTACTTTACAGATCTCTTCTTATCCTCGCTGTATTGCAACGCCATTGGTATTGGGTGAGGATTCATCGTACTCATTGTGCCGGGTGTGAGATAGGTCATGCGCAATTTAAAATCCTCGTTATGATGTAGATACTCAATTCGGATGGGATAAAATCCCTTTTTTAACGGCGCCATGAAGCTTTTCACACGGCTTTGATAGCTGCCGTTCCATTGAATCAGTTGCTTATCCCCAATGTACAGCTTGGTATCTTTATCCGCTTCCAGCAAGAACATATAATATCCCTCCTCCTTCGATTCAACAAACCCATCAACCACTAATGCATAGTCTTTTTTACGCGGCAGCTTGTCTAAGTCAAAGTCGCCACTACAAGTTACCCCTGTTTTGGTTGGTTCGAGTTTGCTGACGTCCGGCCAAGTGCTCCAGTCCCCTTCATAATAATTGTATATGAATCCGCCCGAGGTTGCGTGCCGGAGTTTTGAAATTGGCTTTAGTGATTCACCGATAACAAAATTGCCCGTTGCGGTTTTATCGTGCGAACTTCTCTGAGTGAATCGGCGATACGTCACCTTGCCACCGCCTGCGAGTTTGACACTTTGCTGAACTTTGGCCGAACTGATTTTCGGTATTGAACCGTCGAAAGTGACGCGGACCTTCGTTGTGTCCTCGAAATACCAGAGGTCGATGGGTTTATCTTTTAGAACAATGCCATTCATTGGGTGAAATTCAAGGCTGCTGGTGAGTCCTGCATAGGTGAATTTCAAGCCATCATACGTAGTTTTTAACCTGATGGAACTATGACTTTCGTCCGGATATACCATGACCTTCCAGGCCATGTCGGCTGGTGCATGCTTCTTCAATACCGCCTCTAGGGTGTCGATCTTCATCTCCTTCATGCTCGCTCCACCGCGTGTACTTACATACAGTGTGGTATTCTTTCCAGATAACGCAGAAAGCTTTGTAATTGCCATCTTTGCGACAAGTGATTTGTCCCACCAAATGCTTGGATCCGCCGCTATAAAAGACTTAAACAGCGTTGGTTCATTGAGCATTGCATAAACAGCGAACATTCCACTAAGCGAGTGACCCCATAGAGTATTATCCCCGTTGGATGGGTAGTTCTTATTGATGTGTGGGATTAGTTCATTTTTAAAGAATGCAAGAAAGTCCTTACCTCCGCCCGAATACTTCCAATCGTCAAGGTGCGTGGGTGTGAGTTCTTGGTTTCGGTCGATACCCATTACACTCACGATGAGCGTACGCGGCATATACCCCTCACTTTCGACAAACCTTTGCGTTCTTTCAACAAGACCAGTGTTCCAGTTGCCTCCATCGAGTACATAAAGCACGTCATACTTTTCCTGGTTGCCCTCTTTATAGTTGGACGGCGTAAATACTTGGATGAGCCGCCTTTGATTAAGAATCCTGGAGTGAATTGAATCAATCCTTCCGGTGTACTTCACCTGAAGTACAGTATCCTGACCGTTTGCCTTTAATAAGGTACACAAAGCAAATAGGGTCAATGTCCAGTGATGTATTTTTCTCATAACGAAAGGAATAGGAAAAATACTGAAGCGGATAGAATGCTGAGGTATGTCATGAGTTTTGAAATTTTAATGTCGTTCGAAACGAAAATACAGTTTAATATTTTAGATGCCTGGCTTTCTTGACAAAACATGAGAAGTTCTTTGTGGTCATGTGACCGGCCCTGAGAATGCAATGGGGGATTCGACAATAAGCATGACGCGTCAGTTTGTCCGAGAGATTCCAAGGTAGACTAAGTAGTTTTCGTTTCTTGATGACATGCGCGACATTAATCTGCCGTTGCCACACGTGCAAACACCTAAAAAATCTATTGCTGCATAGTTTGGTTTTGTTGCTGATACTTAGGCATTTTTTGATGCTAGTTTGTTGCGCGACCCACTTAACGTATTGACATTCTGTATTGAGAAGATTTTGTATCGGGAAGTAGACTCCCAAAACATCCACTTTCGAGCTGAGGTGACAGCTCTACGGATCTTACTCCCGACTATTTCAACTATTTCACTATAGCTCTCAACGAAGCTTTGCGGTTAGCGAGTCTTAACGAGTCGTCTGACTCATTCGTATTTCAAAATGTCTACCGGATTCACGCGTGTGGTTCGTAAGGCATGGTAGCCTGCGATACAGAAAACAATGATCATCGCTAGTATACCCGGCACTAAAAAATGATAAAGATTCAGATGTACGTGATATGCAAAATTACTTAACCAGCCTTTGGACAGATAATAAATAAGGGGCCACGCCACAACGATAGAAATAATCAAGAACTGGAAAACGCCTTTGGTGTGAAGATAGAATAATTGCCATGAGCCTGCGCCCACAACTTTCCTGATTCCCATTTCCTTCAGCTTTAGTGTAGCCTGCAAAGCAGACATGCTAAATATACCCAGGCAGGAAATCAGAAGCGAAATTACCAGGCCCGCTTCAAAAATATTTTTTACTTCGTAGTCTTTCCTGTAAAGACTTTGATATTTGGAATCCAGGTATTCCCACTCAAAAGGAATTTCAGGCCAATGGGCTTTATATGTTTTCTCCAGCCTAGCCATCAAGTCGTGTGGATGAATAGGGTTTGTCTTGATGTATATAAACTGACTTGCCCAATCATCATTTGTCAGGAAAATAATCATGGGTTCGATCTTGCTGTGCAGTGATGCAAAATTGAAATCACGTACTACGCCGATCACTTCACCGTCATGATATATTTCACCGTGACCGCCTACCGGACCTTTTACTTTTTTACCAACAGGATTCTTCCAGCCAAATTCACGGGCAGCCGTTTCGTTAATGATGAAGGCGCTATAACTGTCATCCGCTCTATGTTGATCGAAGGTACGTCCATCCGACATTTTGATGTTGAGTGCATCGAAGTAATCATAGCCGCACACCATCATCGGCACCAGCAATTGCTCCATACCTTTTTCTGTCTCCACCTGGAAAACATATTTTGTTTCAATAACACCGGGATAGTACGAGCTGCCATCTACTTTGGCAATGCCACTCAGTTTTCTCACCTGCTCATTGAACGATTCTACTTTTGATTGAACACCGCCTCGCAGTTTTATCGCAATTGTATTCGTGCCATCAAAGCCTTTATCAGCTTTTTGTATAAATCGAAACTGATCGACAATAACAATGATCAACGCAATCATCGTTATAGAGAATGCAAGTTGAATGGTAACTAATACTTTTCGCATGTGCATGCCACTGGCTCTCGAATTTAATTTCCCTTTCATTAACTGAACAACCCGATTGGCCTTTGAGAGAACAATCGAGTTTAGTTGTGAAGAGACAACGAATAGAAGTATAAATCCTGCGGCCAGCCCGATAAACAAAGGACTAGTCACAACACCTGCATCAATTTTAACTAATAAATAAGAGCGACTTATTTCCCAGGCGAAATAGAAGAGTAACGCGGTAGCCGGCATCACAACAAGTGCCATGAAGGATGAGTCAGTAAATAAAATTTTGTTATGACTCCACGTCATTCCTCCGAAGATGCGAATGATCCCGATCCGCTTCAAATTAGCAGTAATTTCTGCGAGTGAAACATTGAGGTAATTGATGAGCCCCGTAATAAGAAAAAGAATTACTACCGCCAGCAGGATAAACAGATTACTTGCATTTCTTTTCTCGGCAATGTCTTCATCCAGCGTTTCTGAAAAATGGATGTCGGTAACTTTTTCAAAGATCGGTTCAAATGTAGCTTTATACTCGCGGGCAACAAGTTCATGGAATGTTTTGAGCAGTGCAGGCATCTTGCTTTTTACTTCTTCGAGCTGCGCGTCCGGCTTCAGAAGTATATATGTATAGGCGTTCAGATTGCCCCAGTCATCATAGCGCTCGAAGGTATCCCACGAGATCAGGGCGTCAAATTTCAAATGGGAATTATGCGGAGGATCTTTGATGATGGCCGTTACTTCCAGCAAGCGACCATCGCCAAACGTTACGGCCTCCCCTATAGGATCGCGATCAGCAAAAAACTTTCTGGCCAATGTCTCCGTCAACACAATCTGATCCGGTTTGTCAAGCGCGTGCTGGTCGCCTTTCGCAAACTTGAAAGTGAAGAGTTTTAAAAAACTGCTGTCTGCTGCGAATGTTACCTCGTTGTAAAATTCATTCTCGCCAATATGATAGATGGGCTTACCTTCGTACATAAAGCGGGTATAGCGATCAATTTCAGGAATACCTTGGATCATAGCCTCTCCAATAGGCAAAGGTGTAACGGCATAATGCGTAATGTTATCCTGAAAACTTACTCTAGAGGTAATGCTATAAATTAGTTTTTGATTCTTATGAAATTGATCGAACGTAACTTCGTGGATGATATAGGCAGTCAGAATCAACGTGAACGCAAAACAAACCGAGAGCCCGATTGCCTTAACAGCAAAGATCAGTTTATTCCTGCGCGCATTTCGCGAAGCCATTTTAAAGTTAAAGCGCCAGAGTGTACCAAAACCTCCCGACCCGAATTCATTTCCTGTTCTTTTTATATTCGACCACCGAAAGAACCGGAGCACATCATATATATACTTTAAGTCTGCTCTGCGTTTTCCTTCGCGTTGCAGGCGATCGAAATATAGTTCGTAGGCATCGCCCTGAATTTCTTCCAGCAGTTCGCGGTTGCAATACCAATTCAGGAACCGGTCGGCCCAGCGGGGAGGTGCAATGTTCTTCATGTGAGCTTGAATGAAAGGTTAGGTACCTGTTTGTACAATTGTAACTTCAACTTCATTGTTTCTTCCAGTACTTTTTTTCCGCTTACTGTCAATACAAAAAAGCGTTTTCTCCTTCCACCGCGTTCGGCAGTGGCGCCTCCCATGTTCGACTTGAGATAGCCTTTTCGTTGCAGTCTCTTTAATACTTCGTGTACAGCGCTCACATTTACATTTCTGCCGGTCTCATTAATAATGTAATTCATAATGGAGACACCGTACGCATCATCCCGAAGCGATGCTACCGAGAGCAGCACCAGCTCTTCAAATTCGCCCAGATAGTTTCCTTTTGTGATCATATTTCTTATACAAACGTGAATATAATAAATATATTTTATATTTGTATAACAAATACAACCAGGTGTGCTATGAAAACCTCATTTCTTCTACTGCTGCTTTCCTGCACAGCATTCGCACAAACTCATACCTCTGTTACCGGTCGCGTGTTTGATGCCCGGACAAAAGATCCATTGCCTTTTGCTACCGTAGGCGTGAAAGGCAGAGCAGCACAAACTACTTCCACGGCAGATGGTAGCTTCGACTTGCAGGTGACTGATCGTTATAGAGGAGATACGTTGGTGGTTTTCTTTCTCGGATATACTCCGTTTCAAAAAAAAATCTCGGTGTTGCCGCTGGAGGAAAATATATACCTCGAAGAATCTTATACACTGCTGGATGAAGTAGTCGTGACACGTACCCAGCTCAACATTCGCGAAGTCGATAAAGACCTGCGACCCATTCGCGGAAATCTATATGCCATGAATACAGAAGTAACCAACCTGCAATACAACATGTTCTTATCTTCACTGGAAGAGCAAGGACAAATGTCATTGAGGAAACAATGCGATTTCGATCTGTCGAAGTATAATAAAGTAACCCAGGCATTCTTCCGCAAATATGGAACACAATATAGTGAACGTAAAAAGCATACAGACTCCGTAGCGGTTGCAGGTATAGGGCCGCATGGATGGAATGATTACCCGGCCGTGAATGTGTCACACGAAAGTGCAGAACGCTATTGTCAATGGCTCACCGAACAGTATAACACCTATACCGGGCGAAAGAAATTCAAGAAAGTAAAATTCCGTTTGCCCACGTTGCAGGAATGGCAGATTGCTGCGCTTGGCTATCCGAAGTTTCAAACCTGGAACGTGGAAGAAAATATGGTTGAAGTAATTATTCCGAAGGATAGTTTAAACATGATGCCGAAAAGTGGTGTGCGTAAAACAATTCGTGTAGGAAAAGATATTTTATATCCCTGGTATGGATCATATTATTATCGCAGAAGTCCGAAGAACCACAGGGGTTGCTTCCTCGGTAATTTTAAAGTTGAGTTTTTGGAGAAGCCCTGCCACGCCAACCTGCCGGCTTATGATGGCTGGACGATGATGGCGCGTACGGCTACTTATTTTCCCAACAACATCGGGTTGTATGATGTAATCGGAAATGTAGCCGAGATGATTGATGATAAAGGTAAAGCCTGTGGCGGAAGTTGGGACGATCTGCCGCTGGAGTCAACAATACATAGCGTGAAGTCTTATAGCGATTCTGATGCTACAATTGGCTTCAGAGTATTTATGGAAGTGGTGGAATAATACCAAATGAACCAGCCCCACTATATCCCATGCATTGAAATTAAGAATCATCAATAATAGCTGTGCTTTCCGAAGAATTCCCGGCAAGCGGCAAAGCAAGTTTTTACATTAGGACGAATCACTTTTCGTACACCTACATTGTCTCGTCTATGGCGGTCCTAATCTGGCAGCAACCTTTTACCTCTATAAATAGATTTAAAATCTGCTTGGCAATTATTAACATCAACATATGCAAAAATTTAATCAGAATAATAGAGAGAACTATTCTACAAATCATTGAGGATATTCACTACACTGAGCGGTCGGTCTCCGTTACACACTAACAACAAACGAAAATTAGCAGATCGCTGCAATATTTATGACTTACATAGCTTCAGTGTTTCAAAATTACAGAATCGGCTTGCTTACAATATATATATATCATTTTTTGGTCAATAGATGAAGTCTCCTGACAATATCATGTTAGACGCCTCATGGTGTTGTTCCTCGGCCACTCTTAAAAATACTGCCAGGCCGTTAATTCTCCGGACTAGCCTAAGGCCTCCTTGACACTTTCTCATAGTATATATGTGCAACAGAACATTAAACTTAAACCATTCAGAATATCTGTCTCAAATCCTTACATCCAATTTTCCCTTCATAATAACATTATTATTCTTCAATTATCTCAACATAAAGCGTATCGGAATTAAGCCCCGTAAAAATTCCATAGCCATTGATAATGCTGGTAGAGGGATTAGTTAAGTTTTGCGAACTGGTGCTGTTGTCATTAAACAACGCTGCGTAATCAGGCAGCAAATGGTGCAGGATGATACGGTGTGTCCCAAAATACACGAATTGCATTGCACTGAGTTTTGCAGAAGAAGTATTCACGGGAGGTCTGAGTAAAAATGGTTCAGGAAGGTCTCCACCAAAATCAACGATTGGGTCAAGTGTTTCCTCAATGTTTTCCACTGTGATTAGATAATAAGAGCCATCAGGATTGTCCCATGATATTTCTATTGGGTCAGGAAAGGCTCCGGGATTCGGCGGTGCTGAAAAATCTATCCGCTCTCTGTACATTTCAATAGCGGATTGCGTAATGTTAGCCGGCTTAGAGGGGATGACCGTATAGGCATATACATCTTTTGAATTAAACCGGAAGGTAAGATCATACTGCACGCCCGCGATAGCCACTAACGAATTGGCAATGTATTTTCCCCCACCCAACGGCGTTAGGGTATGCATTTCACCATTCGCCTCCACTTGAATGGTCAGATTGTCTATGTCATCATCCGAATAAAGAGCGTCCGATAAAAATGGTGTCTGCCTGCTCACAGTCACATTCAGATAATCACCCGCATGAAGATATGATTCAATAACGGGTGTATCCGTAAAATAAGAACCGTCCTGATCGCAGCCGGCAAATGCACTTATAAGAATCGATAGTGCGACTATTTTGATTGTGTATTTCATATCATCTGAGTTTTAGCGATACTGTGACATTGGGTGTTATTCCTAAGTAGTTAACATTTGTTTCGATAAGCTGTTTTTCGGCAATGGTATATGTCTTATACCATACGTTGGTGCGGTTGTATAGATTAAAAAGTGAGACTCCTATATACCCGATTTCTCTTCTGTTTTCATCGCCCTCTATTCCTTTCAGGAGTTTGTAGTTGACGGAGAAATCAGCCCGGTGATAGTCAGGCAAACGCAAACTATTTTTTGAAGTAACCGTGAAGTACTCCAGTGTATTTCCGTCAATCGTAGTGATGCTATAATAACCGGAAGGAGATGTATAGGGACGCCCGGTAGCGTAAATCCATGTGGCAGACAAATCCCAGCGTTTATACTTGAAGAGTGCTACAACCTTAAATTCATGAGTGACATCCTGGTTGGCGGGAAAGTAACTGTCGGAGTATATATTAAAGTGATTTCTTACTTCACCTAATGTATAGCTTGCCCAGCCGTTAAAATTGCCCAATTTCTTTTGCGCGAGAAATTCTATTCCTTTTGCGTAGCCATATCCCGAAAAAAAGTTTTCATCATACGATATGCCCATAACGTTGGGCTTGAAACGCAATGAATACTCGGTAATGTTTTTAAGTGTCTTGTAGTAAGCTTCAGCACTTAACAGATAACCATCTGTTTCATAGGATAAGCCAGCGATATAGTGTATAGCAGAACTAACGGGAACAGTAATGTCATCAGCGAGGATCCAAAAGTCTTTGCTGCCGGAAAGAATGTCTTCGCGGGTGATACGATTGGCAAACTGATAATATTTCCCGGTTGCCGCTTTAAAGGTGACATGGTCATTCAGGCTATAGGATATAGATAGTCTTGGTTCGTAATATATATTCTTGGTCGTACTATAGTAGCTGAGACGGATGCCTGGCAGAACCGTAAGCCTGCTGCTATACATTTTGAATTTGTTCTGCAAAAAACCTCCGAGTAAATAAGCTTCATTATACTTATCCAAGACCGTGCTGGTGTCGTTTTGTGCATAGGTATATTGGATATTGTATTTCGTTCTGAAAAAACCGAACTGTAATTGATTGAAATCAAAGATGTCCCATTGGTAATCAGATTTTATACTATAATCTTTCAGGTCATTGTCCTCCAGTATTCCGGTTTTAATAGTGGACTCATTTCCATCCGCGTCCGTGCTTGTTCCGGTAGAAGACTGGTCGCGGTGACTGTAGAAATTGGAGTAACTCACTATCGTGTTTCCGTAGAGCCTGTCTGTCCATTTTCGTGACCACTTAAAACTTCCTCCCGTGTTGCCGTATCTCGTCAGGTCGGTATTGCTTAATTCAAGGTTAGAAGACCCGCCTATCAATGAGGGGGCATCAATCGAATTGCTGTTGTCTAATTTATCCGTCCCATTAAAAACGCTCAAGGTAAAAATGTCTCTAGAGGTGGGACGAAAAGTAAACTTACCGTTTAGGTCATAGAAGAAAGAACTCACCGTGGTGTTATTTTGTGAAGGGAATCCTCCGCCGGGACCACCTCCTCCTCCATTAACCGGCCCCCCGCCACCTCCTGGAGGAGGCGGCAATGTCGTATCATCGTCATCATCTTCACCATTGAATTTTTCAAATAGCTTTTTATAAATAGGACCCTTGTAGGATCTGCGGAAGGCAATTACGGAGGAAAACTTTTTACCGATAGGAATTTCGGTGAAGACATTTAAGCTAAGCAGACTAATATCTCCTCCCAGGTTAATTTTTTTCTGATTGCCGTCCTTCGCTGTTATCTCGGTGACACTTGAGAGACGGCCTCCAAAGCGCGATTCGAATCCGCCTTTATAGAGTTGAACATCCTTAAGGGCATTCGCATTGAATGCACTGAAAAAACCATACAAGTGGTCAACATGATAAATAGTAAAGTTATCGTACAAGACAAGGTTCTGGTCTGGCGTTCCCCCGCGTACATACAAGCCTGACGAAGATTCATTGGACGCGCTGACTCCGGGCATCAACTGGAAGGAACGCATTATATCTTTTTCACCAATGTTAGGCATACTGCTGATAAGCTGTGGAGTAACTTTTATGACGCTTATTTCTTCTTTCAGGGAGAACGCCACGTTCTCTTTAGTAGCGGTTACGGTAACACCATCAAGGATACTTGCAGCAGGGGTAAGTTGTATCACAAAGTTTTTCTTAGGCGATGTAGGCGTAAGAATTATTTCTGCTTTGGGGTAGCCTATATATGATACAACAAGCACGCTGGTATCGGTGGGAACTTTTGAAAGCGTAAAGTAACCATCAGCATTGGTAACGGTGCCAATGGCTGACGCCCCCTTTACTTGTATAGATGCGAAAGGCAGCGCTTCGCCTGTCAATTCATCTTTGACTATACCGGAGAGTGTGTAATCAAAAGCCTGAGGCGCCCCGTTGTATTGATTGCGACCGGAAGGTTTCTCACTTTCATTTTTTTGTGCGAAAGATTGACATACAATGCCAAAGGATATAATCAGGAGAAATATATACTTCATGGATACCTGCGTTTATTGTATGTGAATGTGCAGGTAAGGAACATTATCAGAAATAATGCATTGGCAAAGCGGACAAAATACAGGGCGAAGCGGACAAAGGGACGGGTTGAATATATTTACCTTTCTTCGTCAGTTCAAAATTAGTCAGCCGTCTGCTACATTGAAGTACTGTGCGGACGATTGACATTTTGATTACTTCACATTCTTTGCTGACGAGAAAATTAAAAGAGCTGCTTGTTTAATGTAGTGATGTTCACGGAAGGAGATAGTGCTTCACCCGATAACCAATTTATAAATTCAACGGCTTTAACTTTACTTACAGTTATCGGTTCTGCCGTAGTAAAAGGCGGAACAAGGTTGATTATCAGTTTACGGTGAAACCATTGCGTGGCATCTTTAATCGCTTTGCGATTGATGAGATATTGTCGGTTCGCTCTGTAAAAATGATAGCTTGTTATATCCTCTAACTCATCGAGAGTTTTGTTGAGCGTATATACTTCCCGATTAAATGTAACCAACTGCGTGATTTCGTTTTCAATATAAAACAATGCTATATCATGGATATGAACAGGAACAATCTTGTCTTTTTTACGAACTAAAATCGAAATATTCTGCGGATCCTTTTTGCTTACAAATAACTCTGAAATCAATTCGTAGCCAGTGTTGGTTCGAAAAAAATTGCGCTGCAATGTTTTGTACCTGGAAAGGGCTTTAACAATAGTATCCCTGCCAAACGGTTTGAGAATATAGTCAATGCCATTGGCCTTAAAAGCATTCAATGCATATTCATTATAAGCTGTACAAAAAACCACGGGAGTTGATAGGGAAACCGTTTTAAATATTTCAAAACTTAATCCGTCTCCCAGTTGAATGTCGCTGAAGATCAAATCGGGTTGTTCATTTTGCCGGAAATAATGGACGGCTTCTCCCACCGAGTATAGTAAAGCTTTAATGTGGATCCCCGGCTCAACTCTCAAAATTGTTTCGGCCAGATTGTCGGCAGTACGGTGCTCATCCTCTATGATGACTACTTGCATTATCGAGTATTTTTATAGAGACACTAAACTGTTGATTGGTTTTAACGACAACAATGTCATTATCCGATAAAATCTTATAGCGTTCAGACAGGTTGTGCAAGCCCAATCCAGTGCCTGTTTCTGTGGTGGTCTTCGGCTGTAAGCTGTTGGCAACAGTGAGCCAATCTTCGTGATAGGTTACCGTGATGTAGAGTGGAAGTACTTTGGTGAGAATATTATGCTTGATTGCATTTTCCAATAAAGGCTGTATGGAGAATGCGGGAACGAATCCTGTTTGTTGAATTTCTTCCGGGATGTTTATACTATAATGCAAAGCATCACCAAAACGGATTGCCTGCATTTCAAGATAATTAACAGCAAACTCTATTTCATCACGAAGTGTAACGATATTCATTGTGTTAGATATAGATGCTCGTAAAAACTCGGAAAGGTTAACAAGATAGTCTTCCGCTTTGTCGGGTTCGTTTTTTATAAAGGTTTTAAGGGTGTTCAATGAATTGAACAAAAAGTGCGGATGTATCTGTTGCTTTAATTGATGATTGGTGGCCTCCATGTTTATGATTTTCAGCTTTGCATTTTCCAATTCAATACTGGATTTTTTATCCCTGAACAAAGTCAAATCCAGTATCAGCAATATGATGGAATTAAGTGCGAGGGCGAGCAACAGGTTGGGAGAAAAACCTTGCCCTCTCCCTATGGCTATTGGTCTTGAGTGGTCCATTGAAGCAATGGGGTGAACTGCGCGAATTTTTTGAGGCATTACCTGCATAGCCGGAGGCAGAGGTTGTATCATAACTACAAGTGCGAGGCATATACTA
The DNA here is from genome assembly GCA_966211525.1 of uncultured Chitinophaga sp. GTDB lineage: Bacteria > Bacteroidota > Bacteroidia > Cytophagales > Cyclobacteriaceae > Ohtaekwangia. The sequence continues at coordinate 24,682 of CBIHOZ010000031.1, read as the reverse complement.
TAACTGATGGTATATCTTATTATATAAACAGGTATACTACTACGACCTTGTCTTTCAACCAGATAAACCAATGCGATATTGATTGCCCATATACCCAAAATAAGTAACACTAATCCTGCCGTATATTTAGTAGAGGCCAAAGGCACGGGACTGCTGATCGCAATAGTAGCAAAAGCTAACACCCCAATGATAACAGAAGAAAGGAGGGCTATCAGGGAAAGTTTTTTTACTGAAATAGAGGACATCATTCACTCCTGAGTTTTATAGATTTCCATTGAGAGGTAATACGCGCTGACTCCATTCATATCTGAATGAACGATCATAAGGCTGAGTATAGTAGTTACCTTCAGTAACAACCTCCGATTCGTGCCATGTTAGGCTATGGTATATAAGACTCACGATTTTGCAGCATGCGACTTTCCCGAATCTAAATTTTATAAACGGGTGTTTCTATTATAATATACTTATAAGCGTTTTCTACAGACTAACAGACAAAAAACAGATACAACTAATCTTGATGTAGACTTACTGGAGCGTATAAGATGTCTTCAGTCCTTCTCACTTATAATCTTCATGGTCTCTGAAAACGTTGTGACAACAACTTGGTCCTCATTGGCCTTCAGATGTCTCAATAGTTGCAGGTGAGCCTGGCTTGAAATTTTAAACAACGGACCTTCGATGCCATGAAATTGAAATATACCTACCCCTCCCACACGTATAGTCTTATCCACAAAAGCTATCAACTCTTCACCGGTAGTACCTTCCATAACATGCCAGCTTGGTACTTTCATTTTATCGAGTCGCTTGAAATCTGTAATGATGCTGGTGTTATCACCACCGGCCCGCGCATAGGATATGAAATTCAATGTTCGCAGATGCGGAGTATAGTCTTTCGCCTGCAGTTCAAAATTGTTGCAGGGGTAAGCGAAACTCCTTTTGTCGCGTTTACCTTCAATGTGGTCCAGGTAAATATGGGTGGCCTGAATTTCATTTAACAACCGTTCGAGGGTATAGGTCTCAATCGCTATATCCCGTTGCCACCCTAATTTCTGCGGGCAAGGATGAAATAACGTATGATTTCCTAGCTCATGGCCATGTGCCGCAGCCTGCTTCCATTGCAGCAATACATCCGATCCTTTTCCAAGGATATCGGAGGAACCCTGAATCGAATTTAGAAAAAATGTACCCTTTATTGCAAAGGAGTCTAATTGAGGAATTGCGAATTGCAGCTGCGACTGCAATGCATCAACATACGTAAGGCAAATAATTGCTTTACGCGTATTATTACTCCGTGCCAGTCGTTTTTCCGGCACAACGGAGAAACTAAAGATAAAGACGCTGATCACAAAAATCAACGACCTTTCAAGCCGGTGTAGGATATACATTGAATCAAAACAGAATTAGTGTATCACAGATATAGATATAGTCTTATACTTCTAAAAATTCAATGGAGCTATATATAGTCTGGCTCCTTCTATGTGAACTACAGAAAGATGTTTCCAATTATTTAAGGATTTCTAACGGTGGCCCTACTACCTTCATTTCATTATCAGCAAAAACTCCAGCGATCTCAGCAGGCGATGATCCGCGCTTCATGTCACGCAGGGTTAAAAAGAAATTCTCGAGCTTGCCTGCAGGCTGCAGAATTACGATCATCTTTCCCAAAGGTGACACCTGCGACCACGCGTGTGGTATAGCCCTGGGAAGAAATATACTGTCTCCTGCTGCCAAACTATATTTATCCTCGCCAACCTGAAAATAATAAGATCCCTCCAGCACGTAAAAAATCTCATCCTGCATCGGATGAACATGCAGCGGTACACCTCTTCCTTGCGAAAGCGAGGTTTGCTCAAATATAGCCAGGTCACCACCAGTGTCTGAACCGGATACTTTTACGTCCAGTACATTTGAGTTTACATCCTTCAATTGGATGTGTCCATGTTTGCGTCCTTCGCCCCTGGCAACTTTAAACCCTTTGTCGGCACGGTTCTGTTCAGCGCGTGCTTTGGTAAAGATAAATAGCGAAGCGGGCAGAAGCCCCATCAGGCTTGCCAGAAATGTTTTTCTTCTCATTTTGCTCATCTGGATTATATATTTACTGTTGATATATATATGGTTATTGCTTCAGGTTTGTTAACGCGGGCCCCACTACTTCAAATCCGTTTTTCTTTCGAAAGGCATTTCGTTCCGACTCGGTCATCTTTGCTGTGACACCCTCACTTATAGCCTGAAAATTTTCTTCCATTCTTCCTGCAGGCTGAAACAGCATAAGCAATCGGGCTTCCCCTGCTCCTAGTTTTGCAAAAGCATGCGGCACCATGCGTGGTCCAAATACACTGTCTCCGGCCCGCGCTATAAATGTCTCATCACCTACTTTAAATAGGAACTCTCCCTGCAGAACGTACCACCACTCATCCTGCTCATAATGATAATGCAGGGGCGGACCTCCTTCCCGGGAGCGCGTAGATTCAAAAACATACAGGTCGTGGTCGGTATCTGCGGCTGCTACTTTTGTAAAAAAAGTATCTCCGTCAAAAAGCGCTATTCCTTTTCCGTATCGCGACTTCCCCGCCTCAACCTTAAAGCCTCTTTCGCGGCCGCTAAATATACTCCTGGCACGGGTAACTATGGGCACCATGATCATAGCTGAACATGTAAGGACACGTTGGATGAATTTTACTCTCTTCATTATATAGTCTGTATATAGTTGTTTAAAGTCGGGATATTGAAAACCGCTGCATCACTGGCATGTATAGGTATAGCCCTCCACCGGAAATCCGTGTTCGTTGTATTGATACGTAATCGTATTGGTAATCTCCACAGGATTGCCCTGCATCATTTCAAAACTAATTGTAAGCGGATTATTTTTACTCAATGAACTGATGATCGCCTGCCAGTTGCTATTGATGGCATACCCCCAATCTCCCTGTACAAATTTCCAGTATTTTAACACCGCACTGTAAGGCGAAGGATTGCTATCGTAGGTTACATTTATTTTGGAGTACTCAGACTGCAGGAACACAAAGTAACTATCCGAAGGTTTGTTAACAACATATACCCCTTCGCGGTAAATCAAGGTTTGCTCCAACGTTACTACATTGTCGTTGTTATCATACGTAAGTCTAAGCTCGGTACTATACAACTGCCGGCTATATGTAACGGTGATATCATATGTAAGCAGCCTGTGGTAATACGTTACAACGCTGAGTCGCTTCCGGTCATCATATTCGAATCCCAGCAACGTATCAGGTTCTAAAGGAGGATTAAGCCGAACCATCCGCTCCGGCACTCCGTCATACAGATTTCCAGTGCCTCCAATGAAAATATCTGTAATCGCTACTACACCTGCTGAAGAGGTATAGGTATAGTAAGTCTTCGTTGCGTCAACGGTTTGGGTAAAGGGTCCATAGCCGGGATAACCGAATTCGTATTTTCGTGTGCTGAGATTACCATCGGCACCATACTCAAATGTCTGGGTTGTTCCAAAATAACTCGGACTGCTGGTAATAACACAAGAAGCATCGTTCTTCTTTGCCGAAGGCTCATCATCGCTACATGCCTGTAGTAACAAACTTATAGCCAGTCCCATCGATACAACGTATCGTTCAATGTGTGTTCTTTTCATTTTGCAACGGATGGTTTGTTAGAAATCCTCCCCTCCTGACCTACGGCCAGAAGTAACACAAAGAGAACATCGGGAGCACACAAACCTCTTTCGCAGGTGTTGCAATTACTTTTTAATCCGTTTCATTTCACTAAAATTACGCGAGCTGCGAGGTCTACAACGGCGTGGCTACACGGTAACGAGCGTTTTTGGAGGGAAGCCGAAATGACGGGAAAAGCTGGCGGAGAAGCTTGCCGGGCTGCTGAAGCCTACCATGTATGCCACCTCCGAAACAGTAGCAACACGATTCTTCAGCAGATTGTGAGCGTGTTGTAAACGGACAATCCGGATCAACTCCCCGGGGGCATGTCCAATCAAGGCTTTCAGCTTTCGATGTAGTTGTGTACGGCTGAGTCCAATTGTTAAAGCGAGCTGGTCCGTTCCAAATCCTTCATCATCCAGATGATCCTCTACGGCCTTGCGTACGCGCGCTATAAATTCCTGCTCAAGCGTAGGCATGGCTACGGCATTACTAAACCAAAGATCTTTTTTACTGTAACGCTCGCGCAACTTGTCGCGTACCTGAATGAGATTTTCAATCAAGGCAAACAACTCACGCTTATCAAACGGCTTGCCCAGGTAGGCATCTGCACCTGTTTCAATACCGTGTACCCTGCTGTCCATATTGGTCTTTGCCGTAAGCATGATAACGGGTATATGACTCGTTCTCTCATCATTTTTAAAAGATGTACAGACCTGATATCCGTCAACACCGGGCATCATCACATCGGTAATAATAAGATTGGGAATATGCTCCATGCCCAATGCTATACCTTCCGAACCATTGGCCGCACCGAGCACCCGGTATTTGCCGGTGAGCAACTGCTGCATAAATTGACGCAGCTCATCATGATCTTCGATGAGTAATATCAGGGGTTTGTCTGCAGTGGTGTCATCAACCGGCACAACATCATGATATATAGTCTGATGGACATCATGATGGGAATCGTAAATGTTTAATTCCGGTAATGGTTCCACAGCACTGTAAGGCAGCCGGACGGAGACAACTGTAAATTGTTGTTCCACACTATTTACTGTGATTTCACCTCCCAACAATTCAACCATTTCTTTTGTTAGTGCCAAGCCTATACCTGTCCCCTCTGCCGCGCGTGTGTCCGAAGCGTCTGCCTGGTAGAATCGGCTAAAGATATAGGGGAGTTTAGAGGCGGGTATACCACGCCCGGTATCACGCACGGTCAGGCATACGATAGCTTCATTCGCTTCGCTATCTTTCTGCAATGATACCGCTATACTTCCCGCATCAGTAAATTTGATGGCGTTGGAAAGAAGATTGAGTATAATTTTATCCAGCTTATCACGATCTCCTGCTATCCACAATGTGTCCCAGTCAGAAGCAAAACGAATCGTTATATTTTTATGTTTACCCAGCAAACTATAGGACTGCGTGTGCATTCTGAAAAGGGCCACAATATCGAGGGGCTGGTTATATACCGGCATTAAACCGCTCTCAAGCTTGCTGAGATCCAGTAACTGGTTGACGAGCTCCAGCAGTCGCGTTGCGTTGTTGACGATCAGCCGGGCTTGCTGCTGTATAGCTGTATCAGCTGAGGTATAGGATATCTCCTTTGCGGGATTTATAATAAGCGTAAGCGGTGTCCGGAATTCGTGCGTAATGTTTGTAAAGAAGCGCGACTTCAAAGCATCCATCTCACGAAGTTTATCGGCAGTTTCACGCAACTCCATCGTGCGCTCCCTAACGGTTTCCTCGAGCCTTCGCGCTTCTCCGGCTATTAATTCTGTCTTCTCTGCTTCCTGTGCAAGCGCTCGAGCCGAGAGGTTCTCCACCTCCTGAAGTTTCATGGACAGACGTTGACTGGTTGCTGAAAAATCGAGCGCCAGGTATAGTGATAAACAGAGCGGTAATACGAGTTGTCCGGTACCGAGTACAAATATGCGCATCGCGTTAAGCTGATAAGGCCAAAGTTGGAAGGTGTCATCCCATGCAAAAAAATACAGGAGAATAACCGTCACAACACCTGCCACGATAAGCCATGCACCCCGTTGCTTTCTTTTTACAATCTGCACAACCGACCACAGTCCGTCCATTGCGCAAAGAAAAAATACCAATGAAAAGTAGTTATTACCCGCATACAATGGTGATTTTATATAGGTAAAAAAATAAAGCACGATATAGGCAGCACTCAAAGCAGTAAGTGCCCACTGCCGCCACCGGGGAACATGTCCGTAATTAAGAATGTGAAGGAGCATTACTGCCGACCACATGATTAATACCTTACACTCTGTCGCCAGAAACTCGGATAGATATTGTACTTCCGGTATCCGCGTCTGATAGTATAGATATATACATACCGAGTTGATACCAATCAACAAAACAAACAACGAATAGTATAGATTGAGTTTTTGCTTCGGGTAAAAGAAAAATAAAAAGAAATGCAAACATGCCAGTATAATCTGTGCAGCTGCACACAATGGAACAAAATCATAAAGCCGATTATAGTCTGCCATTCGTTGTTCCAGAGTTTCATAGTCGCCAATGGATGTTTTAAATCCCAGGAAATCGGGATATACACCTGTAAAATTGGAATAATGAATGGTTAGTAAATGCGGCATGGTATCTTGAAACCAAATCGGTATCAGATCCTTCGGTGCACGCACCGCGTCCATCTCCCCTTTTGATTTACCTACTTTTCCGTAACCCCCGATTGGTTTACCATCAATATATATTTCAGAGGCACCATCGTGATTAATTCGAAGTGACAGTTTCCTGTCTATCCATGTGGAGTCAACGCGTATCCAGATTGCGAACCAGCCAGAGCCCTGCCAATTTTTTGGAGGGTTATCTACTCCGAAATCCGTATGGCGCAGCGTGTCCCACATGGCCGTATCGTTTGACAACAACTTTTCCCGGGACAGTTCTCCGGGATAGAACAGCCAAAGGGAATCATGAAAATATACCTCGTTCCATTTGTCGAGTTCGGAAATTGTGATTACGCGCTGTTGTGCCACGAGTGGAGTAAAAGATAGCAGCCAGGAAATGGCTACTACGGCATTACACCACAGGAGTGTTTTTTTGAAATAACATCTACCTTTTTGCATGGGCATACTAAAGATAAATTTTTGATCTTGCTAACTCAACTATACTGCCTATACATGGTGTACGGCAATACATATAAATCCATGATCTTGCACAAAATACAATATAAAAAGCAATGCATGTAGACCGATGAGGATTATGCAGTGCTGCCCCCGTTGATCGAGTAGTAAGATATATTTATCACACCATACTAGTCGACAATATCAGAAGCCAATTTAGAGGCAGCGAGCTATCTGTTTTCAAGGCATGCATTGCAAGTATATCCGTAGATGAAGTAGGAACAGACACGTAAAGAAACCGGTTAAGGATCAATGGCCGCCACCGAACACAAAACTTCACAACCGAACGGTAACTCTTGAAAATACCTTAACAAACCTCGAGTAATTGCAAGTTTTCACACTGGCCCGAAAATGGCAAAAGGTATTGGGAACCCTCCCCGACTTATGATCATCAATTATTTAAAGATCTCGCTTCGCAATCTGCTGAAGAACAAATATTATAGTCTCATCAACATTCTTGGACTTGCTTTGGGTATCACGTGTGTATTCCTCATCATCCAATATCTTAGCAGAGAGCTTGCGTACGATAAATTTCATAATGGTTCAGAAAATATCTATCGCGTTATCTGGAAAAACGATAACCCACAAACTCGAACTCCGCATCCGCTCGCACAGGCGATGGTGCACGACTTCCCTGAAGTAGAAAATGCCGTCAGTCTTTCTCCTCTCTGGGGCCCTGGCCTTACACGCGAAACGTTCTCTATCCGCAACCCTCAGAAAAATATTCAATACGATGAAACCGGTGTGCTGGCAGTGGACACCACCTTCTTCAAAGTTTTTTCATTTCCGATCGTAGAAGGTGATCCAGACAAGGCGCTGAAAAAAATGGGTGGCTTGCTGATCTCCGAAAAAGCCGCATACAAATACTTCGGTGACGAAAATCCTATCGGGAAATTTCTTTCGATCAATGACGACAAAACACTCATCGAAGTAGTAGCGGTATTCAAAGATGTTCCGGAGCTTTCGCATTTTCATTTCGACTTCCTCGTTTCTTATGTTCTTGAAAAAGCACAGGAAGATCCGCAAAGTCAGTACTATACCTGGGCAGATTTTGGACACTATAATTACGTAAGACTGAAACCTGGAGCAGATGCAAAAAAACTTGAAAGTCAGTTAATGTCCTGGCTCAAAAATTATGTGGATTGGTCAGCTGAAGATTTCAAATACTTTGAGGACAATCATTACGGACTGAAACTTCAACCTATTACTGATATTCACCTCAAATCAAATGTTCGCTGGGAACTGGAAGGCAATGGCAACATCGATTATGTTTATATGATGATTGCTGCTGCAATTCTGATTCTTGTTATTGCGTGTATCAACTTTATTAATCTTACGACTGCACAATCAGCAGAGCGCGCAAAGGAGATTGGTATACGCAAATCACTTGGCGCTGTAAAAAGGCAACTCATCATTCAGTTCACTGGTGAATCTGTGCTGGTGGCTTTGGCAGCGATGCTCGTGTCGCTTGTTATGATTCAGACACTGGTTCCAATGTTCAACTTTATGACAGAAAGCGCAGTTCAGTTTTCGATGATCTCATTGATCGCGATTTTGGTAGCCATCGGAATAGTGGTTGGAATTGTTGCCGGTATTTATCCGTCACTTTACTTATCGTCCGTAAAACCAACTGCAGTGCTGAAAGGTAAATTTCTGCAAAGTCCAAAGGGAACTTCGGTACGCAAAGCCTTTACTGTTTTTCAGTTCAGTGCATCGATGGTGCTGATTTGTGCTGCCGTTGTAATCTTCAATCAACTTCAGGCTGTTCAAAACAGATCTGTTGGTTTTAGCAAAGAAGAAGTGATCGTAATACCAGTAAAAAATCAGGATGCCTTTCGAGATCGCTTCGCAGATGTTGAGACAGAATTCAGGCAACTTGCCGGTGTGAAAGAAGTTTCAGCAGCATCTAATATTCCAGGGCGATCATTCAATCAAAATGAAATTTTTGAATCAACCCATCCTGAAAATGACATTGATGCTTCTGAACTCGTTGTTGATCACGATTTTCTTAAAGTATTAAACATTCAGCTGACGGAAGGACGAGATTTCCTACGGGAAAATCCTGCGGATGCAGACAATGCATTTCTGATTAACGAAACTACTGCGCGCAATCTCCAACTCGATCATCCGGTTGGAAAGCAAATTACCTGGGAGCGAGATGGCCATGCCGTGAATGCGACTGTGATCGGTGTTGTGAAAGATTTTAATTTTCAATCCCTGCATCACACCGTAAAACCGTTGTTGATCAAATTAGGAAATAATGGTTTCAATTACATCGTTCTAAAACTCAACACTAATGATTTCAACAAAACGATCAATGAAATCGAAGGAGTCTGGAAAAAATTCGACAACAGGTTTACGTTCGAGTTCTTTTTCCTGGCTGACAATCTTAACCAACAATATCGCAATGAGCAAAATATCAATCGCGTTATCATTGCTTTCTCCGGAGTAGCCATTTTGATTGCCTGCTTTGGACTGCTGGGAATCGCAGCGCTCACATTCCGCAACAAGACTAAAGAAATCAGTGTAAGAAAAGTTCTGGGTGCTGAGTTCGGTAATCTCGTGGTTTTGTTGCTTAAGGATTTTACCATTCTGATTTTGATTGCCGTAATTATCGCTACACCGGTTGTAATCTGGATCATGCAAAACTGGCTTGAGAATTTTGCTTATCACGTTACGTTGAATCCAATCATTTTCATTGGCGCAGGAATGTTTTTGATTTTACTATCGTGGATTACATTAGGCTACCTCACGCTGACATTGGCAAGAATCAACCCAGCCACTACGTTGAAGAGTGAATAGTCTTTAAGGATATATAGAACCAGAAACAAGGTACAAGTACCACTCAAATTTCGTTCGGATTGTTAGAGTTGTCAAGCGATTTCTTTGGTTAGTCTTCGAACACTTTAAATACTGATTGCAATATTGCATACTATATATCTTTATCGATTTAATCCCGTAGCGTCTAAATAAAAAACGCGAATTAACATTCAGCGGTGAAAGAATCCCATACGGGTCAACGTTGTTACCGCTCCCGATTCCGCAGTCAAAAGTGAATGCCAATCCAAACATAGAACAAAACGATGATTACTAAGCAGGTTATGTTTTGACTAGTGTAGAGCCTTCAGCGCGGGGAGACGTATAGTAAATATACTTCTCCCCTTAGCAACTACGGTGGTTTCAATCGCTGTGACTACAATATATATAGCGCTTCCAAACTAAAAATTTGTATGTTATTCCGAGATACCATCCAATCACTCTAAATGTATATCTTAAATCGTTCAGGAGGTCGGTCTCAGAGTCAACAATGTCGCCAATCTGGACGTGTCAGCCTCGCCTCGAAAAATTAACGGTGACGGTCAGTTAAGTTCAATAGCAATCTTACCTATAATGCCTCCCTGCTCAGCATATTGATAAGCCTCCCTGCTTTTACTAAATGAAAATACTTTGCTTACTTCGATTTTCAATCCGCTGTCAATGGCGTTTAGCAGCACGTTGATATAGTGTTCTGAAGGTATACTGAGTAGCACAATATGTTTTTTATCTCTGAAAAAGTTTTTGACGGGACTAGTCAGGATGTCAACAAGTCCCGGGGTCGGATTGATAAATATGGATTTACGTTTCATGATCTGTTTCGCTTTTGTATAACTCATTCTTCCCGATAGATCAATCACTGCATCATAAAGAACTCCTTTCGAGAAAATATCTTCGTTCTTGTAGTCGACCACGGAAGTTGCACCCCATTCCCTTACCGCTGCCATTGCATTTGTACCAACTACGGCTGTTGTGTTTGCTCCTTTACTCTTGAGCAGTTGCAACAAGAACATACCAAAGCCACCTCCGGCACCGTTAATCAGGATGCGTGAATCAGCCGATACATTACCGATCTTTTCCAGGGTCATAGCTGCCGCAGAACCTACAGTCGGAATAGCAGCGGCCTGGACAAAGTTGATATTGGAAGGCTTCCTCCAGACGTGCGTGGCCGGCACTGCTACATATTCACCAAGTGCTCCTTCTTTCATGTTGTTCTTCACAGTGCCAAAAATTTCATCTCCAGATTTAACATTGATAACGGCCGATCCAGTCTCTTCAATGACACCGGCGAAGTCAACACCGGTATACTTCGGAAATTTGGAACCAGACATAAGCTTCATTTCTCCTTTCCTGATTTTCCAGTCTAACGGGTTAATTGAAACTGCTTTTACTTTTACCAATACCTGGTCCGCTTTAATAGAAGGTTTCGGCTCTTCTATAGTTTGAAGCACATCGGTGCCGCCAAACTCTTTGTAGACGATTGTTTTCATTTGCTTCTTTTTGAATGATTACGCTACAAAGATGAGAGCTCTGAAACTAGTGGACTTGTATCAAATCACTATTATGCTTTAAAGCTATCGGTGGCATGCCAAACATTTCGTGCATGTATTTATTGAATTGGGGAAGATCGTAAAAGCCAGTGTCATAGGCGATGTCAGTAAGCGCTTTGTCTTTTTCCAATAGCGTCATATACACGGCTTGTCTTAGCCGCGTCCATAATAAATATTTGGACAGGCTACTTCCCGTTTGTTCTTTAAACAATGAAGCCAGACGAGAGGGTGATAAAAAGACGAGGTCGGTAAAAGTTTGTGGTGTTATATCGCGCTCAGAGAAATTAGTGGCTATATATTCAACCATCTTTGTTACGCGATCGTCATATTGCGTCTGTGGTATATTGGAGAGTAAAGCAGTGATGATCGCGCTGATGTCAATGGGATCTGCTCCGGTTTGAAAATACTCATCGATTTCAGTTCGCGAATTAAACACAATATACCTTCGCTCCGGGCCGAGCCTTGTTAACAGCTCCAGTCCTACACTCGAATACGGTTCAATATTCAGAACACTGATTGTACCGCGCTCTGATACACATAGATGATTGACTTGTGGCTTAATTAAAAAGCCACAGATGTTTTCATACAACTGTCCATCAATCGTGGAAGTAAATTGAGAGTCGTTTGACAATACAATTTGATACGCAGCATGTTTATGAATTTCAACGGAAAGGTTGCGCGCTGTGAGGGCGAGTATAAATGGATTAGTAATCTGTCTTCTCATTTAAGATAAATCTTCTCAAAAAAGCTGTTCTCAAAATATCCAGAAACATGGACATCTACAACAACCTTCAATTGAAGTACCAAAACAAAAAATTAAGAGATAAATTCGAGAAAACTGCGTTCGTGATTTGTCTACAATCTTGACAACAGATGGAATTCAGAAGATCATTTAATTCAATTAAATTATGATATGAAGCATTTTATAGTATTCACAATATTCCTTACCTCTTACGCAGCTGCCCAAACACCAGAGTTATATAATCATATCACAAACGATGTGCGTTTAATACATTCCCGAGTGCTGAATCAAGATCGACAGATTTACATTCATGTTCCAAAGCTCGACTCTGCAGATATTAACAAGAGGTTACCCGTGTTGTATCTACTGGATGGTGAGAATCATTTTCACATCGTTTCTGCTTATGTCGAATATTTAAGGCATTGGCAGGTTGTTCCTCCAATGATAGTGGTGGGCATCGTAACTGTGGACCGTGTAAAAGATCTCACACCTACCAATAGCCTAATAGACTTCGACGGTAAAGTTGAGCCGAGATTTAGTACGTCTGGTGGGAACGAGCAATTTTTAAAATTTATGCAACAGGAATTACTGCCTTACATTGAGACAAATTTTAAAACCAGTCCTTTTAAAATACTTGCCGGACATTCATTCGGTGGTCTTGCAGTACTTAATTGCATGCTTATGCATCCAAATATTTTTGATGCATACATTGCAGTCAGCCCTTCATTATGGTTTGGAGATAAATATGTTTTACGGTTAGCAGAGCAAAAACTACCGGATCTATCCATAACAAATAAAGAACTTTTTTACAGCGTAGGAAATGAAGATGGTACTTTTCGGGATGATTTGTTGAAGTTTGATAAACTGCTTAAACAGCATAGCTCGAAAACATTTAAGTTCCAGTATAAATATTATCCATTAGAAGATCACATGACGGAACCTATTCCTGCATATTATGATGCGCTACGATTTCTTTATAAGAATTGGACTCCGGACATAACAAGGCGATAACCTGAAAGTGAGAAGTAACGAATTTCAACCCTAAATTTAATAGGTTATGAAATCGGCCGTAAACACATGCCTTGAATCAGTTCCAGAAAGTTTGTCCCACAGGTGTTCAAGCCTTCGATCTTTCAAGGTCGTTGAAAATCAAGCTGACACAAATTGTGATGCTAATTAATAATTTCACCTTTGCTATCGGCTAGCTTCTCACGCCACTTACTAACTTCTTCCGGTGTTGTCCTGATCCAATTTGTTAACTCATCCACGATTTTCAACGGGAACGATGTACGATAAGATCGTGTAGGGTTGCCTGGAAATATCTTATTGGTAACGTTTGGGTCGTCCTCAAATTCACCTGTTGGTTCAACTATATATACACGTTCACGCCCCTCTCCTTTTGCCAACGCTGCAGCAAGTCCGGCTCCATTAGCCAACGCTGTGAAATAGATGTGGTTCATGACAAGATCGTTCTCATAGTTGGATACATTTCCAGCAACCAGAAAATCGCCAACCCGCAGGTCAGCTTTCGTTCCATGATAAAAAGGTCCTTTGTCAGAAGGCGTTCCTATGGCTAAGGCTGCCAATTCAGAATTCCTTGTCGCATTCTTAATGTCACCCGATTCTTCATAGCTTTTAGCCAGATCCGAATACAACAAAGGTATAGCGGACTTCACCGTATCATCATCTAGCTTCAGTGCAAGCTGCAAAGTGGTTTCAATCCATTTTATTTTGTCGAATGCATTTTTTTGTATTCGTGCGACATAATAAGAAGCAATAAATTTTTCGGAGTCGTCTAGTGCTTCGTTCCAAGCCTGAAGAAATAGTTTACCTGCATCTTCATGCTTTTCATTTTGCTCCAGCATCATACCTTGAATACAGCGCTTAACGATATTGTTATTGGGATTAAATTCCATACTCGATATAGTCGGATTATATATCTTTTAGCAATCCATTACATTTTGAACTCCACAACCCCAAGCCTATACGCGCGAGGAAACGTATACTAGCACCTTTCGCAGGGGCAAAGTCAATATACTGATTTTTATGACACCTGGTTCCATTTTTTCGCTACATTTAATTACCCGGTGGACTTTCAATTGACTTTAGTTTGATCTGTTTAAACAAAATGGTTCGTCTAAAGACAGGTTATCAAATCTTAAATGTATACCTCTCTCAAAAAAGTATGCAATTAGGCCACTATACATATAGCTAGCAATGTTTATTTGTGGAATACATCTTAATGTACTTTTTTAAAAGTATTCACTACCAAAAGACAATCGTAATATATAGGTAGCAACATACAAACGTTCCGAATGCGGTAACGTCTCAATCTGCGAAAAACATCCTCGAATATTTTGATCTCACAAAAAAAAGTGACCGACATTTATTAACTTATCGATACTATATATTTTAGAATCCGGCTCGATCCTTATCCTGATTTTTCGCTATTCAACGGAACAAAACGGAAATGAAATTCACTTGCAATCTAATAACGGCCTTGCTCATTTTGTGTCAAACCGTTACAGGCCAACGGCAAAACATTAAGTTCTCGAATATATCAGCAGAAGACGGACTGTCAACTGTCAATATTAACTGTATTTTTCAGGACAGCCGCGGTATACTATGGATCGGCACAGGAGACGGTTTAAATAAATATGACGGGTATAAATTCACAGTCTATAATGTCGTGGGAAAAAACGAAAATGACATCACCACGAATAACATTCATGCTATAGCAGAAGATCGGGATGGAAATCTCTGGTTAACGACAGAAGGTGCTGGCCTTGCTGTTTTAAACAGAGCGCTCGATAAAATAATAGACCTCGATGATTTAGATAGTGCTTCGGTGTTAAACGCTATTGTATTTGACGAAGATGACAACCTATGGGTTGGTTCACGAGGGAATGGATTGGGGCTTTACGACCGCCATACAAATAAATATACCTTCTATACTTTCAATGAAGAAAATTCGAATAGTATAAGCAGCAACTATATTAACGATATACTTCTAGACAGCGACCAGAATCTCTGGGTGACAACCACGGGAGGACTGAATTTATTCGACAGAAAGAGTAACACTTTCAAACGTATCGATATTGAAGGTACCATTAATCTGACGCCAGGAGTTGACGCAACTGGTTGCCTTTTTGAAGACAGCCGTAAACAATTATGGATGGGAGGTTATAACGGTCTGCGGCTGATCAATAAAATCAATTTCAAAACGACAACCTACCGGAAAGGCAATGACAACAACGGCTTGCCTAACGATTATGTTATGGCGATCCACGAAGACGCCAAGGGTGACTTATGGATTGGCACTCAAAATGGTGGCCTTTGTATTTTTGACTCCAATGATGAAAAATTCTATAGCTATAAATTTGAGGCGGGTAGCAATACAAGTTTAAGCGACAACTCCATCTATGATATTTTCCGAGATAACAAAGGGAATATGTGGATCGGTACATTCAGCCACGGTTTGGACTTTGTTAACATTGACGAGAACAGGTTTATCCATTATACATCGAGTACATTAAACAACAGCCTCAGCAACAACAGTGTTATAGACTTCTTTGAGGATTCAAAAAATAATCTCTGGATAGGCACCGATGGTGGTGGTATAAATTACTTTGATAAAAAGAACGGGCGGTTTATATACTATCAGCATAACGCTGCTGATAAAAACAGTTTATCCGGTGATTATGTAATAAGCATTCTCGAAGACAGCCGTGGAAATCTTTGGGCTGGTACGTGGGCTGCAGGACTAACGGTATTCGATCGTGATAAAAAACGGGTCCGGCATTTTAGGCATGACCCCAAGGATAAAAATAGTTTGAGCAGTGACAATGTAATGACGCTCTATGAAGATCCGGATAAGAATATATGGGTAGGCGCGTTTAATGGAGGGGTTCAACTATACGATTCAGTCCATCACAACTTCATCCGCTATAACACTGTTATAGGACATCCGGAAGGCTTTAATCACAACGCTTGTATAAATGCAATCCTGCGAGATAGCGATGGCAATCTCTGGGTCGGATCCGATGGCCACGGGCTATGCCTATTCAACAACACTACAAAAACATTTACAGCCTATAAGTATCACGAGAATAAGAACAGCATTACCAGCAATAATGTACTGGCAATTTTTGAAGACAGTAAAAAGCGTCTATGGATCGGTACACGCGGAGGGTTAAACCTTTTTGATTATAAATCAAATAGATTCACATCGTTTCATAAAAAAGACGGCTTGCCAGGTGAACAGATTCCCGGAATACTGGAAGATGGTCATGGTAATCTTTGGCTGAGTACAAACAATGGTATATCAAAGTTTAATGTTGAAAGCAGAACCTTTAAAAATTTTGGGACTTCTGATGGTTTGCAGTCGAAAGAATTTACAAGGAATGCATCGTTAAAAAGTCGCACCGGAATAATGTATTTCGGTGGACCGAATGGCTTTAATGAATTTCATCCGGACAGTATAAAAGAAAAACCGTTTGATCCTCCTTTAATGATCACCGACTTTCTGTTGTTTAATAAACCTGTTCCTATTTCAGACGACAAAGATGAATCTCCTCTTCAACGGCATATATCGGAGACAAAATCAATAACACTACCCTATACATCTTCAGTTTTCTCTTTTGAATTTGCATCGTTGAACTATACCTCCTCCGACAAAAAGAAATATGCCTATATGATGGAGGGATTCGACAAAGACTGGAATTATATAGGTACAAGCCGCACTGCAACCTATACAAACCTGGATGGAGGAAGCTATACATTCAAAGTTAAAGGACTGAACAACCAAGGCGAATGGTCATCAAGAATAGCTACCATTTCCATCACAATAACCCCACCCTTCTGGATGACGTGGTGGTTTCGGATTTTGGCAGCTGCATTTTTTATTGGCTGCTTCAGTGCATTCTTTTTGATACGTATACGTATAGTCAAAAAGCAAAAGAAAGTTCTTCAGGAGAAAGTTGATGAAAGAACACAAGCGTTGGCGCGACTAACCGAGGACGAACGCAGGGCACGTGAGGAAGCAGAGAAGGCAAATAAAGCAAAGAGTGTTTTTCTTGCTACCATGAGTCATGAAATACGAACTCCGATGAATGGTGTTATCGGAATGGCGTCCTTACTTCGTGAGACGCCTTTGAACCCGGAACAAACAGAGTATGCTGAGATTATACATAATTCAGGTGAAGCCTTGCTGGGTATAATAAATGATATACTTGACTTCTCGAAGATTGAATCCGGCAGCATGGAATTGGACCTTCATGAGTTTGATCTGCGCAGCTGCATCGAAGAAGTGCTGGATGTCTTTACGGCAAAGGCCGCAGCAACGGGATTAGACCTTCTCTATCAAATTGATCATGATGTGCCCACACTAATTCTGGCAGATAAATTAAGGCTGAGACAAATATTAATAAACCTGGTTAGTAATGCCATCAAATTTACCAAGCGAGGAGAAGTGTTTGTTGGTGTAGAGGTGAAGAATAAACATGATGATCAGCTTGAACTTGAATTCAACGTAAGGGATACTGGTATTGGCATCCCTCCCGATAAACTGGGAAGACTATTTAAAGCGTTTGGTCAGGTTGACTCTTCCACAACACGTAAATATGGAGGTACGGGGCTTGGTCTTGTGATAAGTGAGAAACTGGTGGCACTGATGGGTGGAAAAATATCCGTTGAAAGTATACCTGATGAAGGAACTACTTTCACATTTACTTTAAAGACTTCCATAGGCAAAAGTGCTTTTGTAAATTATGTTCATCTCAACCTGGATGGTATACAGGGAAAGCGCGTTCTTATTGTTGATGATAACAAAACAAATTGCCGTATACTCGAAGAGAGCCTGAAGCATTGGCGATTTTCTTCTGTCGCAGCTTACTCAGCAACAGAAGCGCTTTCAATATTAGCACGCAAAAATCAGGATTTCGATCTCATCATTACGGATATGCAAATGCCTGACATGGATGGTGTAGCGTTTGCCCGCGAAACAAAGAAGTTGCACCCGAATATACCGATCATTCTATTGACATCGGTTGGTGACGATCAACGGAAACAGTATGAGCATTTATTTAAGTATATATTAAGTAAACCCGTTAAGCAGAAGCTTTTCTCGAATGCACTATTGTCAACCTTCAAGCCCCATGCGAACGTGAAGTCTTCCTATACAGAACTTGATAAAAAAGATCTGATGGAACTTGGGAAGGAATACCCTTTGACGATTCTTGTCGCAGAAGATAACCCCATCAATCAAACATTAGCAATTCGCACGTTAAACAAACTTGGCTACACCGCAGATATAGCACCCAACGGACTTGATGTACTCGAGCGACTTACCAGTAAAAGCTATGACCTTATCTTCATGGATGTACAAATGCCCGAACTGGATGGGTTGCAAACAACGCGTGCCATTCGACAAGACTTCTCAAAACAACCCATCATCATTGCCATGACTGCCAATGCCATGACCGAAGACAAAGAGAATTGTCTTCAGGCAGGCATGGACGACTATATAAGCAAACCTTTCAAGTTAGAGACTATTAAAGAAACTCTGTCCAGGTGGGCGACATCTGTGCAGCGTTGAGCGTAAAACTATATATCAGCAGCGTTGGTGTTATAGTAAACAAGGTAGCAAAGCTTTGGAAGTATTTGTTACTCGCCCCACCCAACGCTGCTCGCAGATCACAGCGATTTTTACTGGTCGAATTCCTTAGCATCCTCCTACACCAAGTACAGCATAGATCACGTTACCTGATGCAGACAAATTAAAGACCTTGTCATCTACAGAAGGAAAAACTAGTTTCCATGTCTTTCCTTTATCGGATGATTTGAAGATACCAGCGGGGTGACCACAGAAAAGATAATTATCAACCTCAATAATTGATTTAATAGAAGGACTCGGTGGAAGGTCGGCATCAATGGCCTGCCACGTTTTACCACCATCGTAAGATGTCCGCACTCTTCGGGTGTTCGACATGGCGTTGTAAGTTAAAGCAACGAATCCACCGTTGACGCGTCCCAAAGAAATAACACCGCCCTCGCCGATCGCCAAATCCCAAGTCTTGCCGTTATCGGTTGATCGTATTACCCCCTTCCTACTGACCGCCAAGATTACACCGTTTGGCTCTATAAATTTTCCCGAGCGATTTTCTATGTCTGTTGCAGAACCATTAAAAACTGAATCGACACCATTGCCACCAGCATTGTTCTTTTCTTTTCCAGTAAGGTCCTCTTTATTCCAAAAAGGAGCAGTCGAATTTGGCTTGCTATGATATATCCCATCTACCGTGTGCAGATATATACCGTTTTCATTTGCAGAAAGACCCGCCTTCGCGAAATCATCTCCCAAATTTTCGGGAAGTCCCTCACTAATATCCACCCATGTTTGTCCGCCATCATTAGATCTGAAAATGATCTTTAACGGCTTACGTCTCACACTGGCTGACACCGGCTGATCAACCGTGTTCATACCTGATGCTGGAATTTCCGATACCTCATTGTCAAAGGACAATAGAAAGAGAAGTAAAAAAGGAAGGCTGTAAATTTTCATATAGTTAAGTAGTTTGGTGAAACACTGTCCGATGCTTCTATTATCGAAGACATGAACAAAACTAAAGCACTTTGTACCTCCCTTTAGTTAAGAGCTTGTAAAAAGATGTTAACGAAATGTAAAAGTTGAGAATTGGTTATTTATGATTTGTATTGCTGGTTTGTTACGTGTCTCGGCAAGTAACATCTGAGTAACAAAACAATGGACATGCTGATATATATATAGTTAAAAATATACTCTACTGAGTAGTACACATTCAGTAGTATAGGTATACTATATACCACGAAGTAATAGCGGTGGTCCGTCTGATCCAATGCGAAGAAACACCTATGTCAAGCGTTAGCGTTAATCTCCGGCTGCAAATCCCAAACCAGTACATTTTCCGTTTACGAGATAAGTTTTGTACTTACGCGTCATTATTATCCTCAACAGGGAAGTCTAAATTAGAAAAAAAATCAGGCTTCCGAAGGCAGAGCTTCATTGCGAACTGGTTACCGAATACTATCTTTGGCAAGTTGGCTTAACAATCTTCCTAACCTCATGAAATCTGTCCTATTGGCCGCGTTGGTATTCTTTTCAATCCATGCGGGCTTCTCACAACGAAATATTACATCCCTCGCCGGCATTACAACAACACAAGCGTTTAACGACAAAGTCTTCTTTGTTGCCTCGCATGATCAATATGGCGTAGAGCTTTTTGTGAGCAACGGTGTCAGTGGAAACTATACGCTGGTGAAAGATATTAGTCCTGGATACGGGAGTTCTACTCCCGGTCAGTTTATCATCTTCAATAATCAGCTTTTTTTTACAGCCTACACTCCTGAGTATGGCACAAGCCTTTGGAAAACAGACGGGACTGGTGAGGGTACAGAATTAGTTTATGGCGCTAAGGAAGCGTACCCTGCAAATCTGACGATCTTTAAAGGCAAGCTATATTTTACCACCGCTCTCGGGTCCATCATACGCACAGACGGCACCGCTGCCGGCACACAGGTATTTTTCCAGGCTGATTTTACATCGGGTAGAATCATGACGATGGTGAAAGATGAGGACTATATTTACTTCACTCCTAATGGACGAACCATATATCGCGATAACGGTTCTTCACGAATTAATTTTCTTGGTCCGCTTTCATGGGAAAGTGTCTCCTACAAAAATCTTTTCGTACTTGACAACGCGCTGGTGGTCATTAAATCATCTACCTATGATGATGTTATTCGGATATACTCAATTCCTAAAAATATACTCGGTGACCAGCAAGAAGACGAATGGCAAGTAATTAAAAAACTGGATGCCCCGACTTACGGAAGACAAGAGATTGAAAATTATACAAATGTTTCCGGAAAGCTGTTTTTCAGTTTCAGGACTTACTATGACAATGTTACACCGACCGATGAACTGTGGATTTGTGATGGCACTGAAGCAGGCACCAAACTGGTAAAATCATTTGGCTGGAGCCCGCATTTTTATCAGTCAGAAATGGGAATGTTCTTTCAGTTCAAAGGAAAATTATTTTTCCGAGCGGGCACAGCAGACAACCGTGCACTTTGGACTTCTGATGGCACAACACAAGGAACAAGCAAATTCCATGATGTGGTAATCACTCCTCCGTATAATGATGAGCGGACACCTGTACTTGTATCCGAAGACAGAATATACTTCAGTGGCAGCAATGACGGGTATAATGCAGAACTATGGCAATCGGATGGTACAGCCGCCGGAACCAAGCTATATCTTGACCTGGAAGACGATGGAGGAAGCTCACCACATGACTTCTCCATTACGAACGATGTTTTATACTTCATTACCTCTCAGCAGTTTTCATCAACACTGTGGAGCACGATGCCGGCCGCTGATATTTCAGTAGCGGGCACATGGGGTAGCGTAATGAAGTCTGGTTCAAAACCCTACCTCTTCCCTGCCGTAGCGAAAGGCTCTTGTACTACACGAGAAATAGTGATTCGAAATAAAGGTCTGGAAGAACTTTACCTGAGAAATATACTTCTGACGGGAAGAGATTTCTACCTCGTGCAGAAATCTATGCCGGAGACAATAGCTCCGGGTGAATCGGTTTCTCTCGGGATCGTTGTTAACCCGGTAAATGAAGGTACAACAACCGCTACACTGACACTTCTGTCCAATGACATCGATGAGCCTAAATATGTAATCTATCTTCACGCCAGCACGGCCACCTGGGCTACCTCAGAAATCTGTCAGTTTCCTGAGAGCGGATATGTAAAGAGCCTGACACCTGATGAAAGTATAAAACCTATTGTATTGTCAAGTTACTCCGTCATGGAAGGACAGCCAAAAGGCACTGCTATTGGTGCGTTCTCGCTTCCGCAAAGTGCAAGCTTTGCTTTGGTTGCTGGCGAAGGAGCCATGGACAATGATCATTTTTATATTGATGGAACTATATTAAAATCGAACACCATTTTTGATTTTAATCTGAAGAGCTTGTATTCCATCCGTGTAAAGGCTACATCATCGGGGGGTGACTTCGAAACGTCTCTGCGCATTCGTGTTGTTAATGCCAGTTTGATTCTGGAGAATGGTGATTGCAGGCAGACGTTTGAGAATATGAATTTCAGCTATACATCGCTGGAGGCAAACGCGGCAGGGCACCTGTTCGCAACAACAAGCAATGGACGTATACTCCGATCAACGGATGAAGGTAAAACCTGGAACGTAGTATCTGCCGGTAATTACTCACTGTCTGAAATTTTCTTTATAGGGAATACGGGCTTTGTACAGGGAAACAATGTCTTCCTGAAATCAGACGATGGCGGAGCTACATGGGTTCATATATACCTGCCGCTCACGGGTGAATATTACTTTAACAAACTGGCTGCATTCTTCCTGACCGAAGAAAAAGGTTATGTTGGTACGGAAGAAGGAGAAATCTTTTTTACCGATGATGGTGGACGATCATGGGAAACACGTTTCTCCGGAGCATGGTACGAATTCCGTGACCTGTTTTTCTTATCCGAAGACAAAGGTTACGCTCTAGCCAGCTATGGTGATCTGTATCAAACTACAGATGGCGGACGTTCATGGACTGAAGTAGACCTGTCGGCACTGGGGTGGAATCCCCGACTCCAGGACATCTGGTTCACGAATGATAACGATGGCTTTCTGATTGGAGAATATACACTATATACTACGCACAACGGTGGGGAGACCTGGGTTGCAGTTCCGGAGGTTCAGGTCAGTGATATCGCAAAAATCAAATTTGATAATGAGGATGCAGGATTTATCATCGGGAATGGAGTCATGTATAAAACCAATAACGGTGGCGATACCTGGAGCGTCCTTTACCCGGGCATTTCACCTGGTGGTATAACCGGAGTCACGCAGTCTTCCGGCAAGATATATATAGCGGGAAAAAGTTATTACTATTCGTATCAATCAGCCCGCTCTATAGCAATGTCGTCTGATCAAGGTGCAACCTGGTCTACACTCAATTACTTTTCAGATGGACATATATACCACATCGACTTCTCCATTGAAAAGAACGGATTTATTACGGGTGAGAATGGACTATTCAAAACAGAGGATAATGGTTTTACCTGGAAGCAAACCCCCTCAGACCTCACGAATGTAGGCGATACACATTTCATAGATGAAAACACCGTCATCCTGCTTAGTGCAGGTGATATCTATAAATCAACCGATGGCGGAGTAACAACGCGAAAGGTATTGACGACAAGCAAGGTTGATCCGTATCGTCCGGCAGGAACGCTTTATGGTTTTGCCGGCAATATCCTTTTTTCAGTAAGCTGGTATGCTGTTTACAGGAGCGATGATTTAGGGGAGACATGGAAACTGGTGTCTACGGATCCGGGGTACTATACGCAGGGCATGCACTTTATATCTCCATCAATCGGATATCGTATCGAGTTGTTCGGTTCTGTGGAAAAGACAATTGATGGCGGTAAAACGTGGTCACCGGTTTTTACGAGAGAGCCGAGTGAATCAGAAGCATTTAACGATATATTTTTCCTCAATGAAAATGTAGGTTACGCAGGTGGCGAGCATCTGCGCAAAAGCGTAGATGGCGGAAAAAGCTGGAAAAAAATAAACTGGCAATTTTACGACATCATCGCTATACACTTTGAGAATGAATCGCACGGCTATGTCGTTACGAGAGGCGGAAATGTTTACGAAACCACCGATGCAGGTGCAACCTGGAAAACAATTTTCATAACGTCTTCAAACGTACACGATGTACAATTCAATAAAGATGCAATTTACCTGGCTGGAGAAAATGGATTTGCCGCGCGAATGAATACGACACCCATGGTGCCTCCTCAACCCGGGTATATATATGGCCCTGAACGCATGTGTCCGGGTGACGCAGCCGAATTCTATGTCTCTGTCAAAGGTAACTATAGCACTCAATGGAGTACCACCGCAGGTAATGTTGAAGACCATAGCGGGTATATTACTGTAGATTTTCCTGCTACCGGAGAATATACCATTACAGCCCGGCATTTCAATGCATGTGGCATCAGTGCTTTACGCACAACCAAAGTGGTTGTATCCGGCACACAGGCAACGCCGATTATTGACGGTCCTAACCCGGCTACATCCGGAGCTCAAAACGTTACTTACAGCGTGATCAACGGAAATGACGATTCCAAATTCCTATGGGAAGTAACTGGAAGTTCAAGTATATCTCCTGTTAACAAGGGCGTGGTTGTGAATTGGGCGGAAGCCGATAATGCAACAACCGGTGAGGTCAAAACGCTAGCCATTGATGCTTCGGGTTGTCGTGCGTACGGAGCGCTGGTTGTTCAGCTTGAAGTACCACTGGCCGTGGAGACAGATCTGGATAATTATATAAGTATATATCCCAACCCCTCGGATGCCGATACCAAAATTGCATCTTCATACGAAGGACTGGTTTCTGTTCGTATTATGGATATGATTGGAAGAGAGTATACTGGCACCACACTGTCATTCGGAGAAGAACAAACATTGCGCACACGGCAGCTCCCTACAGGGTTGTATATTGTGGAGATCTCCGATGGGACTAATTCCATCACTAAAAAACTTATCCGGAAATAAAAATAAATACGTGCAGTCTCATACAGATTACACGTCAATCAAATATATACTCTACCTACTCTATTGTCTGGCATGAAAACTATAGTTACCGCAGCCGTTGCTGTTCTTCTATACCTGGGCGCGTATGGACAAACCTTTGAACAGAA
>CBIHOZ010000030.1:0-54027 GCA_966211525.1 uncultured Chitinophaga sp. | reverse complement strand
CGGTGCACAGCTGCCAATAACTTAGGTTCCTGCTTCTTCCGGAAATTATACTGTTAAAGCCGGTACTGCAGGATGTATCGTGAACCTTGAAACTGATCCTGTTAAAGTAACTATTACAACAACCATTACCGCCAACTTCAGCGCACCTGCAACGGCATGTGCCAATCAAAAGGTAAAGTTTACCAACGGATCAACATCCGATGCATCCGTTACAACATTCTATAAGTGGAATTTTGATGATGGAAAAAGCTCCACCGAGAAAGACCCTGAACACATCTTTACCTCTGCGGGTACATTTGATGTAACGCTTACTGTATCCTATGCAGGTAACGCCTGTGCTGAGACGAAAACTATACCGATCACCATTACTGCTGCACCCGCTGTTACCATAACGAACCCGAGCAATGACTATACCTTCTGTGAAGGTGCAACACTATTACTCCAGGTGACAGGAACATTTACCGGGTATTCATGGAGTACCGGAGCAACAACATCTTCTATAGAGGTAACCGAAGAAGGAACATACTCGGTGGATGTAACCGCTACCAACGGCTGTATACTTACGGCTAGCCGTACCGTTGAGACGTTGCCTGCGCCAAGTGTTATCGTAACCGCTACACCACCGCAGATCAACGAAGGTGAATCGTCACAACTCGCTGCGTCTGGCCTCGAGAGCTATACCTGGGAGCCTGCCGAAACACTGTCGCAAGTTTCTATCGCTAATCCGGTAGCTACTCCGTTGGCTACCACCGCCTACAAGGTTACAGGTGTGGATGCCAATGGCTGTGAAGGCACAGCAACCATCGAAGTGAAAGTAGCTGGTGATGCGATTGTTACAAAGCTAAAGCCCGGTAACTTCATTTCTCCCAACAACGATGGACCGAATGAGTTATGGGTGGTGGAAAACATCCTGACATACCCACAATGCGGCATCACTATATATGACGAGAAAGGGGTAAAAGTATTCGAAGCAAAACCTTATCAGAATAATTGGGATGGTACTTTCAACGGTAAGAAACTCCCGGATGGAGTATACTATTATATAATTCGTTGTGACGGAGAAGAAAGCGCGCCTCGCGCAGGAAGCATTACGTTAATCCGGTAATTCAAAGGGTTGCCGCAGTCTATCGGTTATTTACGTCAGGCTGTCGATAAAGGCCCTTTTTAGAGTCACATTTCCGGTTCAAAACTTACATCGTCAGGTTACAAGCATCACTATATCTTAATATAGTATACGGATACGGGTCAATGTAACTCGTTTGTTCTAACGGCTAATTTATTCGGGTATGTAAGGAATGAATTGCTTAAAGAATCTTTATAACGATAAACATGGTAGCCTTCGTGTCCTTAGATTTGTACATAATTTTTTCTACCCCTATGAAAAGGTTGATTTTACTGATCTCTTTCCTAAGCCTGATTGCAATGAGTTCGTTCGCGCAGGAAACAGGTCCCAAGTGTAATAACAACTTGGATGATGATGGTGATGGTCTCGTCGACTGCCGTGACGGAGACTGTGGCGCTAAAGTTTGTGAAATCTGTGACAACGGTATAGATGATGATGGCGACCGTTTCATAGACTGCTATGACAAGGAATGTTCTATCGATGCAGTTTGTAAAGATTTCTTTATTGGCCACGACATAACCTGCGATGTTAAACCTGACAGCTTCCCTCCTTTCGAAATGAAGCTTAAGTTCAAGTCAGAGCCTCGCCGAACCAACCACGTTAACCGCCTTATTGTAGGAGATGTTGATAGTGACGGTACTCCTGAAATAGTTACTACCTACCGAAACGGAAACAGCAATCCGGCCGCAGACCCGACTGAAGGTGTCATCAACGTTCTTCGTGCACCGGCAGCAGGTACTACCCTGCAATTGAAAACTCAGATCAATACACTTAACGATAACCTCAGACCAACTTTTGAAGATATAGCGATGGCTGATATCAACAAAGACGGGTGCGCTGAGTTCTTCATTCTTACTGCTACTTCAGACGGAACCGGCTATAAAATTATGGCCTACGATTGTAACGGTAACAAAGCCTGGACGAATCCTATAGATTGGGGAGTATATCCCGGTACCATGGGTCTCACCGATTTTGATGGCGATGGTTATGTCGAGTTATATACCCGTACAAGAATTTACGATGCTCACTCCGGTACATTGATGGCCGAGAACAACTGGGCTGGCAGTGGTGGAAGCTGGAATGAGACAAGTAACGCTCCTATAGCGGTAGATATATTAACAGCATCTTCAACGCAAGAGCTCGTAGCTGGTTGCCGTATATACTCTGTCAATATCAATCGCCCGGCTCCTCCTCCAGCTATACCTCCGACACTTGGTTCTACCTTAACACTTTCTCAACAACGTACTGAATACTTTACGAGAAATCAGCGTGTATCAGGAAGTGGTACCAGTGTGGCTGACTTTAACCTGGACGGCTACTTGGATGTCGTAGCAGTTGGATCTACTACGCAGGCAGGCAACAACCAAGACAGAACAACGACTATTTTCTTCTGGGATGTTCAGAACAACGCACTGAAAACCTATACAGATCTTTCCAATTCAGCCGATAGCAAGTATAAAAACGGATGGCAGAATGGTGCCGGTCGTGTTAACCTGGCCGATATCGATGGTGATGGAAAAATGAATGCCGTATATGTATCCGGTAAATATTTATATGCACTTAAAGAAACAGCTACCGGCCTGGATACTTTGTGGAGACGTGGCGTTACCGAAGAAACTTCCGGTTACACAGGCTGTACGATGTTCGACTTTAATGCCGATGGCAAATCTGAAATTGTATACCGCGATGAGAACTATATCTATATATATACCACAACCAATAACAGTGGCGTAGTAACGGTAACACGAAGTACGCCAATCCGATGCGCTTCCCGTACATCCAATGAATATCCGATCGTTGTGGATATGAACGGAGATGGATCTACAGAGATCTGCGTGGTGTGCTCTACTGATAATACAACCAACGGAGCAGCGCTCACAAACTTGTATAGTGATGCCGAAGTACGTGTATACGAATCAGCAAACGAGCCTTGGGTTCCGGCACGTAAAGTATGGAATCAACATGGATACTTTGTAGTAAATGTTAATGAAGACCTCACCATTCCTAAACAAATTCAGGGACATCACCTCATATACTCAGATAAGGCGAAGTGTTTTGCAAATGAAATCAGTCGACCGTTAAATAGCTTTCTTAATCAATCTCCATATCTTAATTCTTTTGGCTGTCCTTCTTATGCCGCACCAAACATTTCTGTTGCTCCGTTTAACAAGAATTTTGACGTTCAAGTTAATCCGCCTACTTGTCCCGATAAGAATTTTACAGTTTCATTCAAATTTACAAATCGAGGTGATATTGGAATAAGTGGGAATTTACCAGTAGCCTTCTACAACGGAGACCCTATGAATGCCGGGGCGACACTACTAGGAAAGACGGTAATTCCCCTTAGCAATATGAACCCGGGCGACACACTTACACAAACCAATGTAAGTATAACAGGTCCCGGCTCTGCGTTTACGCTATATATAGTATTGAATGACGATGGTACGACCATCCCTACTCCTATAACTATACCGAATCCAAACTCGAAGATCAAAGAGTGTGACTATGGTGATAACATTTTAAAAACAAACGTTGTGCCATTACCGGTTACACTTCAGGCCGAAGTACTTCGCGATAACCTGAGATGTAGCAATGTTACCAATGCTCCGAATAATGGTGCGGTACGTGCGTACGTTCTGATCAATGGTAAAAAAGATTCAACCAGTTTCAATTTCTACTGGTTTAAAGGAACAGTTGCTAAACCTATAGCATCTGCTGACCACGTAGGTCACACCTACACTGGTCTGCCGGCAGATACCTATACTGTATATGCTATTCACAAGACTGCAAAGTGTAACTCTGATACTGTAGCCAGTGTTGTGGTTAAAGAAATATCCCGGGCAATCAATGTTAACGTAACCACGCTGCATAATTACGATGACTGTAAAAATCCAAATGGTGTACTACAGGCTATCGTAAATGATACAGATGGCGATGGTATAGGAGAACCTACCGGAAAATTTGAATATACCTGGTATGCGGGGCCGGACATCCTCGTGGGTGATACACTCGGAATCAGCCACACATTAACGGGATTAAAGCCTGGATCCTACTCGGTACTGGTAACGGAAAAAACAACCGGTTGCCAGGGTAACGACTCCGGAGATATACTAGACCTTACCGTGCCATTCACACTTGACACTACGCATGTTGATATAACTTGTTCTGCAACTGCGAAAGGAAGTGCAACAGCAACTGTAAATGGTGGAACAACAGGCTATAGTTTCTCTTGGTTTAATGGAAGTTTTGTTAAGCCTACCGATGACTATACCGGATCAGTATACAATAATCTGAATGCAGGAAATTATACCGTGTTTGCTACTGATATCAATACGAAATGTACTTCAGATACGGTAACTGTAAAAGTTAAACAAACCAAACCTCCGGTTATAACAGGCATTTCAAAGAAGGACCAGTTATCATGTACGGGGTCAATTGGCGAAGCGACTGTAGCGATTCAAGGCAATGTTTCAGATTATACTTTCCAATGGTATAAAGGTGCAAACACGCTGCCTGCGAACGCTATTGCCGGTGCAACCAATGCTACGGTTACAGGTTTAGCAGCGGGTACCTATACTGTGAAAGTGACCGACAAAGCAACGACCTGTTCTTCTACTTCGCAGGTTATTATTGACGGTCCTGCTACAACCGAAATACTTACTATTGTTGCAACCGCGCAATCAACCTGTACGCCTAACAACGGTCAGATCGAAGTTCAGACTGTCAGTCCAGGTGTACCAAGCGACTATACATTTGAGTGGTATACTGGTTCTGCTGTAACTCCGTCTAAACTGATCAATACAAGTACTACGAATATACTGGCTGGTGTTAATCCTGGTATATATACCGTACGCGCAAGACACAAAGTATATGGTTGCGTTACTCCCGCGAAACAAGCGGAAGTGATAAACAACATTCCGAATATCGTTATTGATGATCCGGTACTTACTGAACCGAATGACTGTATCTCGAACACTGGACGTATCAGTATAGTAGTAACTACACCAAGCGTATTGGGATATGATTTCCGCTGGTTCAAAGGATTCACAGTACCTGCAAGCGGTACACCCATCAGCACCGTAACCAGCACATCTACTACTTCACTTGTTATAGACTTGAAGTACGGCCAGTATGTAGTTGAAATTACAAACCGTGATACAGGTTGTAAAAAAGAATTCCCGATATACTTGCCATTCCTGAATGGTCATACCTTGACACCTTTCTCTCAGACAGATATAACAACCTGCGTTCCTGACAATGGTGGTAGTATTACAGCGGAGCTGAAACCAACAAGCGGTTTTGTTGATACAGACTATACGGTAGAATACTTTGAAGGAAGTATTGATCCTGAAAGTCCTTCTGGAACAGGTACTCCGGTAACTTCCGTAAATCCTAGTCCAAACGCTGGTAACTATTTGTTTGACTCTAACGGTCCTTTCAATATTACAACCAAGTATTATACGATGGTTGCTATCGCGAACACCGGGGCTCTCGCAGGTTGCCGTGCTTCTGCAACGTTCGTGATCAAACAAACGATCAGTGATCCGGTTATAGATGCTGCTGCAACAGCAGCCGCTACAATGGTTAACAAGTTTTGTAAAACTGAAGTTGCCGGAAATCCGGGAAGCGGTTCCATTACGTTAGCGTTAGGCTCCGGTGCCCCTGCAGACTATGATTATCAATGGACTTCAGACACCGATCCTTCATTCTCTGCAACAACAAAAGATATAACCGGTCTTAAACCAGGTGAGTATAGAATATTGATGACAGATAACGGTGGTGTTAACCAAGGCTGTTATACTGAAAATGTATTCACGGTATTGAACGATCCGAAAGAAGTAACCGTAAATCTTGCTGATGGTGATATCACCTTGACAAGTCTTACAGAATGTGGACCGGATGGTGTAACGCCTTTAACGCAAGGTGGCGCTGCCTTCCAACGCATCATGGTAGATGGAGTTGCACTGACTTCTCCGTTTGCCGGATATACTTTCGATTGGAGAAGAATTGATAATTCGGTAGTGGCCGATAATGACGCGGTAGCTGGCGACATCGGCAATCTGGGTGCTGGCGAGTTCTATGTAATTGCGAATGAAACTTCCAGCAATTGCGATGTTACAGCAAGCTTTGTCATTGAAGATAAAACGATTAACTCAGTCAATGTTGATCTGTTACGATTCGTTGTTCCTTCAAAATGTCTCAAGCCTGTAAACGTGCTTGGTGAACTTGAAGTACAGGGTTCCGGTCTTCCGGGTACAAGCTATGCCTATAGCTGGTTTGTCGGAGCTACTACAACAACACCGCTGCCGGCTGGTAACGTAACAGGTACTGATGATTATGGTAACGCTGGAAATATAGCGCAAACTATCAACCCTGGTTTCTTCACTGTATCCGTTGAGAACACGACATCACACTGTAAGGTTGTAGAAACGTACGAACTGTCTCAAGACACAGCCGTAGTAACGATGACTGCATCAGCAAGTCCGTTAACGTTCTGCGTGAATCCGGATGGATCGATGTATGCGACTGTTACGAGCGGAAGTCCAAATGATTATGATTATAAATGGTATATCGGAAATGCGGTAAACCCGCCGGCCGCTTATACCGGCAAACTGGTTGAAAACATTCAACCGGCTACATTCCCGAATACATTCCTGGTGGTAGCTACTGATCAGGCGGATGCATTCTGCGAAGTGTCTGCTTCCGTATCGATTGAAGACATGCGTGTATACCCGGTTGTGACAGCAACACCGGTAAATCCGAGAACAAACTGCGATGTAGTAAAAGCTGATGGTATTGTTTCGGCTTCCGTAGATGGCAATGTTATAGACTATACTTTCGACTGGTACGGAGAAACCATCACTCCTCCTCCATTCGCTACAGGTTCGCAGATCAGTGACCTGAGAGACAGTACCTATACTGTTATTGCCAGTGAACTCGTTTCAGGTTGTTCGGATACAACACAGGTGATCCTTGAGTTCAGACCGATTGGTGTTGAGCAGCCAAGCATCGAAGTTATCTCGCACGTAACAAGCTGCGTTGATGATAACGGTATACTCTCTGCTTCTGTAAATGGCAATACGTCAGACTATATCTTCGAATGGTATATCGGTAATGCGGTGAAAGCGTCTCCTGATTTCGTAGGATCGTACTACGATAGTTTAGCAGTCGGTATATATACTGTGCGTGCAACAAGTCTCATTACAGGTTGCGTGTCTGATCCGGTAAGCGAAGAGATCTTGTCTAAACCAGTTCTTCCTGAATTTGAGTTTGCCATCATCCCGGCAAGCTGTGATGAAGAGAACGGACAGATCATGCTGACCATTACCAACGATGTTGATATTGACGAGATCGTTTGGGAATCTGTTAATGGAACCATCATTGGAGATCCTGTTCTCGAAGGTATCCCGGCAGGTTTATACAGAGTCACGGTGAGAACACAACTTGGCTGTGAAGCATCAAAAGAAGTTGAAGTGAAAACCGATATACATCCTTACAATGGTATATCCAGAAACGGTGACGGTAAGAACGACATCTTCTTCATCAACTGTATCCAGAACTTCCCGGACAACATCGTGAAGGTGTTCAACCGCGCAGGTACACTGGTATACGAGCATGAAGGTTACAACAACATTGATATATACTTCGATGGTAAATCGAATAAAGGTATCAGTGTAATGGGTACAAACCTGCCTGATGGTACTTACTTCTATATCATCGACAAGCGTGATGGTTCGAAGCCTCTGGCCGGTTATCTTGAAATTGTAAATTAATTTAGTGAGTAATGACCTCTACCCTGAAGCACATTTTTTCAACTACGTTGTTTGTACTGGGTATTGCTATAGCCGGGATGGCACAGCAGTATCCGGTCTTCACCCAGTATTATTTCAACGAGATGGTGATCAACCCTGCCTATGCAGGAGCTCACGTCAAGTTTAGTGCAACGGCTATGTACCGGAATCAGTGGGTTAACTTTCCGGGAGCACCAAAAACATTTAACATCAGTGCACATACTGCACTGGCGAAGAATAAAGTAGGTGTCGGATTGATGGTGAACCACGATGAGATCGGTAGCTATAGCAACGATCACATCTATTTAAACTATGCGTACAAGATTCATTTTCCCAATTCAACGTTGGCGATGGGGCTCCAGGCCGGTATAAATCTGCTGGGTGCCGACTATAGCAAACTTGATTTGCAGAATCCTGATGATGCATCGTTCTACAATATATCCAAGCAGGTAAAGCCTAACTTCGGGGCGGGTATATTTTATACCAAGAAGAATTTCTTCCTGGGCTTCTCAGTTCCGTTTATCATGAATAACGAAGTTGCCAACTCGGTTGAAAGCTTGTTGGGTGGTATCAAAGAAGCTCGTTATTATTTCCTCCGCGGTGGTGCTATACTTCCGCTGGACAGAATGGATAAAGTAAAGATCAACCCTTCGTTCCTGGTACGTACACAGGAAGGACAACCGTTAAGTTTTGATATCAATACCGCGGTAATCTTCTACGATGTATTCAGTATCGGTGGTTCGTATCGTCTTGGTGATTCATTCATCACCTTCATTGATCTCAAGCTGACAGAGAAACTACATTTTGGATATTCGTACGATTGGACTCAATCCGATCTGAACAACTTCTCCAATGGTACGCACGAGTTCATGCTAAACTTCCGCTCCATCTTCCGAGGCATCCACAAGAACCCGGAATGTCCACAATACTACAATTACAGATAAGATGAAATCAAAAAAAATCCTCTGACATGAGTCAGAGGATTTTTTTTTGATTTTCATTGAAAGATTGGAAGATTAGAAAATTACAAGATTGAAATACCAAAGACTGCCTGATTCCCCAATCTTACAATTTTCTAATCTTACAATTTTCTAATTTTCCAACTTCCATCAAAAGAGCTTTGCTTCCATTACGATGTCACGGGTTACATGATAGAACTCTTTGTGAATGTTAAACGGTGGTTCGCCATTCAGTTCTTTGATCACGTATGTGCCATCCTCCTTCATAATATAGGAGTTAACGTTGTCTTTCAGATTATAGCGAAGGTTGTTGATGGCCTGTCGTTTCAGGAAATCATCGTCAAGTTGGAAGAGAGATTCGATTCTTCGGTCGAAGCTGCGCACCATGGCGTCTGCACTGCCTATATATACTTTCGGATTTCCGGCATTGTGGAAATAGTATATCCGTGAGTGCTCCAGGTACTCACCAACAATGGATATAACTTCTATACTTTCACTCAGACCTCTTCGGCCCGGACGAAGGCAACACATTCCGCGAACGATAAGCTTGATCGGCACACCGGCTTGTGATGCCAGGTATAACTCATCTATAAGTTCTTTATCCTGGAAGGAATTCAGTTTTATTACAATACCTGATGGAATACCATTGCGTGCATTCTCGGCTTCACGTTTCACCAGGTTACACAGCTGAATGCGCATATCGCGCGGAGACGTGATCAGGTTACGATATGTTGAAGGCTGCGAGTGACCGGTAATAACATTAAAGAATTCCGACACATCATTGGCGTATACTTCCTTCGTTGTAAGGAGGCCTATATCTACGTATAAACGCGAGGTTGACTCATTGTAGTTACCACTCGAGAGGTGAACATAACGATATACTTTATCGTCTTCTTCCTTCCGTACAATCAGCAACAACTTCGTGTGCGTCTTCAAACTGCTCACACCATAGATCACGAAACAGCCGGCC
Source organism: uncultured Chitinophaga sp. (assembly GCA_966211525.1). Lineage (GTDB taxonomy): Bacteria > Bacteroidota > Bacteroidia > Cytophagales > Cyclobacteriaceae > Ohtaekwangia. The sequence goes on along the minus strand of CBIHOZ010000030.1, from coordinate 44,184 downwards.
TTCTGTAGTCGTTGTGCTTCACGCAGGTTGTTCTCTTCATCGAAACGCGCCTTTACCTCGAACAATACTGCAACGTGCTTTCCATTTTCAGCAGCGCGCAATAATGCCGCGGTTACACGCGATTCTTTTGCTACGCGGTATATAGTAATCTTGATAGACAGAACATACGGATCATCCGCTGCCTTCTCCAAAAGTTCCAGTACAGGTTCCATGGAGTTATAAGGATGATGCAAAAGTATATCGCGTTCTTTCAATACTTCGAACAGATCGCGACTGCCTTGCTCCGGAAAATTCAAAGGTTTGATCGGTGCCGGTGGCTGCGAGCGTTTGCTCTTGAACTCCTTGTGCCCGATGATCTGCATGAGACCATTGAACTCCAACATACTTTCCTTCGGAACTGCGAAGATGTTATGATCATCGAGGTCCCACTGAATTTTCAGCAGGCGCACCATCCACGGATCGGGATTCTCTTCTACATCCAATCGTACTACCCGTCCGGTTCTGCGCGTCTTCAATTTACGCTTCAGATCTTCCAGGAAGTTCGACTCGATATCTTCACTTTCTTCAAGCGTAAAATCGCCATTACGGTTTATGCGGAAAAGATTTGTACTGGCAATCTCTACATTGCGGAAGAGATGATGAATATTGTTTCGAATGATCTCTTCTATCGGAACAAACTGAATTATATCCTCCGAAGGCAACTCATAGAATCGCGGAAGATTCTGCGGTACCTGTATAAAGGAAACGCGTTGCTGGTTCTGTGCATCGTTCGTATTCGTTACCACACCGAACAACAACCTGTTGTTCATCAACACCGGGAACGTATGGTAATTATCAAACACCATCGGTGTCAGCATCGGGAAAATGATGTGATTGAAATAATCATTTACCTTTTGCGTATCCTCGGGAGAAAGCTCGTTGTATGCAGATATAGCAAAACCATTCTGATGGAAGAGCGGCTTCAGACTATTTATATAGTATTCGTTCTGATCGTTGAAAAACTTCTTGGTCTCGGCGAGCAGTAGTTTACGGAAAGGTTCTTCGCGCAAACCATTATAGTCAAAACGTTCTTTGTTATAGTCGAGGTAATTATACAAACTTCCCAACCGGATGGTACAGAACTCATCCAGGTTGGAAGCTGTGATGGAAAGGAATTTCAGGCGATCAAATATACTGCGATCAATATGCTTGGCCTGCTCTAATACTCTATAGTTAAACTTCAGCCAGCTGAGGTCGCGGCTGATGTAATCACTCTCATTAATCTGGTGTGCAATCCTATCCGAAGAAATATGTAACTCATCCATGTCAGCAAGGTAAAAAAGTTAACGTTATCCGCTAACTATTTCCCTGCTATCATTCGGTTAATATTTAGCGGATAAGTATAAATGGTTTTATGTACAGACTAAATGTCAATACGTGCATACTTTGCATTCTTCTCAATGAAATCCCTGCGTGGCGCTACTTCATCTCCCATCAACATTGAGAACAAGTGATCGGCTTCTGCTGCCGATTCTATACTTACCTGTTTCAGTGAGCGCTTGGACGGATCCATCGTAGTCGTCCACAACTGCTCAGGGTTCATTTCACCAAGACCCTTGTAACGTTGTACGTTTACAGAATCTTCTTTACCGGCACCAAGCTCGGCTACAATCGCTGCACGTTCTTCTTCTGTCCAGCAGTAACGCTCTTCTCTGCCTTTTTTCACAAGGTATAAAGGAGGCAGCGCTATATATACATATCCGTTCTCGATGAGATCGCGCATATAGCGGAAGAAGAATGTAAGGATCAGCGTACGAATGTGACTACCATCCACATCGGCATCGGTCATGATGATGATCTTGTGATAGCGAAGCTTCGTCATGTTCAGTGCCTTGTCATCTTCCGGTGTACCGAATGTTACACCCAGAGCCGTGATCATGTTCTTGATCTCGTCATTCTCGTAGATCTTATGCTCCTGTGCTTTTTCAACGTTCAGAATCTTACCACGCAATGGCAGAATCGCCTGGAAGTTACGATCTCTTCCCTGCTTGGCAGAACCACCCGCAGAGTCACCCTCCACCAGGTATAGTTCACATATCGATGGATCAGCACTTGAACAGTCGGCCAGTTTACCTGGAAGACCTGTGCCTGACAAAACGTTTTTACGTTGCACCATCTCGCGCGCCTTGCGTGCTGCGTGACGTGCCTGCGCTGCCAGTATAACTTTGTTAACGATAAGCTTGGCTTCGCGCGGATGTTCTTCGAGGAAGTACTGAAGCACTTCACCCACTGCCTGATCAACCGCTCCCATGGCATCGGAGTTACCAAGTTTAGTCTTGGTTTGTCCTTCGAACTGCGGTTCGGCAACTTTTACAGAAATAACAGCCGTTAATCCTTCGCGGAAGTCGTCACCACTGATATCGATCTTTACTTTCTCAAGTAATCCTGATTTATCAGCGTATGTTTTTAATGTTCTTGTCAGTGCTCTGCGGAAACCGGCTACGTGTGTACCACCTTCGTGCGTGTTGATGTTGTTCACATACGACACCAGGTTTTCACTGAAGGATGTGTTATAACTCAGCGCTACCTGGATCGGTATCTCACCTTTGTCATTCTCGATATAGATCGGAGCCGGGATGAGCTTCTCGCGTGTTGCATCAATATACTCAACGAACTCACGCAAGCCTCCTTCAGAGTAAAACGTTTCGCCTTTTACGTCACCTTTCTCATCCTTCTCGCGAAGATCCTTCAGGTGAATCGTTATACGTGGATTCAAAAACGCGAGCTCGCGTACGCGCGATGCGATCGTTTCGTAGTTATACTCCCAGTTATTAAAGATCGTTTTGTCCGGAAGGAATTTTACGGTTGTACCACGCTTCGTTGATTCACCAATTACGCGAACCGGATATAGCGGATTACCGCGCTCGTATTCCTGTTCGAATATTTTTCCATCGCGTTGTACTGTAACATGCAAATGTTCTGATAGAGCGTTCACGCAGGATACACCCACACCGTGCAAACCACCGGAAACTTTATAGGTGTTCTTATCAAACTTACCACCCGCGTGAAGTACGGTCAATACAACTTCCAGTGCCGAACGTTTTTCTTTTTCGTGCATGTCCGTTGGAATACCTCGACCATTATCTTCCACGGTAATCGAGTTATCTTCATTTACCGTTACGTAAATGGTATCGCAATAGCCGGCAAGTGCTTCATCGATGGAGTTATCAACGACCTCCCACACCAGGTGATGAAGTCCTTTGATACCTACGTCACCGATGTACATGGCAGGACGCTTCCGTACTGCTTCTAAACCTTCTAATACTTGAATATTACTGGCTGAATAATCAGCTGGAACTTTCGCTTTCTCTTCGCTCATTGTCAATTTTTGAAACCGTCAAAAATAAGTTTTTTTGCCTGCCACACCGCATTTTTAGAGAAAAAAAACACTGTATTTTTTTACGTGCTCCGGCACCATTTTTTGCACTTGTTTTTAGATAACTAAATTTTTAGTTTTAGCAATGAAATGCTTCCGCACGGTACTCGTTTTTATATACATGTGCCTGCTTGTTATATGTTTCTCTTTTGCAAATGGCCAGCCTGGTATAACACGGAATCGTAACGTTGAAGTTCCAGTTTACAGGTCGCAACAAGACTCGGTTCGGCTGGCAGCGATCGATGCCGTGTATACTAAACTTGATAACGATGCTTCGGTTGATTTAAGGATACTCGACAGCGTAAAAAATCTGCGCGATGTTTTGCGCGAGCATGCTGTTCTTCGCTATCGCGTTCTCTATAAACCTTCACCAGACTTCACTCCGTACGATAGTCTCAATCTTATTCATGATCTTCATAAAGTAAAAAGGATAAGCATCACCGGGCTACAACTAAAAGAGCTGCCATCTATACTCTTGCGTTGCGACAGCCTGCAGAGTATTGAACTTGTAAACTGCTCGCTTCGAAAAATTCAAAAACAGATCAACCAGTTATCACAACTCACATCCATCACGATATTAAACAACACGTATAAACGTCCATTACGGTTGAGTAAAAATGATCGCATCACTTCATTCACTATTCACGGTGATCACGCCCGAGCATTGCCCCGCTCCTATCATAAATTGAAAGCGCTTGAGACACTTGATCTGTCCAACAACGCACTGGTAAAATTTCCGAACGGTGCTGCGCGAAACAAAAAGCTGAAAGAGTTAAGTCTGCAACACAACGAACTTACGCTGCAAGACAGATTAAAGCACCATCCGAATCTTGAAAAGCTCGCGTTACAGTTCAACCGCATACACTATGTACCTGACCAGATCACGCGCTTTCCGAACCTGACGCGTCTGAGTTTAAATCATAACCGCATTGCCGATGTAACACCGGCCATACGCAACCTTACCAAGCTGAAGCACCTCTCCTTCTACAACAACCGGTTAACTACTATTCCTGCAGGCGTATATGCGTTGCGCTCACTGAATGTTATTGATCTTTACTTTAACCAGATTGAAGAGATTGATGATCGCATCAGTAACTGGGACTCGCTGCAAGTACTCTTTGTCTCGCACAACAAACTTTTTAAACTGCCTGAGAAGCTTACAACGCTTCGCCTACTGGAAGAACTGTATGCGTATGACAATCGCCTCACCGGTATAACGGATGACATTAACCGTTTATCAAAGCTTCGCATTATATACCTTCAGAATAACTGCCTGCGACAGATACCCACTACGTTGCTGCAACTGGATTCCCTCGAAGAAATGGACTTTTCTGAAAATTATATGACCGACCTTCCGGAAACTATCTTTAATTATCCCAGACTGCGATTCATCTCGCTGATGAATAATCCGTGGCGCGAAGATGTGCGGCTGTTCATCGATCGAAAATCAAAAGAGCTCGCAATGTATGATATCACCGTTCGCGTTTCCGGACCGCGTAACAGTTTTCACTGATCTTTCTTTTTAGATGATCGTGTGGATTCTTTTTCGGATAACAATTGTGCTTTTGCTTTTTCAAGCTCTGCTTTCTGCGCTTCGGTAATGAGGGTATTCGATGCTGAGCGCCTGAAATTGTTTGTAGAGTATAGATACCATGGCAAACCGTGCATACCATTTATCATCAGCTGGTATTACAAACCATGGCGCATGCTCGCGCGATGTAGCCTGCAGTGCATCTTCGTATGCTTTTTGATACTCGTCCCAATGCGCCCGTTCTTTCAGGTCGCCCAATGAGAACTTCCAGTTTTTGGTAGGATTATCAATGCGTTCGAGAAATCGCTTCTTCTGTTCTTTTTTAGATACGTGCAGAAAGAATTTAAGAATGATGGTACCATTCTCATACAGGTTCTTTTCAAATCGCCTGATCTGTTTATAGCGCTTCCTCCAGAAATGTTTATCTATATCCTTTACCGCGTGAATACCCGGAAGGTTTTCATTGAGTATATATTCTGGATGTACTTTGGTAATGAGTACATTTTCGTAGTGCGAACGATTATGAATGGCGATCTCGCCCCGTGCCGGCAGCGCCAGGTTATGGCGCCAGAGGTAATAGTGATCGAGCTCTGTGGACGATGGCGTTTTAAAGCTATATACTCTTACCCCGGTGGGATTCAAGCCTGACAGCATGTGTTTAACGGCACTGTCTTTACCGGCAGCATCCATGGCTTGCAGGATGATCAATACGCTAAAGCGATTGTGCGCATATAGCTTGTCCTGTATCTCGGCCAGGTGTTCCAGGCTCTGCTCCAGTAATTGCTGTGCTTCTTCTTTGGTGATAGCCTCTCCGTTGTAAGCCGTGTCGCAATCCGACAACCTGAATTTCTTGCCGGGCTTTACCAGTAGTTTCTTGAATTGGACAGCCACTTCTTCGGATACCATCGTGTGAGCTTATTTAGTTATAGGGAAGTTAGCGATTTTTACTATATCTCCGCCTATACTTTTAAAACTGGCGTGAGCGTAGCATTACCAATGTACACGCTTCCAGCGCTTCGATGCCTTTGTCTTCCGCCATCTTTTCAAACTCATCGTTCTCCGTACCGGGATTGAAGATGATGCGCTTGGGATTAAGCCCCAATATATAGTCATACCATTCCGGCTGGCGTTGCGGGCCTATATATAGCGTTACAGTATCAACATTGTCGATCTTTGGTTTCTCTTTTATATCGAGAATCTTCGCACCGAATACTTCACCGGTTTTTATACCCAGCGGAACAATTTCATTTTTATACTCGGTAAGCATGGATGCTGCCAGGTACGCATATCGTGATGGATTATCGGTAGCCCCTATAATTACTGTCTTCTTACTCATCGCTTTCAAATTCAGTTCATGACTTGTTTTTTATCTTGGCGAATGCTGCTTCGGCACATCGCTCGCCATCCATCGCTGCGGATACAATTCCGCCCGCATAGCCTGCGCCTTCTCCACATGGAAACAGATTTTTGATCTGCGGATGTTCCAGTGTTTCCTTGTCGCGCGGAATCTTTACCGGTGACGATGTTCGGCTTTCAACGCCTACAATCTGTGCATCGTTGGTAAGATAACCCTTCATGCGGGTGCCAAAGTTCCGGAAGCCCTGTTGCAACGCCTGGGCTATCCTTTTTGGCAATACTTCGCGCATTTCTGCGGAAGCAAGTCCGGGTTGGTAGGACGTCTCCGGTAATGATGACGAAACTTTCTTATCAACAAAATCCACAAGCCTTTGTGCCGGTGCCAGTTGTGTACCACCCGCAATCGCAGAAGCTTTTTGTTCGATTGCCGATTAAAAAATCATGCCTGCCAGCGCTCCGTACTTCGTATATTCCTTGAAATCATTTTCATCAACGGCTACTACTATACCGGAGTTGGCAAACTTCGAATCTCTGCGCGAAGGACTCATACCATTCACAACAACTTCGCCCGGTGCTGTTGCTGCCGGCACTATAAATCCGCCGGGACACATGCAAAATGAGAATACACCGCGATCTTGTCCTTCGATATTGGCCTGGTGGACCAGTGCGTATGATGACGCAGGTAAATATGGACCGCGATCACTTGTACAATGATACTGTATCTGATCAATCAGGATCTGCGGATGTTCAACACGAACGCCCAACGCAAAAGGCTTCGCTTCGATGAGTATAGTATGACGATGAAGCAGGTGAAATATATCTCGGGCCGAATGTCCTGTAGCAAGAATGACAGCTTCTCCCTCTACCCGATCACCATTCTGAAGCACAACGCCTTTTATCGTTTCTTCTTTCAGAATAAGATCAACAACTTTTGTATTGAAATGTACTTCGCCACCTGCATCCAGTATACTTTGACGAAGCTCGGCTACCAGTCGCGGTAATTTATTCGTGCCTATATGCGGATGTGCATCGAAGAGAATCTCTTCTTTTGCGCCATGCGCTACCATGATCTCCAGTATCCTGCGTATATCACCGCGCTTCTTCGAGCGGGTATATAGTTTACCATCAGAATAGGTACCAGCACCGCCTTCACCAAAACAATAATTGGACTCGGGATTTACGAAGTGATCTTTATTTATAGCCGCCAGGTCTCTGCGTCTTGCCTGTACATCGGCACCGCGCTCGAGTACGATGGGTTTTATACCAAGCTCGATCAATCGCAGTGCTGCGAACAATCCGGCGGGTCCGCTTCCTACTATAATTACCTGTTGCTTGTTGTCAACATGCTGATAGTTTGTAGTGGCGGTTGGTGATTTTTTTTCGGAAGGTGAAAGTAATTCACACTGCACTCTCACCACAACGTTACGCGAGCGTGCATCGATAGAACGCTTTACCGGCTGCACATATACATCGCCATCTTTTTTCAAACCGAGCTTCTGGTAAAGCAAGGTCTCAAATTGTTCTTCGTTAAACGCTTCGGCAGGCGAAAGCACTAATTCAACTGTCTTCATACTACGGGAAGGTTTTTATCCTTCAATGATTTTGCAACAAAGATATAAAGCTTAACGCTTTCGGTAAACATTACTTTACAAAAGAGAAGACGTTACCAAAGTTGAGGCCGAAGTGAAAGGCCGTGGACAGTTTGGATTGATTAAGATCTTCAAAATAACTGGCAAATGTCGGATCAACATCAAAGCTGCGATAGCCTATACCACACGAGGCAAACGTATCAATGGTAAATCCGCTTCGGTTATTCCTGCGCATGATGCGATAGCCGAGCAACGGTCCCCACTCAATGCGCTGCTCCACGGAATTGAATGTAAATAAATTATCAGGATTGTTATTGATGGGCTGGTTTACAAAATGCCCAAGGTTGGTGAAACGTATCTCGTGACCAAAGTACCACATCCCCACTTTCATGGCGTTGTAGAATTTCTGTTTGATGCTGATGCTATACCCGCGCTCAAATTGTTTGTTGGGTGTAATGTTAAGATCGGCTGTAAAGAATGGATCGCGTATACCTACAAATTCAAACTCATGTCCTAATCGTTCCTGTTGATAGAACTCCACTCCGAACGGAAGTCTGCCGGCAGCAAGCCATATCGGATTGGAACTCATGATCACACCGTGAAACTCATTTCCCTTTTCACGAAAGTAATTGAAGCCTCGCGCTTTTGCCTTTGATCGATGTGTACTTTTGGTAGCAAGCTGCACGATCTCCTTCCCTAACTTCTGATCTTCGTAGTACGGCCGATAGTAACCGGAAAGTCTTCCGTCTGTCTCATAGATCTCCCACGTGCCGGTTTTCAATTCACCATCATACGCACCTTTGGTTTGCAGACTGCCATTGGGAAAGTACCCGCGATATATACCTTTATCATTTACATAGTCGCACTCACCTTCACGCTTTCCGTCTTCGTAGTAAAACATCCATTTACCCTGACGTTTTCCGTCTTGTATCTGTCCTTTTACTTTCAGTTTACCACTGGCATAGTACTCGCGATATTCACCGGTGCCTTTGTCAAAGGTTGCCTCGCTTTTTAAAGTGCCATCGGTGTTGAGTGTTTTCCAATATCCATTCTTCTTGCCTCCGGTATATTCGCCGGAAGATCGCACAGTACCATTCTCAAAATAATACTCCCACGGCCCGGCCGGCTGATCCTGTATATATTTACCCTTTGAAGAAATTTTTCCCGAAGGAAAATAGGTGATCCACTCACCGTGTTTCTTCCCGGTATCATAATCACCTTCGCTCTCGAGCGAACCATCTTCGGTGAAGTATTTCCAGTGACCGGTATTCTTCGATCCGGTTTTCGGACCTTCACCCAATACTTTGCCGGAGTGGTAGTACTCGGTATATCTTCCGAAATCATCCGTATAGTCTATCTCGCCTTTCAGCGTGCCGTCTTCAAAGTAATTTTTCCAGATGCCAATGCGCTTGCTGTCTTTATAGCCTCCGATTTCTTTTATCTGTCCGTTCTCGTAATATGATTTCCATTCTCCCTGGCGATCGCGACCGTTCACAATGCCTTCCATACTTTTCTGACCGCCTTCATAGAAGTATTCCCACAACCCGTAGTTGGCACTTTTGAAAAGGATGCCACGCATTTTGAGTTTACCGGTTTCATAGTAAAACTCCCACACACCAGCGGTCTCGTTGTTTTCGAATTGTCCTTTGGATTCCGTATTGCCGTTGAGGTAGTACGACTGGTACTTGCCATGCGCGATGTTGCGCACGGTATCTTTCACCTGGTATATTTCCTTGATGTGTTTACGCTCCGGGTCATGGTAGGTTTTACGCGTGAAGCCCTGACCTATAACAAGCGTTTTACCTGCCGAAAGGAATAGTAGAATGAGAAGGAATCTTTTCACAAGCAGGCGTTCAAAACTGCGCCTCAAAGATACAAATAAAGCAACACACCGAACAGCCCGTTCATCGGACTGCTAACCGCTTCATTTTTAATAATTTACTTGTGATTTTTACTCGTGTGAACGAAACACTACCAGGTCGGTTTCATTCGTATCGCCATTAAACATTTTGGCCTGGTAATAGAGTTTGGAATGAGGCGGCACGCTGCGTGTAAGCCATACGTTACCACCGATCACGCTGTGATGGCCGATTACGGTTTCGCCACCGAGTATAGTAGCTCCCGCATATACCACGACATGATCTTCCAACGTAGGATGTCGCTTGCGGGAAGCATCTTCTTTATTTACGCTCAACGCGCCCAGCGTAACGCCCTGGTATATCTTTACAAAGTTACCGATCACGGTTGTCTCACCGATAACAACACCGGTGCCGTGGTCAATACAAAAATGTCTGCCGATGGAAGCGCCCGGGTGAATATCAACTCCGGTTTTGCTGTGAGCATGTTCGGTAATGATGCGCGGTATTTCTTTTATACCCTGCTTTAACAACTGGTGGGCTATACGATATGCGGCAATAGCATAGAAGCCCGGATAGGTACGCACCACTTCGCTTTTGCTCTTGGCAGCCGGGTCGCCTTCAAACATCGCGATTACGTCTTCTTCAATCATGTTGTAGATCTCGGGCAGAGCATCAAAAAATTTCTCTGCTAATGTTGCTGCGTTAGTCGTGCCCGAAGCCGGGTTGTTACGGAGTAATTTTTCAAGATCGGATCGAAGCTTCTCCATCAACCGCATAAAGTCTTCTTCTGACAAGTGCGCCAATTGTGAGAAGTCGGCAAACAACGCACTCAGCAATTCAACGAAGAACTGCGATACTTCTGCCGGTGCAGGGCATGTAGGACACGCCTGGTGCGACTGATATAGTTTTTTTAGAAAAGACTTATCCATGTATAAAAATCTGGTGGTGATTTTTTATCTGCAAAACGCGCAATGATGCTATAACGTGTTTTGCAGATTTTTTGATTGGCCGAAACGCAAAATAGTTATACCTGCGCTTCCATTCGTTTTTTCGCTTCTATACACCACATTAACTCACCGGTAAAAACTTTCGCACGCTTATCGAGCGCAGCTTTATCGGCAGGGTTGCCATCGTCATCGAGCAGCTCTTTTACTTTGGGCATCGGGAACATGGCCGGTACGGTCCAGGCACGTATTTTCCAGAGCGAGAATTGAAGCGAGGTAATTACCTGTGTACCACCAAAGGATCCATCGGATACGGTAGATATAGCGATCGGCTTGCGATGCCAATCCTTATAGAGCAGGTCCACTACATTTTTTATACTGGCCGGATACCCTCCGTTATACTCGGGTGTAACGATGATAACTCCGTCTGACTTTCTGATCTTATCCGCAAACGCCAATACTTCAGGAAGCGGATTCTCCTGGTGATCCAGTCGTTCATTAAACAACGGAAACTGGTATTCATTCAAGTCGAGAATCTCAACCGTAGCGAGGTTATTCTCTGTGATATACTTTTTGAAATATAGAGCAACGCGATGACTTAACCTTCCGGTACGGACACTGGCTGATATAATGGAAATGTGTGGCATAAACTAAATTTACGAAGCGACATCAATATATACTAAAAGAAGAACTTTCAAGCCTCTTTCATCTTTATTCAATACGCTGTATCTCGTACTGCTTGTTGTTAAATGTAAAGGACGCCTTTACGGCAAGTCCCATTAACTTTACACCAATGGGCGATGCCGTGGAGACAGCATAGAATGATTCGTTATTTACCTTCAGCAACCCCGCACTGATCGAGATATAAAAATTACCCTGGTTGGTTCGCACCAGGCATCCGGGACGCACAACGTCTGTCTGCACTACGGTATCGATCTGCCCGATTGTCTCTTTCAGTTTTATAGCCTCTGTCAATTGTATACTATATTTCTCCATTTCCAACTGCATCATGGAACGGCCGGTCTCATACTTGTCGCCCACGCTGCTTTTTGTTTCTTCATCGGCAGAGATCTGCAATGCCGCGATGGCGTTACGTGCTGCTTCAATACGCTGATCGGCATAGTCATGGCATAGCTTATGCAACTTTGTTTTAAGTTCGCTCATGTAAAAAATAAAAAAGTAGTTTGTGAAAAATTAACTCTTGATCGCAGTCACCTCAATTTCGATAAGATATTCCGGGTCGATCAATTTACTGATCTCGATCATGGAAGTAGCCGGTTTAATATCCTTGAAGAACTCACCGTGTGCTTTTCCTACCGCTTCCCACTTCGATATATCGGTAACAAACATACGGGTACGCACAACATCCTGCATGGTGAACCCCGCCTGTTGCAAAACTTTATCAATTTTCTCAAGGATGAATTTAGTCTGCTTGTAAATATCTCCTTGACCCACTACACCCTGCTCATCTGTGGCAAGCGTTCCGGATATTTCCAGATGATTGCCAATCAATACGGCACGTGAGTAACCTACAATGTCTTCCCACTTGGCACCAGAAGAGAAATTTTTTCGTTGCATGTATGTGAATTGTATTTTTGAATGAATGAGCAAGTTAACCAACGAAGATCATAAACGGTATAGCCGGCACCTTGTGTTGCAGGATTTTGGTACGAAAGGCCAACAAAAACTAAAAGATGCAAAAGTACTCGTTGTCGGTGCCGGAGGATTGGGCTCACCTGCCCTGCTCTACCTGGCTGCTGCCGGCATCGGTACGATTGGTATTGTAGATGGCGATACACTGGATATCTCGAACCTGCAACGACAAGTACTTTATACCGAGGCAGATATAGGGCGATCGAAAGCACTGGCGGCCATCGATCGGTTAAAGGCGCTGAACAGTGCGATACAACTCATGGGCTACACTTTCGCGCTGCGTGCCGAGAATGCACTCGATGTGATTCGGAACTACGATGTTGTGCTGGATGGTACGGATAATTTTCCGACACGTTACCTGATCAACGATGCGTGTGTGCTGCTCGGTAAACCTTTTGTATACGGATCTATACTTCGGTTTGAAGGACAAGTGGCTGTATTCAATTACCAGGATGCTGCCGGCCACTTCAGTGCAAACTACCGTGATCTTTTTCCGCAGCCGCCTGATCCGGCCAGCACTCCGAATTGTGAGCAGGCTGGTGTGCTGGGTGTATTGCCAGGCATGATTGGTTGTATGCAGGCCAATGAAGTGATCAAGATTGTTACCGGCATAGGCGAACCACTCGCCAACAAACTGTTGCTGCTCGACAGCGCTACACTGGAACAGAATATTATCACGATTGCCGACCGGCAAGCCCGCGACACCATAAAACATTTAGTGGATTATGATGAATTTTGTGGTATAAGTGGCGGGAAAAATAAATCTTTGAACCTTAATTACGAGAATACAATGAAAGAAGTAACCGTACAGGAGTTAAAAGAACTCATGGATTCCAAAGCAGATTTTCAGTTGATCGATGTACGTGAACCACATGAATTCGACATCTGCAATCTTGGAGGCGAATTGATTCCACAAGCTGACGTGCCACATAGCATTGACAGAATTGAAAAAGATAAACAGGTAATTGTTCATTGTCGCAGCGGTGCACGCAGTGGCAATATGGTGCAGTGGCTTGAAAAAAATCACGGCTTTACCAATCTCTATAATCTGAAGGGCGGTATCCTTGCGTGGGCAAGAGAGATCGATCCGGATATGCCTACTTACTAGGCTTTAGCCGTTAACCGTTATACGTTAGAAGCTATCCATTAGTAGTCTTTACTAATGAGTGTGGCGGTTAAGCTATATATTTCAAAATTCCTTCCAAGAAGGCACAGAGTTCGCGAAGATTTTTCTTTGTGAACCTCTGTGCCTTCTTCGTGTTCTTAGTGGTCTGGATTTATACTTCTAGAATAACGATTAAGGTGTTATATACCCAGCTGTTTTTTTATTTAAAAATACCCCACCAATTTCTAGTCGACTTGCCTTTCCTGTTTTTCCAATCCTTGTATTCTACTTCTAAATGTTTGTTAAGATTATCTTCGGAATACCTTTCTCTCAATGGCTTTGCATCCATTAGACTCAATATCATCTTCTTGATTGAAAAATTATTCATCTTCCACTCTGACTCTATTACGTCTTGCAAAGTCATCTCATTAAGTTTGACCTCAACTCTCTTCAGGATATTGATACTTTCATCCAACCAGTCTTCATAGATGTCTATCACATTTTTGTCTTTGATTTTTTCAAATCTCCCGTCACAATCAAAAAAAATCAGGTCTCCAAGTTCATAACCACTTACAATTAAACACGTTTCCATCCCGCAGCCATAATCGAATAACTTGATGTAGCCCGATATTTCATCAAGATCAACCATATTCAAATCCATCTTAGAACCTTTCCAGTTTCTTAGAAGCTTTTCGGTTCCAATATAGGGAGGTGATATATTCTTCAATGTCAAAGGCTCAAATCCGTAACCGCAGCCGGCACCACCATTACCCAAATGTTTTAGAATTGAGCGATATTCAGTTGAAAGAAAAATGTTGTTTTGAGCTTCAATTTGAATTATTTCCTCTTCATTAAGAGTCTGCCCAAGCTGATATTGATGTGTAGCTGATCCAAAAATTGCAAACTGCTTATCAAGATTACTCAGTTCTCCGAGCTTTTTCTTTATGATGTTAATTCTTTCCATTCAATTTCAAATAAAATGCTATGTCCGATAAGTGATAGCATTGGAGGATGATTTTAAACCTCATACTCGCAAAAGTTAATTCCCTTGCGAACTATATATAGCTTAATAGTGCTGTTGATTAACGAATAATAACCTTGTGAGTAGCCACTTCCCGGTCCCAACGAATACGAAGTATATATAATCCGGAAGCCAGCGATGCAACATTAAGCGTATACGCAGGACTCTCTTTCGAAAAACTCAGATCACTGGCAAATAGCAACTGCCCTTTCGGGGATATAAATTCAATCTGGCATGATGATACTTCCGAAGCGCTATAGGGTTTTATTGACAGCGTATCGTCAACCACCGGGTTTGGATATACTCTGAATGGATTTTCACGGAGCGATTGCAGCAGTGTTTCTACGGTGAGGTAATTCGGTATACCGTATCCCAATAAATTATCAGGTGTGCCTGCCTGCGAACCGGATTGACGAACTATATCGAGTAATTCTTTATTGGTAAGCGATGGGTACTGTTGCCATATACCGGTTACGAGACTGGTAATGATCGGTGCTGCCAGCGATGTACCGGAGGCAGAACCTACAGCGCCATTGGGAAGTATAACACTTGTATTGGAACCCATCGCGGCTACATCGGGTTTAATAACACCATCAATCGCAGGACTCGGTCCTTTTGAACTGGATGCTACACGAACACCTGTACTTGTTACAGATGCTACGGACAGTACATCTTCGGCATCCGCAGGTGCCGTTATAATTTGCCAGGCGCCTGCGCCTTCGTTACCGGCACTGCACACCACCACTATACCGCGGTCGGCAGCCCATTGCGCTGCACGTGTTATGATAGCGGTCTTTCCATTCATGGCAGCTTTGGTATAATCCATCGATGCATCATCAAATGTATTATACCCTAATGACGAATTGATCACATCAACCCCGGCACTATCGGCCATCTCTGCGGCAAACAGCCAGTTATATTCTTCAATTCTATACTCGGTGTTTACATCTTCGGTAACAAAAAGTTGATAGCTTGCTTTATACGCGCCACCGGTATAAGTGCCTTCCTGGTAGGCAGCGATTACCGAGAACACCTCCGCTCCGTGTTCATCGTACTGAAATATATCTTTCGTGTTGTAGACAAGATCGTGTGATACTGTGAGATCGATCCGGTTCTCGGTAAAGAGTGGTTGAAAGGGTTCATTTACATTCACGCCTTGAAAGCCGCTGTCAAATATACCTACGATCATTCCTTCACCACGGTTTCCGTCAGCATGCATATCATCAATACCAACCATACCGAGTTGTGTCTGGGTAACATCGGCTATTTTTGAAGTGCGTGCCCTGGGGTTAGACTTCCTGCGACCGTTCGTCATCAGTTTGGCATTGGGTGCTACATATTCAACACGCTCTACAAACGACAAACCCGTTAGCGTTGATACCAGGGATGCATCGCATTGAATCAAAACACCATTGAGCCATCGTGTTTTATAGAAGACATCGGCTCCGGCATCTTTCACAGCCTGTATGTATGCTATATTTACCGGCAAGTCCTGCTCAGTAACAGCTATACCTTGTTGTTCTCTTCGGTTAATCGCCCGTTGCGAGAGAAACGCAGCAGGATTGGAAATACTATACGGGGATGCAGCTTTATCTTTAAAAATTACCACATACCGGTTCGTCTGCGCCCACGTGCTGATACTCATGAGAACAAAGCCGGCTATATATACTGCTCTACTCCACGCCATACGTTGCAATAGTCTGCTCATAGATCGTACCACTCTCCACTTTCTGCTGGCCCAGGCAATCATCCTGCGTGCAATAATGCAGCTGGGTTGTTTCTTTATATACCAGGCCTATATCTTTTGCGTATACCTCTTTGCGCTGATCGAGGAAAACGATAAAGTCATCGTTGTCATTTTGATTTACGGTGATGCAATCACCAAACATCTGGTTATACTCCTTCGATACTTTAACTTCTTCCAGTGTATACTCGTCTTCACCCAACGTATTATACGCATTGCCGTCCCACTCGAGATCCAGTTGCACCGGTAATTTCAGTTTTACATAGCTCACGTTGCCTTCGTTCATAACAACTTCCCGATCGTTCTTGCGCACCGACCAGGTGTCTTGGTACGTCCAGGCATCCGCTTCGGTATTACGCTTGCTGCGATGGATCACAAAGGTACTGTCGCCTTCCGTGTTCAGAAATTTATCCACCATGGCAACCTTGAGCTGATACTGCAACGTTTCGGGTACACTCAGGGTATAGATGATCTCGTTCACATCATAAACGAGGTAAGAACCTGTTTTCAGAGGGAAATACGCTGTACCGGTGCTCCTTGTAGTATCATCGTCTGATGAATCGCAGGCTGTTACCAGAACACCTGTGAGGAGGGCTAAAATTAAAAATCTGAGAAAATGCTTCACTGATTAACCATTTTTCTTTAAATCCGCGCTCGAATTTGAACGTAATCGGTTCAAAGTTATTTTTTCCAGAGCATTTTAACTATGGCATTAAAAACATTCGTAAAAGTAGGCAGCATAACCAACCTGAGCGATGCGCGGTATTGCGCAGGTATGGGCGTTGATTTGCTCGGCTTTCGTGTAATTGAAGGACAAGAGAACTACATCAGTCCGAAATCTTTCCAGGAAATAAGAGGCTGGGTTACGGGCCCGCAGATCGTGGCGGAAGTATATGGTATAACGCACGCTGACCAGCTTGCAGCCATTCTTGATAATTACCGCCCCGATTACCTCGAGTTGGGGAAAAAGGAGTGGCAGGTTCTGAAAGATCATATCAATCTTCCATTTATACTTTCTATCGACACGGGAGAGACACTCGCTTCGATCGAAACGGAGCCTGATTTTATACTCGTGCATGAGCGTACCGATCTCCCGCAACTTGCCAACGATCATGAAATACTGCTCACCGTAGAATCCACCGAAAACATTCAGCGCATCGACCAGCAATATATACATGGCATCGCATTAAGCGGCAGTCACGAAATAAAGCCCGGCCTGAAGCAATACAACGAACTTTCCGAGATCCTCGAACTGCTGGAAGAAGACAATTGAAAAATAGCTGCGAGCAAGGCAGGCTTCTGGCCGCAAGCTTCTGGCTACAGGAAAATTCCGGTATTTTCCAGCAGCCAGAAGCTAGTAGCCAGCAGCCCTATAATTCAAACTCCCCCCACACCGCTGCATGGTCTGATGCCTGATGTACCGGGCTGGTTATGGTGCCTTTACGGCTATATATACCGGATCGTTCTACTCCGCTGTTGGTATACTTTTCGGCGAGGGCTTTGGATACGAGCAGGTAATCGAATTGCTTGCGGGTGTTGAGGTAGGTGCCTTGCGGGCCATTGCGGGTTATTATGTTTTCAAGATTGTGCATACCGAGTAACGGTTTTAGCGAAGCACTTTGCGGAACATCGTTCAAGTCTCCGGCTACTACAACGTAATCGTGCTGTAAGTCATACTTTTGCAGGAGTATATCGTGAACGCGCTGGGCTTGCACTTCGCGTTTTCGGTTGTTGGATGCAGGCGTTCCGTATCCCTGACTCTTAAAATGATTGCAGAGTATATGTACAGGCTTTCCGTGATAGTCGATGGTATAGATAGCGCAGTCACGGCTGAACACGCGGTATAGTCTGCCATCGGCACCGCTGTAAGTGTCGTAGATGTGCGTTTCGATATCGATGATCGGGTAGTTTGAGTAGAGGCCTACATCAATGCCGCGTTCGTCATTGCCATCGATCAGCATCGCGTATTTATACTTGTTCTTTAGTAACGCCTGGTTGAAATTCTCCATCGCCATACGACTCTCCACTTCAATGGTGCAAAGTATATCGGCTTGCAGTGAATCGACTACACGTGCAGTCTGTTGCGTAGCAATTTCGTTTACTTCCGCTTTGATCAACTCCACCCAGCCGAGCCAGTCGCTCTTCCCTCCTGCCTTTAGCTTAATACGTCCTTTGACTTTGGTATAAAGTTTTTCTTTTACCTGTATAATTTCAAAATACTTCGCGCTCGCTTTCGTCTCTACACGCGTTTGTATAATCTGTTGTATCTCCGCTGCATCGCGGGTATAGCTTTCTTTTTGCAGAAGCTGTGACAGCCGGTAGTAGTCTTTCAGAATATCCGCAGCCTGTTGCGACAAACCATCCAATTCAAAAACACGCGGTCGCTCAAATAAATTATTAAGATTGTAGGATGCAATTTTCATTTACACTAAAAATTATATAGCTATCGATAAATGGCTAACGATTCATTTTTCAATCTGACGTGAATGCTATATATCCGGAAACGGATCAGAATAAAGTCCTGCCCAAACAATAATTACACACAAACAGATGCTTCAAATATCTGCCATCTATACTTCAGTTTGCAACAAAAAATGAAAGTAAATTTTCAGAAACACGATCTACAGGAGTATATCTATATATCTGGTAACGTAATATATACTATCAGCAGCGCTTCGCAGCTTCGCGCGGCAGTGTAACGGTAAATATAGTGCCGGTGCTTTTGCTGCTGCTTACTTCGATGGAACCTCCGTTGTTAACAACCATCTCCTTGCAGATCAGCAACCCGATGCCGGTACCTTTTTCCTGGCGTGTGCCGGGGCGGGTAAAATATTCATCGCGATGAAACAACTTCCCGGTTTCTTCTTCAGTCATGCCGATGCCATTGTCTTCGATCATCAGCTTTACAGCGTTGTTGTGAATCGCTCCGGCTATCCGGATCATTCCTCCCTCCTGCGTAAACTTGATGGCGTTACCAACCAGGTTCCGGATAATTATTTCCACCTGGTGTTTATCAGCCCACGCTATAACATCAGCTGTCAACTGATTGTCGTAAGTGATCTTTTTGATTTCCAGGTTACGCTTCAACTGCGTTACCACACGATCGGCTATATCTTTCAAAACAATTTTTCCGGGGGTGACTTTTACATCGCCGAGTTGTGTACGTGCCCACTGCAGTAAATTTTCCAGGGCGTTGCCCGATGCTTTGATCTGATCATTCAGATCGTCCAGCAGCTTTCCGAATTGTTCGGCAGTAACTCCACCCATTCTATACAGATCAACAACAGCCTGCAGGTTTGCTATAGGGCCGCGCAGGTCGTGGCTGATCACTGAAAACAACTGGTCTTTAATGCGATTCAACCGGCCGAGCTCTTCATTGGAATGAGACAACTCTATATTTAGCTTCTTGCGTACCTTACTGGTATTAAAGGCTATATAGGCCAGTATACTCATCAGTATAATAATAATGCAAAAAGCAATCTGCACATACCGGTGCTGACTGATGGTAGCTATATTCGCTTCGTTGATCTGCTGCAACAACTCCAGCTCACTCTGCTTTTGTCGGAACGACTGTGAAGCCTGCAGCTGCTTGAGGTTGCGGCTGTTGATGAGACGCTGCTTCTCTTTACCGATCTGGTGTGCTTTACTCTGGTGTTCAAAAGCTTTTTTATAGTCACCGATATCACTATATAAATTTGCGTACGACTCGTGGATATAATCCATCGGGTTGAAGAAATCGTTGAACTTGATCTGTCGCTCGTCAATGACAAACTGTGCGCTGTCCAGGTAACGAAACGACATGCGATAGTTCTTCATCAACAGGTATAGCCTGCCAAGATGTGCATACGTTTCGATTATATTTTCCGTTTCCGTTGTATTACGGATCAGCGCCAGGTTACGGAAATAATAATGAAGACTGCTGTCGTAATGCTGCTCCCGCAAATGTATACTTCCAATGTTGCCGGCCAGTATGGCAATCCACACAGTATCCTTTCTATTAACCGCTATCGTGTAGGCCTTCCTGAAATCCGGCAAAGCCTTATCAAACAGACCTTGCTCGCGGAGGATCAGCGCAAGCCCATTATAACAATTGATCAGTGTCCGGTGATGCAATGAATCTTTACCCACGGCAAGCGTCTTGGTATAGTATTCTTTTGCCTCTTCGTAATTCTCGGCTTTGTGTTGGATCAGGGCGATCTCAAAATAACTGAGCGACTCGCCTACCGGTTTGTGTTGTTTTTTGAACAACATGGCGCTCTCCATAAAATAGACAATCGCATCGTTCATGCGACCATTGCCGAACATGGTGCCGGCCCAGCCATATACACTTGGTAATATACTTTCGGAGAATGATTTGCTTCGGGCAATGTTTACAATAACCGTAACGTCATCGTCTTTAAAGGGCATTTTACCCGCATGAAACAACGTCATCATCTCGCTGAAGATCTTTTCAAACTCCTGTGCCGAGGATGCATCTTCAAGCTTTGTTATATACTGTGGAATCGATTGTCCAACGGCCCTGCCTGAAATCAGGTTCACTATGATCACACTGGCAACCATCCATTGCTTCAATTCAGGTGCGGTAAAGTATCGCATAACTTATTCCTAAGTTAATATACTGCTCATTATTAACATACAAGATAGTATATTAAATGATATTATTATCATGCATTGAAAAGGCCGCCGGTATACCCTCTGCGATAGCAATTCAACAGTCGAAACAGCGTGGTCATCTGCAAGTGAATGTTTATATTACTGACAAAAAAAGATGGACAAAGCAGAACTGATTCTGTTTCTGACCGGCACGAACCATATATCGCGGGAAAGAGCCGAGGCCATAGCGGAGCATTTCAATCCCAAACATATTGCCCGTAATCAATTCCTGCTTACGGAAGGTCAGTTGAGCGATGAGTATTTTTTCATGCGAAGCGGTTTTCTCCGGGCTTTTGCTTATGATACCGATGGTAACGATGTTACCACTAACTTTTATGCAGGTAACCAAGTGGTGTTTGAAGTGTCGTCATTTTTCAACCGGACTATATCTAAAGAGAATATACAAGCGCTTACGGATTGCGAGGGCTGGTATATTACGTATGCACAACTTAATATGCTGTTTCATTCCATGCAGGAGTTTCGCGAGTTCGGTCGCTCGGTGCTGGTGAAAGGGTTTGCTGCGCTGAAGGTACGCATGCTTTCCATGATCACCGAAACTGCCGAAGAACGTTATGCACACCTGCTGCAAAACAATCCAAAGTTATTTGAACATGTACCATTGAAATATATTGCTTCGTACCTGGGTATAACCGATTCTTCTTTAAGCCGCATCCGAAAAGAGCTTACCAAAAAGCCGTGATTTGATTTCTTGTCATTTGGCAAGCGTAAATTCCTGGGCTCGTGTTTCCTTTGTATCAAAACAATTACCCATGGAAACACTACCTGTTTATGTAGGTATACTCTTTGGAGTTACCACTCTGCTCACTATATTTCTATTTTACAACGCTACGCGAAACTCCAAAGCGTCTATACGCCTTGTCATGATGTGGTTGATCATTCAGACCGGTATATCGTTAACCGGATTTTATACTTATACCGATACCTTTCCACCGCGCTTTCCATTTCTGATACTGCCTCCGGTGTTACTCATTATATGGCTATTCGTTACCCCGAACGGTAAACGCTATATCGACAGTCTTGATATAAAAGCATTAACGTTGTTGCATACGATACGCGTGCCGGTTGAGATCGTCCTGTATTTACTCTGTGTACACAAGACTATACCGGAGATCATGACCTTTGAAGGACGAAACCTGGCATCAGCAGGAATATACTATGGCTCTGGAATTTTATCTGCCTCGGCCTGCTTGTTAATATCGTTACAACGGCCATCCTATCTGCGCCCATGCCGTTTCAGCAACTGGCGTTCGAACAACCCAATATAGCCGTGCTATATTTTCCGTTTACCTGGTTGCCCTGCTGTGTTGTTCCGCTTGTACTGTTTGCACACCTGGTTACGATTAGAAAATTACTGCTCTATGGAACTACTCAGACTAGCAGCGCTGTTTCGGTGTAATGGAAATTAAGTACATTTGACAAGCTATGCATATCGAAAATTATTCACCGTGTGATGCGCTCAAGCCTTTTGTCAAGACCTTCACGATCATTGAAAGTGAGTCGGGCATGGTGAATAAAATTCTTCCGGAAGCATCGTTGATCATGGCATTCCGTTTCAACGGCAGTATACACTATACGCAACAGAATGAAACCGGTATTCTTCCGCTCTCGGTAATATCGGGCGTTCGGAAGTCCCCGCGCATCATGGAGTATGCAAAGAAGACCTCTACTTTACTGATCAAGTTTACCGCTGGCGGGGCAACTGCTTTTTTCCGTGAGCCTTTGCACGAATTATTCGAAGCCAGTATACCGCTGGATGATCTGCTCCCGCGTCATGAACTTATCCGTATCGAAGAACAACTGGCAGAAGCACGCCATCATGCCGCACGCATTTCTGTCGTGGAGCGCTTTCTGCTTTCAAGGTTAAAACCTGCTTCACCTGATATACTGATCAACTATGCCATTGACAAGATCAAAGCAAGTCATGGCATCATTCGCATACAGGAGTTACTCGCAGATTTACCCACCAGTCGCGATCCATTCGAGAAAAAATTCAGACGCACGGTGGGTACATCACCTAAACAGTTTGCAGCGTTAATCCGCATGCGACATGTTATAGATTCCTATACCCCGCATTACAGTCTCACCGACACAGCACATGCAGCCGGTTATTTCGATCAGGCGCATTTTATAAAAGACTTCAAGGCATTTACGGGTGAGACACCACACGCGTTCTTCAAGTCTGCAAAGTTCTGGTAATTCTCACTTTGCAAAAAAATTACTCTTCGTATAAACCTTTTTCGAATTTCACTCATCGTAGTAGAGAAGCCCGCGGGGTGTACTAACTATTTTACGGTCTATGATGAATCAAGTCTTTTGTATTCTGATGTTGATACCTGTTTATACACAGGCCCAAAACACGCAGAAGATCGGCCATGCTGACTGGGAGTATATCTTCAGTCACCTGCCGGAATACAAACAAATACAGAATGATCTAAAGACGTACGAGACGCAATTACAAAACCAGTTGAAATTAAAAAGTCAGGAGCTTGAGGCAAAGTATAAATCATATCAGTCGTTACCCGCCGATACACCGGAAGCGATACGCAAAGACAAGGAATCGGAACTGAATTATCTGCAAGACAACATGGAGAATTTCAGACGCAACGCACAGGCGTCTATTGAGAAGAAACAACATGAACTCATTACACCGGTATTCACAAAAGTAGGACAAGCCATTGAAGCTGTAGCGAATGAACATGGCTACTCCTATATCATCAACCCGCAAATGCTTGGCGGTGGCGATGTTTTACTGTTCAGCGATCAGAAGTATAATATCTCCAATCTTGTATTGAAAAAGCTGGGCGTTATACCGCCTGCTTCTGATACGGAAAGACGGAATTAACGCTATATTTTACCGGTAATCCAGCCGGTAACGGTTATCACTGGTGCGATGGATGAGGTTGATGCCTAACTTCTTCTTCAGATTCTGAATATATACATCGATTGACGTATCGAACAGGTATATTTCAGAACCCCATATATTCTGCAACAGGTTTTCGTGCGAGATCACTTTACTGGGATTCTGCGCGAAGAAGAACAGCAGCTCAAATTCAGGTTTGCTCAGCGTAATTTCATCATCGCCAATCTGCACCGAATTAGACTTCCGGTGAATGCGCAGGTTGCCGATCTTGAGCTCGGCTATACTTTTCCGAATCACAAACTTGCGTTTCAGTACAGTGGCAACTTTATAGGTGAGCGCACGCAAACCGATAACTTTTTCGATATAGTCATCGCCACCCGTATCAAGCGCAGCTTCGTGATAATAGTTTTCTGATTTAGCAGTAAGAAAGAATATATAGGTATCCGAAAAGCGTTTCATACTTCGCAGCTCGCGGCATATTTCGATACCGTTCGGGTGTGGCATCATGATATCCAGGATGATCAGGTCGGGTGAGAAATCTTTTGCCACCGCTACAGCATCCTGACTTTCATCGATAGTCTTTACCGTAAACCCTTCTTTCTCCAGGTTATACTCGAGTAACTCAAGAATGTCTTTGTCATCATCAACCACCAATACCCGGAAATGTTTTTTCTCTCTCATAACTTTTTCTTCTCCTGGCAAAATACACGACAAACGTTACCGGATGTTTATATAGGCATTATGAAATGTTGAAATATAGCTTGGGATAGCTACGAGCTGTGAGCTTGGAGCTGCGAGTAAAATGCACTGCGCAAGAGAAGGTAAACTCTCGCGCAGCGATCTATACAATTAAAATCATAACAATTAACTTATAACGATTAACAGATAACGTATAACGACTAACGCAGAATATCATCAACTTCTACCCAACTTAACAGCACGTTCTACAGCTTCAGCGGTTACGTTATCGTACTGTACTGTAACGCGTTCATCGGTTTCGATCCATTCGAGGATCTTCTCTACATTCTTCTTGCGCATCTTTTTTAATACCGGTACACCGAGTTGTTTCAGTGATGCTGCATTGTAATGCTGTTCCAACTGCGATTTCATCGGTACCACCATCAGTTTCTTACCGAGATATAGCGCCTCTGCCGGCGTTTCAAAACCTGCACCACACAATACTCCCTTAGCGGATGTCATGCTTTCGGCAAACTCATCTTTGTTAACAGGGTATACTGAAAGTTTACCGATGTGATATGGCTTCTTTGCATGCTTCGAGAAGATATGCCATTTTATCTTGGGAATCTTTGCGAGTATCGGCACCAGTTTCTTGTCATCGTACGAAGGTAAATATACTGTATAATGTTCCTTCTCTATATTTCTGGACTCGCGTACGGCTGAACGAATAACCGGTGTATATATATTCTTGTCGTAGCGCTCAAAGTGAAACGATACATACTTTTCCACCGGGGCGTAGTTATGCAATACCCACTCTCCTACGGGATCTATCTTTTTAGGCGTTGGTACTTTTGATGACAGCAAGGCTGACTGATGGCTCAGGCCCACACAAGGTATATCACGCTTGCGGCACGCCCACGCACTGATCGGTTCGAAGTCGTTTATCACCAGGTCGTATTTCTCAACCGGAAATTTCTTGATCTCCTTATATACTTCTTTGGAACTGTTCTGTTTAAAGGTCCGGAGAAAATCTATACCCCCGCTTTTCCCGAAGAAGAAACTGAGCCCTTTGGATTTATACTTTACCGGATACGGCAATTTTATATCAGCCTGGGCACCACTGATAAACAGATCGAGGTCGCCATACTGTTGCAGAATCGGAATAACATCTTCCGCGCGGGCCAGGTGACCGTTACCTGTACCTTGAATAGCAAATAGGATTTTCACTTTTTAACCGTTAAGAATTCGTTGACAAGGTCGCGAAAAATTTCATCGTTATCGAGCCTGTCACCTCTAAATCGTTTCGGTAATTTTATAGCCTGGGCAACTTTATCTTCTGCATACCGGTAAATCCGCCAGTTCATGCCATCGTACTCCAGGCATGAAAGGTTTTCAATCCAGTCGCCCGAGTTCAGGTATATTACTTCACCTTTGTCTGTTGCTATTCTTTTTATTTCCGGGTGATGGATATGCCCGCACACTACATAGTCGTACCGGTTTTCAATCGCTATATCTCCGGCAGTTTTTTCGAAGTCATTAATAAACTTCACAGCCGACTTCACACTATCTTTCACGCGCTTGGAGAGCGATATCTTTTCTCTTCCCAGTTTCAGCAGGCACCAGTTAACGAGGGTATTGATCAGGATTAATGTATCATAACCAATCGCACCCAACTTGGCAAGCCACTTGGAGTATTGCATGGTAACATCAAACACATCGCCATGAAAAACCCACGCGCGTTTGCCGTTCAGCTTCAATACAACTTTATTATCGATAACAAATGAACCAAGCCGGAAGCCTGCAAACTTACGCAGCATTTCATCGTGGTTGCCGGTAAGGTATATTACCTTGGTATTTTTGGCGAGGAGTCCCATGATGTGTTTAACCACCTGCATGTGCGACTTGGGCCAGTAGCGTTTGCTAAACTGCCACATGTCGATGATGTCGCCATTGAGTATAATTTTCTTCGGCTTGATGGTTTTGAGATAACGCAACAACTCTTCCGCATGACAACCATAGGTGCCAAGGTGTATATCTGATAAAATGACGAGTTCCAGTTCTCGTTTCTTTTTCTTGCCCATTGGCTGTAAATAATGATTCCCCAAGACACAGATGTCTCTCGGGGAATCCCCAAACCTATGAAGAAGTTCTTTGCTGTAAAGGTAAAGGGAGCGTGTGAACTGAATTGACTTTGGTTGTTATGAAATTGTTAACATGACCTTCCGGTGAATATAAATCCATGACGCAAAGCACACAAAGAAGGCACGAGTAACACAAAGGGATTTTTTTGTGATCCTTTGCGTCTTCAGTAATGCCATTGGATTTTCAAACCCAGTGTATATAGGTATATTTTCTGATAACTTGTAACTATAACTTATAACAACTCCCGTCATCGTCCGCCTGCTTTCTCCACGAGTAACTTTTCACATACAACGTGACTCAGTACCTCGCGATGTTTTTTCAAATACGAGATGGTCATGCTTCCGTCATACTTTTCGATGGATTCTATTTTGATGACTACTCCGAGGTGGAGTTTCTTGCTGTTTAAAAATATCAGGAAGTCTTCGGATGAATTTGTCAGCGCCGAGAGCTTTAGGGTATCGCCGGGCTTGCAGTCCGAAAGTTTTTGATAGGCTTTCCAAACGATCTTTCCATTCTTATCGGGAATCGGCGAGCCATGCGGATCAACGGTAGGATTACCCAACAGTTCGTCCATACGATCGAAGAAAGCCGGTGATTGGATATGCTCGATCTGTTCGGCTATTTCATGCACTACCTCCCAGCCAAATCCCATTTTCTCAACTAAGAACATTTCGGTGAGCCTGTGCTTTCGGATAACCAGCGCAGCCTCGCGTTTACCTTTGGCTGTAAGCGAAATGGGTTTATACTTTTCATAGTTTACAAGGCCTTGTTTGCACAGGTTGCGCACCATGCTGTTAACCGTGGGTGTACTCACCTGCAGTATATTTCCGAGGTCGGTTGCACTAATCTCTCCCTGCTCATTAGCGAGGTTAAACAAGGCTTTCAGGTAGTTCTCTTCTGTTTGCGAAGCCATTAACTCAATCCGTTAATCGTCAAAGATATAAAAGATTTTACATCATAATAATTTGTTAGACCAATCTAACTTTATAATTTTATAACTATAAAACATAAATAAAGTTGAATGAAAATAAATATTTTTACTACTCTTATAATTATAGGGCACATCCACGCCTTTGGACAGACGGGCACTATTTCCGGAAAAGTAACCGAACAGGGGCAGCCTGTGCCGTTTGTCAGTGTTGTTGTGAAAGGATCGTCTCCCGCAGATGTTACAAATGAGTCCGGTATATATACCCTTCGTAATGTTCCGTTTGGTCACTATACCGTTATAACATCTGCCGTGGGATATGAACCGCAGAGCCGTGAGGTTTCGCTCTCTGAAATAAACGCATCTGTTACGCTTGATTTCGTATTGAAAGAATCTGTATCTGAATTGCAGGAAGTCGTTATATCCGGTACGATGAAAGAAGTTAGCCGCATGGACAGCCCGGTACCGGTAGAAGTATATACTGCGGCATTCTTCAAAGCCAACCCCACTCCTTCGCTCTTCGAATCGTTGCAAAATGTAAATGGTGTACGGCCGCAGCTTAACTGTAATGTCTGCAATACGGGCGATATCCATATCAACGGGCTCGAGGGTCCCTATACTATGATCCTGATTGACGGTATGCCTATTGTAAGTGGACTTTCCACCGTGTATGGTCTCACCGGTATACCGCAGGCGTTGATTGAGCGTATGGAAATTGTGAAAGGTCCTGCCTCCACGCTCTATGGTTCGGAAGCTGTCGGTGGATTGATCAACGTTATTACCAAGAATCCTGCGCGGGCGCCTATCCTGTCCGTTGATGTAATGGCATCATCGTGGGCAGAGGTCAATACTGATATTGGCGTTAAATTCAATCACGGTGATAAAGCACAGAGTCTGCTGGGTATAAATTACTTTAATTATCAAAACCCGGTCGATAACAATCACGATGGCTTTACCGATGTTACGCTGCAAAACAGAATTTCAGTTTTCAACAAATGGAATGTACAGCGAAAGAATAACAAAACATTATCTGTAGCGGCCCGGTATAATTACGAAGATCGCTGGGGTGGTGATATGCGATGGACTCCGGAATATCGCGGGGGCGATCAGATCTATGGTGAAAGTATATATACCAGTCGCTGGGAAACATTTGGTGTTTACCAGCTGCCGGTGAAGGAAACTATAAATTTTCAGTTCAGTGCCAACGGACATAACCAGAATTCATTTTACGGCACAACGTCTTACGATGCCGGTCAATATATAGCCTTTGGACAATTAACGTGGAACCGGCAACTCGGACAGCGGCATGATGTATTGCTCGGTACAGCCTACCGGTATACCTATTACGATGACAATACCCCTGCAACGGTTGGGCCAGACGGCAACCATCCATCCGTCACCTCGCTGCCGGGTGTCTTTGTGCAGGATCAGATCAGGCTGAATGAATTCAATGATCTTTTGCTTGGTGTTCGCTACGATCACAACAGTGTTCACGGTGCTATATTTTCACCGCGACTAAACTATAAATGGACCGCGCACAATAAGCAAACGGTGGTGAGACTTAGTGCCGGAAACGGTTATCGGGTAGCCAATGTCTTTACAGAAGACCATGCGGCCCTTACCGGAGCGAGACAAGTTATATTTACCGAATCGCTGAAACCCGAGACATCGTGGAACACGAACCTTAACGTTGTGAAAAAGATATATACCGGGAACGGAACATTTATTGGTATTGATGCGAGTGCGTTCTATACATACTTTACCAACCGCATTATTCCGGATTATGAAACCGATCCGAACAAGATCATCTATAGCAATCTGAATGGTTCGGCTGTATCCAAAGGTATAGCGATGAACTTTGACATATCGTGGGCGAACGGATTAAAGATACTGGCCGGGTTTACAGCCCAGGACGTACTGGTTACAGAAAACGGTGAAACCTATCACCAGTTATTGACCGAGCGTTTCTCAGGTGTATGGAATGCGGGATATACTTTCGGCAACTCCGGTTTTTCGATTGACTATACCGGCAATGTTTATGGGCCCATGCGACTTCCTTTACTGGGACAGCTTGACAATCGCGCGCAATATTCCCCCTGGTGGAGTATCCAGAACATCCAGGTTACACGGAAATTTCCGAAAGGCTGGGAAGTATATGGAGGTATTAAAAATCTGTTGAACTATACACCTCCTGCAAATAGTATAGCACGTCCGTTTGATCCATTTGATCGCAACGTACAGTTCGATACTAACGGACAAGTAATACCCACGGCAGACAACCCGCACGCGCTTACGTTCGATCCCTCCTATGTATTTGCGCCGAACCAGGGTATACGCGGGTTTATAGGGGCACGGTATACTTTAAACCGGGAGTGAGAAGCAGGGAGTAAGAAGCAAGAAATAAGAAGTAAGGAGTATGAAGAGTCCGGAAGTCCGAAAGTCGGGAAGTAATAATCCTATTAATCTTTCAATCTTCAAATTTTTCAATTTTCCAATCTTCCAATCTTCCAATCTTCCAATTTTCCAATCCTCCAATCACATCCGTGCGTCTAGCCAATCAGTTGCTTCTTTCGTTCGCAGCGCTTGATGGAGTCTGCAGCAGTTTCAATGCTTTTCGCATCGAATGAGTTTTGGATGTGCAGGCGGAAGTAGTGAATGGCATCATCAAGTTTGCCTTGGGCTTCGCGCAGCAAGCCATATTCGTTGTAAATGGTTGCATAGCTGATGCCGGATACTTTGATGGCGAGTTCGAGTACACGCTCAAGGTCATCGAATTTACGAAGCGCAGAGAGACAGTAGCAATAGTTATAGTATGCTGCCGGATATTCGGGCGAAAATTTTATCGCGAGACGGTAGTGTTCTTCCGCCTGCGCGTAGTTTTTAAATTTCGTTTCGTAGAGCCACCCGAGGTGATTATGTGCTTTGCCAAAATCAGGTGCTTCTGCCAGAATCTCCTCCAACAGGTGTGCCGCTTCACTCAGACGTCCTTCGCTGATCATACGGTCTGCACTCAGGAATTTTTCTTCGAGGTAAAAATTTGTAGTGTCGCTCATAAAACGAAAGTTAAAAAGTTAAAAGTGAAAACGAAGATACTTAATAGTTTCTCCTTTGGCGGCAAACGCTTCTTCGTAACGCGTCTTGATATCAAAACATTCCGGACGAAGTTCAGAAGCATATACATCGTTGGTAAATTTCAGATCGATGATGTCGGTTCGGTTCTGCGCTTCTTCCAATGTATATTCATACAGAATCGTGTTATCAGTTTTCAATCGTACATAGCCCCCGGGTTTCAACAGGCGTTTATACATCTCCATGAAACGCGGACTCGTCAGGCGTCTTTTTATATCGCGTTTGGTCGGGCGCGGATCGGGAAATGTAAGCCACACTTCATCAATCTCACCAGGCTCAAAGAAATTTTCAATCAACAATATATGCGTACGCAGAAAAGCTACGTTGGTCAGATTCTCCTCTACCGCCACGGTGCTTCCCTTCCATATTCTTTCTCCCTTTACATCTACACCAATAAAATTGCGTTCCGGGAAAAGTCTGCCGAGTCCAACGGAATACTCGCCCCGTCCGCATGCTAACTCTACGGTTATGGGTTTATCATTTTTAAAATGTTCTTCCCGCCACTTTCCTTTAATCGTTTTATAGATCGGTTTGGTAGGTTCGATCACGTTACTTCTTTCTTCGATGATCTTAAAACGTTCGAGTTTACGCTTCACAAAAATTTATATTCTGAGTTTTACTAGTTCAAAATTTAGAGCCCTTCAATCTCTGCTACTACAAATGTACTTCCGCCAATGAAGATCACATCGTCAGCAGAAGCCTGTGCACGCGCCTGTTGAATGGCTTCATTTACATTGGCAATTACTTCACCTTTCAGTCCTATACTGCGCGCTTTCTCGGCTAACGCATTTGCATCCAGCGCACGCGGTATCGAAGCCTGGCAAAAGTAGTAGTTCGCTTCCTTCGGCAAAAGCTCCAGCACAGTAGATATATCTTTATCTTTCACCATGCCGATGATCATAAACAGTTTCCTGTACGAGAGCTGTTGAAGTTGTTTCACGACCTGTGTAACACCATCCTGGTTATGACCGGTATCACACACGACCAACGGGTTGGTTCCCAGTTTCTGCCAGCGGCCTTTCAAACCGGTTTGAGACATTACCTTCATCAAACCATCGCGCAACTGTTCATCGCTGATATTCCAGCCTTGTTGTCTCAAAATATCAATGGCGCCAAGTACGCCCGCCAGGTTTTTCTGCTGATAAATGCCTTGCAACGGTAGGGCTATGCCTGCGTGAGCCGGCTTTCCGTTTTTCAATACATCAAATACTGTATTGCCCTGCACTTCACGAAGCGAAACGCTATATACATCCGATGCAAAATATAACGGTGCTGTCTCAACAGCGGCTTTTTTTCGGAACACATCGGCAATGCCAGGCTGCTGTTCACTCACTACTACGGGAACATTCTTCTTAATGATGCCTGCTTTCTCAGCAGCGATCTTTTCAAGTGTGTCGCCCAGCAGATCGGTATGATCCCATCCTATATTTGTAATCAGCGAAAGCTCCGGAGTGATCACATTCGTGGAATCAAGTCGTCCGCCCAATCCTACTTCAATCACGGCAATGTCAACCTGCTCACGAACAAAATAATCGAATGCCATTGCCACCGTGATTTCAAAGAACGAAGGGTTTACCCGTTCGATCACCGGTTGAATACGATTCACAAAATCAACTACAAAGTGCTGTGATACTTCCTTCCCATTCACGCGAATGCGTTCGGTAAATGATTTGAGATGAGGCGAAGTATATAGCCCGGTTTTATACCCGGCCGATTGCAAAACCGAAGCCAGCATGTGTGATGTACTTCCCTTTCCATTCGTGCCGGCAATATGGATCGACTTGAATTTCTTCTGCGGATTGTCAAGCGCTTCACACAGCGCGACCGTATTGCCCAGGTCACTCTTGAATGCTACCGCCCCGACACGCTGAAACATGGGAAGGTTCGCGTGGAGATATTGGAGAACATCTTCGTATTGTGTGAACATGGGCGCGAAAATAATTCCTTCACACACATTGTCCATGAGTGGTGCAGCATAAGTTTCATATAACAAAAGCTTAACCCGAGGGTCTCGCAGTTGTTAAAAGATTTTCAAAAATCCACCCATTTTAAGACGAACAGGGTAAAATTGAAACTACCTACAACGTTTTCGATCATTTTTTATGCAAACTAAAGGCAAAATTTAACCTTATCTTAAAAAAATTGGCGATTTTTGAACTACAACCAGAACTTTTAAACGCCTATGAAGAAATCATTAATCTTTTTGCTGTTGCTTATCGGCTTCAGCGTGCTGGCAGTCTTCATGCCGGCAACCCCCAAGCAAATTGTGACGGAGGGGATGAACGGAGGTGATATCGCCTGGATGCTTACGGCATCTGCACTTGTATTATTGATGACACCGGGTCTTGCCTTCTTTTATGGAGGTATGATCGACATGAAGAACATTATCTATACCATGTTCCAAAGCTTTATCGCGATGGGTGTTGTTGGTGTACTGTGGATCGTAGTGGGATTCAGCCTTGCGTTCGGAGATTCAATCGGTGGACTCATCGGTGATCCAAGATCGTTCTTTATGTTCCATAATGTGCTGGATGGCAAACCATGGTCACTTGCTCCAACCATACCGTTGGTACTGTTTGCGTTCTTCCAATTGAAGTTCGCGATCATCACGCCTGCTCTCATCACCGGTACATTTGCTGAACGCGTACGCTTCAAGTCCTATATTATATTCCTTGTATTGTTCTCTTTGTTTATATACTCACCGCTTGCACACTGGACCTGGCATCCAGAAGGATTCCTCTTCAAGATGGGTGTACTTGACTTTGCCGGTGGTACGGTAGTACACATGTCTGCAGGTATAGCAGCATTAGTAGCTTCAATCTTTTTGAGAAGCAACGAAGAGAAGAAACACATTGCTCCTGCTAACATTCCCTATGTATTGCTTGGCACAGGTTTGCTGTGGTTCGGATGGTTCGGCTTCAATGCCGGAAGTGCTTTGAGCGCTGGTACCTTGGCTGCATCTGCATTTGCTACTACAAACACGGCATCTGCTGCGGCTGGTCTTGCGTGGATCTTGTTTGACTCTGTACGCGGTAAAAAACCTTCTGCGCTTGGATTCTGTATAGGTGCCGTTGTAGGACTTGTAGCGATTACGCCTGCTGCAGGTTTCGTAACGATACCTTCAAGCTTGTTTATCGGTACATTTGCCAGCTTGATCAGCAACGTGATGGTGCATTGGAAAACTACCAAGACTTCCCTGGAAGATACACTCGATGTATTTCCTTGCCACGGTGTAGGTGGAGCGGTTGGTATGATCATGACTGCCTTGCTTGCCAACACCGCTGTGAACGGAGCGAACACTACGGGTAACGGACTGTTCTTCGGTGAGACAGCACTCTTCATCGTACACATGAAAGCATTGGTGATTGTAGTGGCCTATACATTTGTCGGCACCGGTATACTGTTGAAAGTTACCGACCTGATTGCACCGTTAACGATCAGCCAGAAACAAAGAACCGTTGAACCGGCTTACGAAGAAAATCTCGTAGGTGATTTAAGTTCTGCCAAATAACAATTGGACTTTATAAAAATCGAAGCCCCGTGAACAGCGGGGCTTTTTTATTGAGTATTGGACACTTAAACTTTTGCGCGGAAACCTGATATGGTTTACATTCGCTATACCAAGACCTTTCAAAACCATGATCATTCACAATTCCTACCCTGATTTCGTTGTATTTCTATACGTGCATTTGTCGCAGGCCGACAGCAGTTACGATCCTTCTGAACTGGCTGCTATCAAAAGTAAAATGAAAGCGCTATATCCTGCTGACACCGACATCGAGAAGAAATTATACACCGCTATTCGTGAGTATAATTCATTCGACAAATCGAAACTCAACGATCTGTTCCTACAAACTGCTAAGCACTTCGGACAATCTGATCTGCCGAAAGGCAATGTACTCGAAGCGATGCAGGACATAGTACGGGCCGATGGCAAAGTAGATCAATCGGAAACCAAAGCACTTGAAACATTGAAACAACTTATCGACATAAACGTGTAATAATGTTATGAAAGGTTTCGTCATCGTCATTCCGTTGTTGCTGCTTTTTACGTTTGCCTGTAAAAAGCCGGCAGCATCTGTCAACGATGATAACTTTGCAGATATACCTCCGCTCATTCTTCGCACTTCGCTGAAAGATACTCTTACTAAAAAGGTATTAACCACGCTTCAACTGGATGATACGGAAGGTGTAAAGATCAAATATCATAATGGTAACTATGCCAGTTACTTTACTTATGAAGCTGATGGTGATGCTTTGTTACGAGCCATTGACTCCATGCCGTTTCCGCGCTATGCTCTAAAAGCTGACACCGTTTGTTACCCCATCTCCTATCGTGATATAGCCTTGTTGAAGAAGAAGCTCAACGGAGCTGAATACGAAGCTGCTTCATTTTTCTGGGATGCAGATGTAACGGAGTATGATGTATACGAATGTCTGAAGCCACCGCTGCGGCACACACTGCTTATCAGCAAAACCACCAGGCAAGTACTACACCGGGCCGAATATATAGCCCAATTATAATTCACCTATAAAAAAAGAAGAGGATGCCTGAACAGACATCCTCTTCTTTTATGCTTCATCGTTATCTATACTATATCGTATGTTATAGCAAGACCGTTGTTTCCTATTTACGTGTCGCCAACCGATACAGCATGGCCATCATCGCGATGAAGAAGGCTGTACCTAAAGCATAGTAACCACCGGTTCCTAAACTTTCGGTTATAGCATGTTCTATATTCATGGCTTCCATTATATTCGGCCACACTACAGCCAGAATCGCTACGATCACACCGGTTAATGCACCACCGGCAATGAGTCCGGTTGCAAAGAGACTTCCCCGGCCGAGTTCATCATCCAATACTTTTTCACCTTTGCGTTCTGCGCGCCAGTCAACATAACCTTTTACAGCACCACCCGCGAAAATAGGAAGTGTAGTAGACAGCGGTAAATATAGTCCGATGGCAAAGGCAAGTGCTTTGATGCCGCATAGCTCCATCGTTATCGCTATAAATACACCGACAATTACAAACTGCCAGTCGAGGTTGAATGAAAGTATACCGCGCGCGAGTGTCGCCATTAACGTTGCCTGCGGTGCAGGATATTTATCACTTCCGATCGCGTGTGTTATACCTTGCTCGATCATTTCAGGTGTTGGCGTATCGAGAATGCGAACAATACCTCCGATAGCAATGGATGAAACGATTGCACCAATAAACAACGCGAGCTGCTGGTAGCGAGGCGTTGCTCCTACTATAAATCCTGTCTTTAAATCCTGCGAAGTACCTCCTGCGTTGGAGGCTGCTATACAGATCATACCGCCTACAACAAGGGCGAGTGGTTCATAAAATTTACCCGACCAGCCTATACTGGTAAAGATAAGACAGGTACCCATAAGCGTTGCTATGGTCATTCCCGAGATCGGGTTGTTACTGGTACCTACCAAGCCAACGATACGGCTCGACACCGTAACAAAGAAGAACCCGAAGATAACAATGAGTAAACCAATGAAGAGCTTTTGAATGATACTGTCACCAGGCATAATGTTACTCGGAAGCATCGCGGTTAATAACACCAACGCTATGCTTCCTATAATAACAAACTTGAACGACAGATCATCTTCTGTACGCAATACACTTGCTTGTCCTTTTTCTTTTAGTGAGCCCATGCTTTCGCGGAAAGAGCTCACGATAGTAGGTATAGTTTTGATGAGTGTTATAAAACCACCGGCCGCTACAGCACCGGCACCGATCTGTCGGATATAGGCGCGATATATAGCATCAGCGTAACTGCCGAAAGTATGTGTCTGCGGATCCCAGTTACCATAACCACCGGGTGTATCAAGGCTCGCGAGGTTTCCCAATTTAACAAGCTGCAGGGCAATGGTATCGGGATGGATCAGTGTGCTAAGCAGCGGAGTAATAGCCCACCATGCCAGTACCGAACCCGCCACAAGTATACCGGATATACGCGGACCTATGATATACCCTACACCTAAATATTCCGGAGTAATTTCTCCACGCGTTGCTGCCGATGGCCAATACTTGTTCGCCTGACTCGTAATATAGGCAGGCACTTCAGCGATTACGTGAAATACTTTTTGCATCAGCGCATATAGCATGGCTATACCCATACCGGCAAAAGCAGTCTGTGCAAATACACCTCCCTTTTCACCTGCCTGAAGCACCGAAGCACACGCTGTTCCTTCCGGGTACGGAAGTGTACCATGTTCTTTTACAATGAGTGATCTTCGTAACGGAACCATCATCAATGTACCGAGCATACCACCGAAGGCTGCGAGTATTAGTATTGTGAGGTAATCGAAGTAAGCTTCTCCTATACTTACGCCATCCTGGCCGGGAGAGAGAAAGAGAAATCCGGGTAAGGTAAATACAACACCGGCTGCGATGGATTCACCGGCAGAGCCTGTTGTTTGTATAATGTTATTTTCAAGTATGGTTGTCTTGAGAATTTTGCGCCCGAGCGTAATCGCGATTACCGCTATAGGTATAGATGCCGTTACGGTGAGACCAGCCTTTAATGCGAGGTATACCGTAGAGGCTCCGAACAAGATCCCGAAGAGCGAACCAAACAAGACAGATTTTACCGTGAACTCCGGAATGCGCTGTTCCGGCGAGACGTAAGGTTTAAAAAATTTATTTCCTTCCATGGTGGTTAATGAGTTCGTGTTGAGTTTTACTGGACGTTACCCATGAGTTTTCGAATTGGTTTACTGAACACCAGTACAACCACACCGGCTATAAACATGATCTTTACAATGAAGCCGAACAGTTCCGTTAGTAATGTAGGATTCGCTGTGATCGCTTCGTCACTGAATTCGCCTGCATATAGACCGGCAAATAAATTACCGAGTGCGAGTGCCATGAAGAATACACCCATCATCTGTCCTACCAGTCGCTTCGGAGAAAGTTTCGTTACACCACTGAGTCCTATTGGGTATAAACAGATCTCACCAAAGGTGTGGAACATATAGGTAACGATGAGCCACGTTGGTAATGGTTTACCGCCTGCTATAACTATATCAGAAGCTCCGATCATGACAAGATAACCGAGGCCCATGAAAATCAAACCGAGCGCCATCTTTACAGGTGTAGTAGGATTGAGTTTTCGTTTTGCCAGCGTAAACCACAGCCAGGTAAATACCGGAACAAACAGAATTACAAAGAACGGCGGAGCGGATTGAAGCCAGCTTGCCGGCATGATGAACGATCCGAAACTGCGATCGGAATATCGATCGGCAAAAAGATTGAGCGATGATCCCTGTCCTTCATAACCGGTATAGAACATCGTTGTGATGAGAAACATCAGGAAGATGGCGAACACTTTTTTCTTCTCATCACCATCCAGTTTCTCGAACAGGAATACATATATAAAGTATATCAATACCGATATACCGATAACAACACCGGAAGCACCTGCAAATACAACCGGGTTGATAGTAATGGTTCGTGTTAACAGTAATGCTACAAATACAATTAGCAGTATACTGATTATCCATAAACCGGTGCGAATGGAAGTCTCGCGTTTCTTCTGCTGCGCAGCATCGGGTAAACGTGTCGGTTCAAGTCCTGCCGTGCCTAAATACTTTTCTGTGAGTTTGAATTGTATCAATCCGAAGATCATACCAACTCCGGCAGCAGCAAATCCATAGTGCCAGTTTATATTCTCGCCCAGGTATCCAACAATGATCGGAGATATCAGTGCACCTGAATTTATACCCATGAAGAATATAGAGAAGCCTGCGTCACGTCTCACCTGTTCATCGGCCGGGTATATCTCTCCCACCATACTGCTGATGTTCGGTTTCAGTAAACCGGTACCAAGCGTGATGAGCAACAAGCCAATGAAGAATGTTTCGGTTGAGGGAAGTGCTAAACAGATGTGACCAAGTGCAATGATACAGCCACCGTAAAATATAGACTTACGCAAGCCGAAGAACTTATCGGCAAGCCATCCGCCCGGCAGTG
This sequence comes from uncultured Chitinophaga sp., assembly GCA_966211525.1. Classification (GTDB taxonomy): domain Bacteria; phylum Bacteroidota; class Bacteroidia; order Cytophagales; family Cyclobacteriaceae; genus Ohtaekwangia. The sequence goes on along the minus strand of CBIHOZ010000030.1, from coordinate 5,568 downwards.
CGAGCAGGTATACAAACATGGTATAGAGTCCGTACACAGCACCCCCGGTTTTATCGTCCAGGCCCATGCCGCCTCGTTCTACAGAGGCTACCATATACAGCAACAAGAGCGCTCGCATGCCATAGTAGCTGAAGCGCTCCCACATCTCGGTAAAGAATAAAGTAGCCAGTCCACGCGGATGGCCAAAAAAAGTTTTTTCTTGACTCATTTAAACAAAAAGGTCAGGTAGGTAAAATAAAATATTGCTTGCGGTTCTTTAAACCGGCTTGAAAGTAGGCCGATAAATCCATTTTCGCAAATAGTGTTTGTTAACCGCAACTAGAAACAAAATATAATTGCAAACGATTGAAACCATTTTTAATTGACCATACCTTTACGCATAACTCATTAACCCAAATTGATCATGCTGGAATTCGGAATCAGGTCCCGATTAGTCGGGATCGAACACCTCGGTATTTCCGATGGAAAAGCCTACTGGAACCTCTCCCCTGAACAACTGACCATGATGGCGCTAGATAACGGTGATGCCAAGATCACCAGCAGTGGTGCCGTGGCTATTCACACCGGAGAGTTTACGGGCAGGTCACCTAAAGACAAATTCACGGTTAAGGACAGTGTCACCGAAAAAACTGTCTGGTGGAACAACTTTAATATACCATTCGATCCTGCTCGATTTGAGAAGCTCTATAATAAGATGCTTCAGTATTTTAAAGGTAAAGACTTCTTTGTCCGCGATGTATATGCTTGCGCAGATCCGCGCTATCGTATGAATATTCGCGTAATCAACGAATACGCGTGGTCCAATCTCTTCGTGTATAATATGTTTATACGTCCCAACGAAGATGAGCTCAAGAACTTTGATCCGGAGTGGCTCGTGTTGAACGCACCGGGTTTTCATGCTGTGCCTGATGAAGACGGAACCCGTCAGCATAATTTTTCGATCATTGATTTTACGCGTAAAATTATTTTGATAGGCGGCAGCGGCTATACAGGTGAAATCAAGAAAGGAATCTTCTCGGCACTGAACTTCATCTTACCACATCAGAAAAATGTTTTGTCCATGCACTGCTCTGCCAACATCGGCAAGCAAGGTGACACGGCTATATTTTTCGGATTGTCGGGAACCGGAAAGACAACGCTCTCTGCTGACCCGAACCGGAAACTGATTGGTGATGATGAACATGGCTGGACGGAAGACAATGTGATCTTCAACTTCGAAGGAGGTTGTTATGCGAAGACGATCGATCTCTCGGAAGAAAAGGAACCGGATATATTTAATGCCATCCGCACAGGTGCACTGCTTGAAAATGTAGGCTTTCGAAAAGGATCGAATGAAGTAGACTATACTGATGGCAGGCTTACCGAGAACACGCGCGTAAGCTATCCGCTGGAGTTCATTCAAAATATAGCGCATCCATCGCTGGGTAAAAATCCCAAGAATATATTCTTCCTTACCTGCGATGCGTACGGGGTGTTACCTCCTATTGCTAAACTTACACCGGGACAGGCAGCATTCCATTTTATATCAGGCTATACGGCTAAAGTTGCCGGCACCGAAGCGGATATAGTGGAACCTACCATGACGTTCAGCGCATGCTTTGGTGCACCGTTTATGCCGCTGCACCCGACAGTATATGCCGAGATGCTGAGTAAGAAAATGAAGGAAGCCAATGTAAATGTGTGGTTGGTAAATACGGGGTGGTCTGGTGGCGCATATGGTGTTGGCGATCGCATGAGTCTGAAGCATACACGTGCCCTCATCACCGCGGCACTCAATGGAGAACTTGATAAAGTGTCTTATAAAAATCACGAAGTGTTTGGCGTTGCCATGCCATCTTCTTGTCCTAACGTTCCGGCTGAAATACTCGATCCTAGAAATACATGGAGTGATAAAGATGCCTATGATCACAAGACACAGTTTTTAGCAGAGGCCTTTCTGAAAAATTTTGAGAAATTCTCTGAAAATGCCAATGCCGAAATATTGGCAGGTGCGCCTCATATGAAGATGCACGCACAATAACAAGTTGTTGGCTTGATCAGCAGGGATTGATTGAGAAGCCGCCCCGAACGTTTTATCGGGGGCGGCTTTTTTTCATTTTATCGGCGTCATGTTCCATTTGTATAAATTATCGTCCGTTCATAGTAAACGAAACGCAGTTCAAACATTTGGTTTATTATACTGCAAACAGTATTAAATAAAGTTTTACCTAAAAAAAGCCAAATTTGTATGAAGTTGAAGTTTTTTAGCCTGGTGTGTTTCATGGCGCTTTTTTCTACCAAGTTATTCGCGCAAGATGCAGCGACTGTTACGGATGAGGAGTTGAAAAAGTATGCGATCGCCATGGATTCTGTGAATGAGATGCAAGCCGCTCTGTCGGGAGAGATTAAAACGATGGTAACTACGAATCAGACTATATCTGCACAACGTTACAACGAACTCTTCAAGATTATTAATGATGAAGGTAAACTGCTGGAAGCAAATGCTACTCCGGAAGAGATCAGCTTTGTAAAAGAAGTGATCGCGAAGAAAGATGCCGGTACTGCCAAGATCAAGGAGACGTATCAATTGCTGGCAAAAGATTTTGTAGGTGCTGCCGCATTTAACAAAGTAAGAAAAGCTATCAGCGCTGATGAAGGTCTGAAGACCAAATATCAGACGCTCATGGATGAGCTCGCCAAAGACAATGCGGTGAACTGATCAAACCCAAAATATACTTTGCAAGCAAGAGGCTGCCTGAACGGTAGCCTCTTCTTTTTTATAGAGGGCTCGTTTCTTCAGTATATATAGCTGCTGGTCGTTGCAATACAAAAGCACTACGGATGTAAGTTTTTCACATCAAGCTTAACGTTCTGGTAAAGTTGTAATATCTTTAATGTCATATATTTGCAAACCAAAACCAAGTTGCAAAAATGCGTGATGTTCTGAAGCCCTTCCTACTCTCTTCCTTACTGATGCTTACGGCTGTCGCTGCTCATGCTCAACTCGATGAGTTGTTTGCCCCGTTTGATTGTCGCGAACATGCTGAGTTCTTTTACAACGAACCGGTAACCGAGCCGGTAGTTGAACAACCCGCAGCTGAAGTTACCGCTGTAACCGAAGAACTTTTCATTACGGTTGATACTGTAACGGGATGGAAACAATGGAGCTTCGTAGAGAACTTTGCATTTGGAAAAGATCGCGGTGCCATGTCGATGATCACCGACCTCGAAGCGCTTCATCCCTACTTTCGTGATCGCATCAAAACATTAATCGCGAATTGCCGCGCCAAAGGAATTGAACTCGCAGTGGTAGAATCCTATCGTACACACGCCAAGCAGAATGAGTATAAAGTAATGGGTAGTAAATATACCAGCTCGGGAGCCGGACGTTCCAAGCATCAATACGGGCTCGCGGTTGATCTTGTACCGATCGTTGACTCGGTTGCTGTATGGGACAACAAAGCCCTGTGGCTGAAGGTTGGTGTAGAAGGCGAAAAGCTTGGCTTGCGCTGGGGCGGACGCTGGAGAAAACCGTATGACCCCGGTCACTTCGAATGGACAGGTGGACTTACTTCCGTACACCTTTCGCATGGCGAACTACCTCCTATACCGAAATGCGAAGAAACCTATCCGTGCATCCAGGAAGATATAAAACTCCTGCGTAAGTATTGGAGAGCGTGGGAAGATGCACAGAGCGCTATGACGCGTAAATAATTATGAGACTTACTTTTCCGGAACACTTTTTCTTTGGAACAAGTACTGCCGCGACACAAATAGAAACTGCATTCGAGCACGACTGGCAAGGCATCTCATCACGGGATGGCTACCTGTTCGACCGCACGACCGACCACGAGTTGAGAATTGAAGAGGATGTCAACATCATAGCATCACTCGCTCCTAATTATCGCATGAGTTTAATGTGGAGCAAACTTCAGCGGGAACCTCTCGGCAACTTCGATCCGGAAACCAAACAACATTATCACTCACTATTACAACAACTGAAATCGCGTGGTGTAAACATCATGATGGTGCTTCATCATTTTACAAATCCATTGTGGTTTGCGAAGCGCGGTGGATGGGAACGCGAAGAGAACATCGCACTATGGGTTGACTTCTGCAGGAAAGTTGTAGATGAGTATGGACACTATATCTCATACTGGAATACATTTAACGAGCCCAATGTATATGCGAGTTATGGGTGGATCACCGGCTTCTTCCCTCCTTTCAAGATCAACCCGCTTACCGCTGGTAAAGTTGTGATCAACATGGGCAAAGCCCACAATATTGTATACGACTATATCAAATCAAAGTATCCGGATCAACCGATCGGTATATCGCATAACGCTACACTGTTTTCAGCAGAGAATATATTAGGATGGTTCCCAGCACGGCTCAGCGACTGGTGGTTTATGGATTATGTTCCGAGTCACTTTGAGAAGGTTGATTTCTTCGGCATGAGTTATTATGGTCGCATTCCGCACGATCCTTTGCCGGTTACTTATCTGCAAACACCTCACAAGATTATTGAAATGGGTCGCAAGCATGATGACATCTGGGAGTACTATCCCGAAGGCATGCGCGTGTGCCTGGACCGTTACTGGAATAAGTATAAAAAGCCGATCATCATTACCGAGAATGGCGTGTGTGATGAAAGTGATTTCCTTCGCCTGCAGGCTATACAGGATTACGCAGAGATCATCCATAAAGCAATCAAGGATGGTATTGATATACAAGGATACTATTTCTGGAGTACGTGGGACAACTTTGAATGGCACCTGGGGCCGAGTATGCGCTTCGGCCTATATGAATGTGATCTGAAAACGAAGAACCGCATGATGAAACCCAGTGGTGCATTGTATGCATCGCTCGCCCATTCAAAAAAAATCAGCATACAGAAACACAAAGAAGTTTCGGTTTAAGAAATTTTGCGTGTACCTTCAATCTATATAGTTACCATACCTATCTCCTATGATGCGAAAATTACTGGGTGTATTGTTTTTAACCCTCTCCGTTCTTTCATCTCTGGCACAGAGTAAAAAAGAATACCTATACGTGGGCACGTTCAGCGTCCGCGGCAGCGAAGGCATCTATATCTATACATTTAATCGCGCAAAAAAGTCATTTACACTGGTCCAAACCGTTACGGGGCTTGAGAGTCCTTCGTTTCTCGGCATCCACCCTACACGCAAATTTTTATACTCCGTAAATCGCGGTAAAGCAAGTGAGAACGAAACGGGAGGTTCGGTAACGGCCTATACCCTTGATGCAAAAACGGGCAAACTTAACGCACTGAATACACGCTCATCGTTCGGAGCTGACCCTTGCCACATCAGTTTTGACAAGACAGGTCAGTATGCTTTTGTCTCAAACTATAATGAAGGCAACCTGGTAGTACTTCCGTTGTTTGAAGACGGCCTGGTAGGAAATCCATCTGACTCCAAGAAATATACCGGCAGCAGTATCAATCCGGATCGCCAACAAAGCTCACATTTGCATTCAGCATTAATCTCTCCGGATAATCGTTTCTTGTATGCCGCTGATCTCGGTACCGACAAGATATATATCTATAACTTCAACCTGAAGAAAGGA